>JAJQFQ010000022.1 GCA_021201035.1 Clostridiales bacterium
ATTCACACAAGATAATATCATCAATATCGTATTGCCTGTCTTCACGGTAAGCAAACAGCGTCCCCAGTCTCTCACCGGCGATATCGATCGGAGCAATGATCACGGCAAACGCATGAGCGTTTTCAACTGTAAAACCAAGGGTTTCCAGATTCACGTTCTCCTTCGTGGAAAGGATGCCCAGCAATCTTTCGTTCAGGGAAGTGTCTATGTGCCTGCCTACCTGATTTTCAAGAAGGTCATCGATCAGAGTAATGCCTTTCCGGTCAGAAACACCGAGAACCTTCCCCTTTTTACTGATGACAAGTACATTGGCGGATAAAATATCCGTCATCACCGCACATATATCGTCAAAAACCACCTTTGATGAATTGTTGTTGTGAAGCAGTTTTCCGATTTTTCGTGTTTTATCCAGAAGCTGTACACTACTCATTTCGATCCTCCCCGGTCTATTCTTTCTCCTCTTTCGGTTTTACACAGACATACCCGCAATTTTCACCCGCGCACACCAGCTTATTGCCCTTTTCAACCATATAACTGCCGCATTCCGGACAGGGTATGGCAGACGGTTTCTGCCAGGACATAAAATCACAATCGGGATGATTTTCGCATCCGTAATACTTTCTGCCCTTTTTTGTTTTCCGTAATACCAGCCCCTTCCCGCACTTCGGACAGGCGACTCCGATTTTTTCGAGAAGCGGACGCGTATTCCGGCAATCCGGAAATCCGGGACATGCCAGAAAACGTCCGTGCGGACCGTATTTGATCACCATATGACGCCCGCAGACCTCACAGATTTCATTAGAAACCTCGTCGGCAATCTCCACTTTTTCCAGATTTTGTTCAGTGGCTTTTACTGCCATGTCAAGATCCGGATAAAAGTTTCGCACAACAGCCTTCCAGTCTACGGTACCCTCCTCCACATTATCAAGAAGAGATTCCATATTTGCGGTAAACTGTTCATCCACAATAGTAGGGAATTCGTCCTTCATAATCTTATTGACGACCTCTCCCAGCTCCGAAACATAAAGGTTTTTATTTTCCCTGATCACATATCTGCGCCCGAGAAGAGTTGTAATCGTCGGCGCATAAGTACTCGGTCTTCCGATACCGAGTTCTTCCAGCGCTTTCACCAGCGACGCTTCCGTAAAATGCGCGGGCGGCTGCGTGAAATGCTGTTTTTCTTCAAGATTTTTACGAGTAAGAGATGTACCCGGCTTCAGGCTTTTGGACAAAACAACAGCGTCAGATTTCTTTTCATCCAATGTATAAACAGACAGGAATCCGTCAAATTTCAACTTAGACGCCGTGAGACGGAAGCGGTAATCATCGGCTCCGATCTGAACGGCCGTTGTCTCATAACAGGCCTGTGCCATACGGCTGGCGACAAAACGATTCCATATCATCTGATAAAGCCGAAACTGATCTCTGGAAAGGGAATCCTTTACCATCACCGGAGAACGGCTGACGTCCGTTGGACGGATCGCTTCATGCGCATCCTGAGCATGGGCGGAAACATTCTCCGACAGACTGCGGCCGCCCACATACCGTTCTCCGTAATTACCGGCGATATACGCATCTGCAGATCTCTGTGCCTCATCTGATACGCGGGTGGAATCCGTACGAAGATACGTGATCAGGCCGACTGTCCCGTTTCCTTTAATATCAATGCCCTCGTATAACTGCTGTGCGATACGCATGGTTTTCTGGGTAGAAAAATTCAGATGACGGCTTGCCTCCTGCTGCAGAGTGCTGGTGCGGAACGGCAACGGCGGTTTTTTCATACGCTCACTTGTTTTGACATCCAGAACCTGAAACTCAGCGCACTCCAGTTCCTGCAGGATCGTGCGAAGTTCCTGTTCATTATGAATCGTAATTTTGCCGTTTTTATCGCCGTAGAACTCCGCAGAGATCGGTTTTCGTTCTCCTTCTGCCTGCATAACAGCCGTAATCGTCCAGTATTCTTCCGGAATAAACGCATTAATCTCTTCTTCCCGGTCACAGATAATACGGAGCGCCACGGACTGCACCCGGCCGGCACTCAATCCGCGCTTCACCTTTGCCCAGAGCAGCGGACTGATCTTATAGCCGACCAGACGATCCAGTATCCTTCTGGTCTGCTGGGCATCCACAAGATTCATATTAATATCCCGCGGATGCTTTAAGGACTCTTTAACCGCACTTTTTGTAATTTCATTAAATGTGATACGTCTGACATTTTTATCCTCCAGCTTCAGTGCCTGAGACAAATGCCAGGAAATAGCCTCCCCCTCACGGTCCGGGTCAGTCGCCAGATAGACTTTATCTGCCTTTTTAACTTCCTTGCGAAGCAAGGCAAGAATATCTCCCTTCCCCCGGATGGTGATATATTTCGGTTCAAAATCATGATCAACATCTATACCGAGCGTACTTTTCGGAAGATCCCTCACATGACCGTTTGAAGCAGCCACTTCATAATTTTTGCCGAGAAACTTTTTAATGGTTTTAACTTTCGCAGGAGACTCTACGATCACTAAATTTTTCGCCATACGTAACCTCTTTCACAGCGCAGCCCGTTCAGAAACCGCTCCGGCTCCCCCGATACAGACAACACATTTACAGCTTTTTACAAAAATAATTTTGAAACGTTTCCTGCACCAGATGCTTTTTCTTCAGGGAATCTAACGCAGAAAGGACTGTCAAAAAATCCAGTCCCGTTTCATCTATGATGGAATTAATGAATTTCGGATTAAAATCCAGACCACTATACACCACTCGCTCTTCTTTTTCAAGTGGCAATTTATCTAAATTTATTTTTATAGTCATTTCTTTTGTCCTACATTCCGAAACTACACCTGTATTTTTCAGAAAATGATCCATATCAGCAAGAATACCGGCGCCCTGTTCGATCAGATGATTGCAGCCGGCGCTCAGTGTATCCGTATAACGTCCCGGCACCGCATAGACGTCTTTCCCCTGCTCCAGAGCCAGATCAGCCGTGATCAGTGAACCGCTCCTCTTTTTTGCTTCCACAACAACAACCGCGTCGGAAAGCGCACTGATGATACGGTTTCGTCTCGGGAAAAACTGCGGCAGCGGATTTGTACCGGGTGCAAGCTCGGATATAATTCCACCCCGTCCGGCAAGTATATTGTTATAAATATTGGCAGAAGATTTCGGATAACAGATATCGCAGCCGCTTCCCAGCACGGCATAAGTATTTCCGTTTGCAGACAAAGCCCCCGCATGCGAAGCGCTGTCTATTCCGACAGCCATGCCGCTGACGACCTGTGCGCCGTGTTCTGCCAGCATCCGCCCGAGCATCTGCGCAACGCTGCGCCCATATTCCGAGCAGGCACGCGCACCGACCACCGCAATACTTTTAACAGACATATCCGGCAGACATCCTTTTACATAAACGGCAAAAGGCGGATCATAAATATGACGCAATTTATCCGGATAATCCATATGTGTATAAGGCAGAAACCGAATCCCTCTGTTCAGGAACCCGCTCCATTGCCGTTCCGGATCGAACGTTTTTCTGCTTTCATCTATATACCGGATCTCTTCATCAGAAAAATAATGCATTCCCTTTAACTGATCTGCGGAGAGTACATACATCTGCTTTGCGCCTCCCGCCAGAAGACATCCCTGACGTCTCCTGTTATCACTGATTTTATACAGAGAAGCCATCCAGTATTCATATTTCAGATAATCATCATCCATTGTACTTATTTTTTTCTCAGAGTCCCATACAGTCTGAGAGCCCGCGTATTCTGACCTCATCCCCGCATTAACACCTCCAGTACTTTTTATTCGGACTGCGATACAGAAACGCTTCCTCCAGATGTCTCCAGCAAATGCATTCTGTCCCTTCCATATCTGCTATCGTTCGCGCAATTTTCAGAATTTTACTGTAAGTACGGGCGCTCAGCCGATATTCCTCATATTTCTCCGCCATTCTGTTTCGGCTTTCCTTATCAAGCGCACAATATAACTCCAGATCTGATCCGGATATCTGGCTGTTAAAGCGATATGTTTCATCACGGTATCTCTCACGCTGCACCGCATGCGTCCGTTCTACTCTTCTGCGAATATCAGCGGATGATTCCGCCGGATCGCCGTTCTGCATCTCATTCCATGATATTTCCTGCGTTTCCACACACAGATCAATACGGTCAAGCAGCGCCTGTGAGACTCGGTTTACATAGTTATGAATAGTATTCGGCGAACAGCTGCAGCGGCTGCGATCAGGATAATAACCGCATGGGCATGAATTCATAGAAGCAACAAGAATAAAATCCGCCGGATAGGTAATATTCGCGTCCAGTCTTGAAATATGAATTTGTTTCTCCTCCAGCGGTTCCCTGAGCACTTCCAGCGTCCGCGGAGAAAATTCCGGAAGCTCATCCAGAAACAGAATACCGTGGTGCGCCAGACTGATCTCTCCCGGGCGCGGATATTTGCCTCCTCCGGCAATAGACTGAGGTGTAGATGTATGATGTGGTGTTCGAAAGGGTCTCTCGTTGCGGATGATCCGTTTCTCGTCCAACAGATCATAGATACTGTAGATTTGAGAAAGCTCCAGCTTTTCTGCCCTCGTAAGATCAGGCAGGATTGTAGGAATACGTTTTGCCGTCATGGTTTTTCCCGAGCCGGGAGGTCCGATCATCAGAAGATTATGCATGCCGCTCACGGCAATCTCACAGGCGCGGCGGAGCATTTTCTGGCCGTAAATCTCACTGAAATCAACCGGATAGGAAGTCTCCCATATATTCTCAGCAGGCAGCGATGCTTCTATCTCCGGGAACCCTTCTTCACAGATATGAATAAACTGTTCAATATCGGATACCGGAATGACTTTTATATCAGAAATAATCGACGCTTCCCGCGCATTTTTCTCGGGAACAATGATTCCCTCGCAATCCGTCTCTTTCGCAAGAATGGCTGCAGAAAGAACGCCATTGACCGGCAGAATCGTCCCGTTTAAACTGATCTCTCCGACCACGATATAACGGGACAACAATTTCTCATCCAGAATTCCCAGTGCGGCAAGCACCGCTGCCGCGACAGGCAGGTCACAGCCTGTTCCGGATTTCCGGATATTTGCAGGTGTCAGATTAATGGTGATTCGTTTCGGTGGAATCGGGAAGCCGGAATTTTTCAGGGCAGTACGCACCCTTTCCCTGGCTTCTCTGACTTCGGAAGATAAAAAGCCGACCATTTCAAAGCAGGGCAGACCCTCACTGACATCTGCCTCAACCCGGACGGGTACAGCATGAAGACCATAATGAATGGCCGTAGAAATAACACTATACATATGAATGCTTCGGTACGATTCAGAAATGATGAAATGCATTCGGTGAATGTATAATAACACAGATTTTATTCATTTACAACACGTATCTCATTCAGATGCTCACGCACCATCATGGCTATTTTAAAAAGCATGGCATCCTCAAAAGAACGAATATCCAATCCCAGTTTCTTCTCGATACGTTCCAGACGATACACCAGTGTATTTCTATGTATATACAGCTGGCGGGCAGTCTCTGATATATTCAGATTGTTGTCAAACAGCTTATTAATCGTTGCCATCGTCTCTTCATCAAAATCGATATCCCTGTTATCTCCGAGAACTTCCTCCAGAAACATCTCACACAGATCTGCCGGGAGCTTATAGATCAATCTGCCGATACCAAGCTTCTGATAATAAAACACATTTTCCGCACCGTAAAAAACAACACCGACTTTCAAAGCGGTACAGGCATTGCGGTAAGCACGATACATCTTCTCATAAGAAGTAACCGGATCACCGTATCCGACCCATACATTGACCATAGCCTCCGTCTGCAGATTGTCCACAATCACCCGTGCGTACTGCTCATAATTCCCGCTTGAAATATCCGATGTCTCTTTGATCAGAACCGTTTTTGTATCATCCATCTCAACCATATAATCCGAACGACTGTTAACAAAGAGATTTTTCATGGTTTCCGACAGAACGGAATCCGCCACATTTTTATACTGAATCACATAGAGAATATATTTTCCTGATTTCAATCGCAGCTGATGGCACTTTTCTGATATTTTATCTTCCGGAATCTCACCGTTCAGGATCTGGCGCAGTCCGTTCACTTTGCTTTCCGGCTCCTGCATCGACAGAAAAAGGTTGCGAATCTGACACAGCGCCATCCTGCCGATCACATAGGACTGATCAATCTCAGATGCCGTACTGCACAACAATATATATTCAGTCTCGCCATGCAGTTCCACGCGAAAGAAAATCCATCCCTGCTGTACCTGTGTCTCTGCAAGAGATACCGTAAACAGCCTTGCCGGCTCGCAAAACTGCTGGCCATCGGCTGTACCGGACAATAATTCTCCATCTGCGGAAAAAAGAAGAAAATCTTTTTTGGAAGCTTCTTTCATTTCCCCCAGAATCCGATCCAGTTTTTTCATTGAAATCATATACTCCATAAAATCCTCCAGACTTTTCTCACAGAATAAACTTTCCTCTGAGAAAAAGACTGGGTACGGAAACCGTACCCAGTCTCGAAAATCAAGATTCCTGTATTTCATTAATGAGAAATCGCCTGTTCTGTCTCCTTGTCAAAGATATGACCCTTCTCAATATCAAAGGCGATCTTGATCTGGTCACCAAAGCGGGCTGGTGTGCTGGCATCTACTTTCGCTGTCATGGTCAGTCCGTTTGATGTGTAATACAGTAATACTTCAGAGCCGAGAAGCTCATAGCCCGTAACCTCAGCGGAAATCTGATAATTCTTATGTTTCTCAACAAACTCCGGATAATCATCCATATCATCCGGACGAATACCGAACACAACTGTCTTACCGTCATATCCGCCGTCCTTCAGAGCTTTTGCCTTGTTCGCGGGCATATCATACTCAACTCCGTTGACAGTCAGAGTAGCCTTATCGCCGGTGACTTTCGCAACGGCATCCATAAAGTTCATCTGCGGTGATCCGATAAATCCGGCTACGAATAAGTTGTCTGGCTCATCATATAATTTCTTCGGGGAATCTACCTGCATGATGATACCGTCTTTCAGAACAACTATTCTGGTTCCCAGCGTCATAGCCTCGGTCTGATCATGTGTTACATAGATAATCGTAGCACCCAGTCTCTGATGCAGAGCGGCAATCTCGGTACGCATCTGAACTCTCAGCTTCGCATCCAGGTTGGAAAGAGGCTCATCCATCAGGAATACCTTCGGCTCACGTACAATTGCACGCCCCATAGCCACACGCTGTCTCTGTCCGCCGGAAAGAGCCTTCGGCTTGCGATCCAGCAGCTTTTCAAGATCAAGAATCTTGGCTGCGTCATGTACTTTCTTGTCAATCTCTTCTTTCGGCATTCTTCTCAGCTTCAGAGCAAATCCCATGTTGTCAGCTACCGTCATATGCGGATATAACGCATAACTCTGGAATACCATGGCGATATCTCTGTCCTTCGGTTCAACGTCATTCATACGCTTGCCGTCAATGTAGAAATCACCTTCTGAAATCTCTTCCAGACCGGCAACCATACGAAGTGTGGTTGATTTACCGCATCCGGACGGTCCTACAAAGATGATAAACTCTTTGTCTTTAATCTCAAGGTTGAAATCTTTCACTGCCTCAAAGCCGTTCGGATATCTCTTATAGATATGCTGTAATGATAATTCTGCCATTCGTGTTACCCTCCATTTTTTACATTATGCATGTTTTTGCATGAACACATTTTATCAAATATTTTCGAAAATGTCATTAGATATTTTAACAAAATTGCCATCTTCTCCTTGGTGTTTATGCTAATCCCTCATAAATCTTGACTGTTTTTTCTGTGTTTTGACGGTATATGTTTATAAAAATTGTCATTTTGACGAAGCATACCTGTTGTTTCACAGACTTACTTTCCTGTATATCACTGTTTCCCCGTGCTCCCGAAACCGCCTCTGTTTTCATTGTCCAGTGAGAAAACCTCGTCAAAAACAAGTTCCGGCTGATTTTTCATGATTCGGAACTGACAGATACGGTCGTTCTCGTGAATCACGGTATCACGGGTCGCATAAACCGGCATACGCCACATGTCCTCATCCCCGCAGTAGGAACAATCAATGATACCGCAGCTGTTTGTCTGCAAAATACCGTAATTTTTAAACGTGGAACTGCGCGGAACCAGATGTGCCTCATACCCCTGCGGAAGTTCCATGGACACTCCCAACGGGATCAGGCGGAATTCTCCTGCTTTTAAAGCCACCGTTTCACTGGCGCGCAGATCAATCCAGTCGGATTTACCATCTATATACTCCAGCCTGGTAATTTTATCTGAAAAATATTTTATTTTTATTTTCTGCATGATGATTTCCTTTTGTCTGATAACCGCCAAACAGCGATGATTGATTCGTGCTTGTGAAATACAATACCCGGATTGCGAAATCATTCCCAGCCCAGTTCGTCACTTTCCGAACGCCGCTGCCGCAGCATCAGATCATGCACGGCCTCCTTTGCGCTGTGTCCGTGAAACAGAACCTGATTCACCTGTTCCACAATCGGCATATCAATCTGATATTTTTTCGAGAGAGCTATGGCAGCTTTTGCGGAGTACACACCCTCCACAACCATATGCACCTCATCCATCGCCTCCTGCATACTGTAACCCTGCCCGATCAGCATGCCTGCCTTCCGGTTCCTGGAATGGCGGCTTGCACAGGTTACAATCAGATCACCGATGCCGGACAAACCGTTTAATGTCTCAGCTTTCGCCCCCATAGCCACGGCAAGTCTCCCCATTTCAGCAATACCGCGGGTAACCAGAGCCGCCTTGGTATTATCACCGAATCCGAGACCGTCCGCCATACCGGCTGCCAGAGCGATAACATTTTTCAGAGAACCGCCCAGTTCAATTCCCAGTATATCCGGACTTGTATAGACCCTGAATACTTCATTCATAAAATAAGACTGCACACGTTCCGCAATTTCTTTTGACTTTGCCCCGACCACGACAGTTGTCGGAAGGCCTCTGCCAACCTCCTCCGCATGGCTCGGCCCGGAGAGAACCGCTGTCACGGCCTGCGGAATCTCCTGTTCGATGATCTCAGTCTGAATCATCAGCGTATCTTCCTCGATGCCCTTCGCCACCGTAACAATCAGCTGATCCTGACCGATATACGGCGCCATATTGTGTGCCGTGCTGCGTGTGTACGGCGACGGCACCGCCATCACTACCATATCCTTTCCGGCCGATGCATACTCCAGATCTGTTGTAAACTGAATGGAGTCCGGTATCACCACGCCCGGAAGCTTTTCCTTATGCTCACGTTCCCGGCTCAGCATTTCGACCTCATTTTCCAGAATGGACCAGACCGTTACCTCATGCCCGTTATGTGCCAGAAGTACAGCCAGAGCCGTACCCCAGCTTCCCGCTCCTATAATCGCTGTATTTGCCATATCAGTCCTCCGTATCCTTCTCTTTCGTAACTGTTCAGTACCTTCACAGTTACGAGGAAAAGTCCATTTAAAATCGCTTTGCGATGGGACTTTTCCCTATGTAATCTACGTTATCTGACGTACTTCGCAGCAAGTGCGAAGTACTATCCTGAATGTTACTCTCTTTCTTTTTTGGAAGGCGCAAATTTATTCTCCGTGCCGGATGCCAGCCGTTTCAGGTTGCCTCTGTGCTGAATAAATGCCAACGCTGTCAGAATGGCGGCCAGCAAATATAATTCCGGTAAAAACTGCCCTGCTATGTTTAAAAATCCAAGCTGACCAAATACAATGGTCTGAACAAAAAAACCGATGATAATTCCCAATGACCCCAATGACATAAACCCGGTCGGAATAACAGTCACAAAAAACAGGATCGCACAGATCGGAGCCATTCTCCAGTCGAACGCAATGATATTGCCGATGCTGCAGGCGATGCCCTTTCCGCCTTTGAACTTCGCGTAAAAAGGAAAATTATGTCCAAGAACCGCTCCCAACCCGGAATAAAGCATCAGCAACTTCACCATATCTGGATACACGTTTCGATATATCACCCAGATAATCACCATAGGAACTACCGCCTTAAAAAAATCACCGGCAAATACTATAATTCCCGCTTTCCATCCCAGCACACGGATAGAATTCGTCATACCCGTATTCCCGCTGCCTTCCTTTTTCAAATCTGTCTGATGCGCCCGTCCGACGAGTGTCCCTGTCGGAAACAAACCAAAAATATATCCAAGCACCAGACCGATCACACGACTCAAAATCATATCGTATTGTCCTTTCTGTCACCAGACTTTCATGCATTGCTGATGCAGCGCGTCAACACCATCATCCATGAAAGCCGATCAGGATTCTCCCTTGCGTTCCCGGATAATAAACTTCAGCGATGTACCCCTGAATCCGAAGGTCTCGCGAATACGATTCTCCAGATAACGGGTATAAGAAAAATGCATCAGTTTCTTATCATTCACAAAAATCACGAAAGTCGGCGGCTTCACCGCCACCTGTGTCACATAATAAATCTTCAGGCGTTTTCCCTTATCTGAGGGCGGCTCATGCATGGCTACCGCTTCCGTGACGATCTCATTCAGAACACCGGTAGCTATTCGCATGGAATTATTCTCAATCACCATATCAATACGGTCAAACAGCTGCGTCATTCGCTGTCCCGTCCTGGCGGATATAAACATGATCTCCGCATAAGACATGAAACTCAGTATCTCACGGATCCTGTCCGTATGTTTATAGATGGTCTTGTCATCCTTCTCAATCGCATCCCATTTATTAACTGCGATGATCACGCCCTTGCCTCTCTCATGCGCAATTCCCGCAATCTTCGCATCCTGCTCTGTCACGCCCTCACCGGCATCAATCACAAGAATGACCGCATCCGCACGCTCCACAGCCGTCACCGCGCGGATAATGCTGTAACGTTCGATCTCTTCTTTTATCTTACTCTTTCGGCGCAGTCCAGCCGTATCTATAAAAATATATTCTTTACCGTTATGCACAATCTCTGTATCGATCGCGTCCCGGGTAGTCCCTGCAATATCCGAAACAATCACACGATTCTCACCGACCAGTTTATTAATGATCGATGACTTGCCTACATTCGGTTTGCCGATCACCGCCACTTTGGGTCTGGCGTCCTCCTCGGCGTTCGCAGCCGAATCCGGGAAAAGCGCCACAACCCTCTCCAGCATATCTCCCAGTCCCAGCTTCCCCGATGCGGAAATCGGAATCGGATCTCCGATACCGAGATTGTAAAACTCATAGACATCCGCTTCAAACTTCTGAAAATTATCCACCTTATTTACAAGCAGAAGAACCGGTTTCTTAGAACGTCTCAGCAGATCCGCCACCTTTGCATCAGCGTCAACCATCCCCTGCCGCACATCGGTCAGAAAAAGGATAACGTCTGCCGTCGCCATGGCGATCTCCGCCTGTTCCCGCATCTGCGATAAAATAATATCCTTCGAATCAGGCTCGATACCGCCGGTATCTATCAATGTAAAACTATGGTTCAGCCACTCCGCATCCGCGTAAATGCGATCCCTGGTCACGCCCGGCGTATCCTGTACAATGGAAATCCGCTCTCCGGCCAGCGCATTAAACAATGTGGATTTCCCGACATTCGGGCGGCCGACAATGGCTACAATCGGTTTGCTCATCTCTCACCTTCCTGTATATAATGATCCAACTCCCATAAATGAAACGGGCATGTCCGTTGACTCGGACACCACCATGCATGAACATCGATTGCTATGCTCTGCGAGTCTACGCTCCGCGCCCTGATTCGCAAAGCTCGTCAAACAAACTCTGTCCATCTGATTTTACAATATGAATGGGGACTTGTAAAGTCTTTTCAAGATCCGCCAATGTCATGTCATCGAGGAAAACATCCTCTCCGCTGCGCAGAAGATTACAGGGAAGCAAAAGCTTTTCCCCCAGTTCCTGCCCGACCAGCTGGTTTTCCAGATCCCGGCCGGTCAGCAGACCGGACACGGTAATTTTCTCTCCGAAGAAATCATTCCGGACCGCATAAACCCGGATATCAACATCGGGATGAAAGCAGATAAACTCAGCGGAAAGCTTACGAAGGAACGGCGCCGCGAGCTGTCCGGTAGCAATGGAAACAACCCGGCGGCCGGTATGTTTTCTGTTCTCTTCTGCGTCATCCGTGTTTTCCGCTTCCGGATCCTGGGCATACATATCAAACGCAGTTCTCCCGGAAATCCGGTGTGCAAATGATGTCTTTCTTTCCCTTCGATTTTTTTTCATCTGAAGGAAAAAACTGCGCCGATCCCTCCTCTGTATTTCCGGGTCTTCCTGTTCAGCCCGCAAACATTCCTCAAATTCCGTCTGTAAAAGACGCATCATCCCGACACCATTTTCCAACTGCACATATCCGTCATAATTCTCTTCCGGCGGAAGCGGCTGCTCTGCCAGCAGATACCATTCATCCGAAGCATGGATGAAGTGAGTACCATATTTTTCGAAGCAGATACCCTGCCACCGGTGAATCATACTGAGCACTTCGCAGGCATCCTCTTTCGTAAACGGTTCCAGTGGATACAATCCGTCCCGATATTTCGTCAGGCCGACCGGCACCACGGATACACTCTCCATATGCGGAATGAATCCCGTCAGCTCACGAATACTGCGTTCCAGTTCTTCCCCGTCATTGACACCTTTGCAGAGCACAATCTGTCCGTTCATCTCAATACCCGCCTCAAAAAAGCGCCGCAGTTTCTCCAGGGCCTGTCCCGCAAAACGATTATTGAGCATTTTACAGCGAAGCTCCGGATTCATTGCATGGACGGATACATTGATGGGCGCAAGCTTATAAGTAATGATACGCTCCACGTCCTCATCCTTCATATTTGTCAGCGTCACATAACTCCCCTGCAAAAAAGAGAGACGGGAATCGTCATCCTTAAAATACAATGTATCCCGCATTCCCGGAGGCATCTGATCAATAAAGCAGAAAATACATTTATTACAGCAGGATTTATAATCATCCATGAGACCGTTCTCAAACACAATGCCCAGGTCTTCATAATAATCCTTCTCAATCTCAAGCTCCCATTCCTCGCCGTCCGGTTTTCGGATCAGGATTGTGAGCACATCGTCATTTATCAGAAAATGATAATCAAAGACGTCCTGTATGGGTTTCCCGTTGACAGCCAGCAATACATCCCCCGGACAGATGCCAAGCGCCTCAGCAATACTTCCATTTTCAATTTGATCGATGCGATGTTCCTTAAATTGCATATGAAAACCTCTCCGTAAACTGTGATCCCTCAGCGCACTTAAAATCGAATAGGAGGATATCTTATCCCCCTATCCGATTTAATTATATGATGTTGGATTCAAAAGCATCTGACCCCTACGATACTTACAGATTGTTCCGCACTTCGTGCTCCCATAATCATCAAATATCCATTTATAAAGCCTTCATCTTCTCATGTTTCTCACCCAGATTTTCTATCGTTCCGTCCGGGTTCTGCACATCGATATTATCCAGCTGTGTCTTAAGGTTCTGTTTGAAAGAAGCGATAAACTCTGCGCGCAGAGCCGACTGCTCCTCACGCTCCTCAAAACTCAGTCCCTCCGTCTTTGCCTTATGATACAATTCATTAATTCTTGCAATTTTTTCGTCTGTCATAATTACTCCGAACTCTCAGTGTTCCTCCAGAAACTTCTGGATATCAAATTCTGCATTTTTCTGTGCTTTAAACAGTGTCCCTCGAAATTCTCCGGCCATGATCTCATGAAGAATACCAACATCGCCGCCGTTTGCAATAATCATATCCGTGCCGGACGCCGTCGCAATCCGCGCAGCCGTCAGCTTCGTCGCCATCCCGCCGGTGCCGACATCGCTGCCGGTGGTATCCTTCGCCATCTGATCAAAATGTTCGTCGAGCTTCTCAACAATCTCCACCAGCTTCGCATCCGGATTCTCACGCGGGTTATCCGTATAAAGCCCATCAATATCGGAAAGCATGATCAGCAAATCCGCCTGAAACAGAGAGGCGACCAACGCGGATAGCGTATCATTATCGCCAAACTGCATCTCGTAGATCGACACCGTATCATTTTCATTGACAACCGGAATCGTTCCCAGACGAAACAGCTGCTCAAAGGTATTGTGCGCGTTCTGCCTGGATACGGGATTGAACATGGTATTCTTCGTCATCAGCACCTGTGCCGCCGTCTGGTTATACTCAGCGAACAGTTTCTGATAGGTCATCATCAGCCGCGCCTGTCCCACAGCCGCACAGGCCTGCTTCACAGCGGGATCCGTCGGACGCTCCATCAGCCCCAACGCTTTCCGTCCTACGGCAATGGCCCCGGAGCTGACCAGGCACACGTCGATGCCGCGGTTATGTATGTCACACAGTTCCCTCACCAGCTTCTCAATCTTGAAATAATTCGTATTTCCTGTCTGCGGATGCTGTAAGGAAGATGACCCTATTTTTACAACAATCCTTTTCTTATATTTAAAGTAATCATTCATCTGCATGGTTGTATAATATATTCCTGTCCTGTTAATCTACACTGAAGTTTTGCAATAGCAACCTTTTCACAAGATATATGCTCTATATTATAAAAGCAAGAAAGCTGAGGCATCTTCAGAGCGAGTTTATTATAAAACTCAAGTCAGTATTTGTAAAGAATTTTCTGTCAGGTAAATGTCGGCATACACACCGGTACACTTTCCTGGAAAAAATAACCGCATGAAAAACATGACATCAATTCTTCCGCTAACTCTCCCGGTAAATATAATGATGCATGCTTTTTTAAATTCAAAACTCCTGCTTTTACCAATAATTCTGCCACAAACTGAGAACAAAAATAACGATTATGAAATTTATGAGGAATATGCAGAATACATAAAATAACACCAGTAAAAGAATATTTATATGTTTTTGGCATGCATGCAAAAGTCATAAGTTCTTTATATAAATTTCTATATATTTCTTCCTTCACCTGCACCCGAATGTATAATCTGTTCAACAAATGTTTATGAAAAGAATTTTTCCCTGTTTTTTCTGTCGCAAAACCTTTAAAATTAAAACTGTAAAATATTTGGAGATTATCATCAAGTGATATTGAAATGTGCGAATACTCTGATCTGCTAATCACTGAAATCAGACCTGATAATAAATCCGGATATCTTGTCAATAATATAGTTATAGTTTTCATTTAACCTCTTACTCCATTCATGAGATTTTGCTCTGCAGAAGCTGTTTTCTTCTTATCACATTTTCATGAATTTGTCACTGGAGCAATGGTCGAGCACATAATCGTTGTAAATAATGTGTGCCGCCACATTTATTCGTTGTAATTTTTGTTTTAAATATCATTTTTTCGTTGTAATTTTTGTATTATGTGTTACAATGTATAAAACAAATGATTTATCAAATATCATCCTATGCTTTAACTGCTACCATATGACATGGAGGAATCATTATGTACCGTTCAGCAATACAATCCCTCTACCGATGGAAGGATTCCAAATACAGAAAACCTCTGATCATCGAAGGTGCACGTCAGGTAGGAAAAACCTGGCTCATGCAGGAATTCGGAAAACAGGCTTACCAGTACACAATATATATCAATTTTGATTCAAATACTCAGATGGCCGAATTATTTGCCGCAGATCTGAATACAAGCCGCTTGATTTTAGGCTTCGAACTATATGCCGGACATAAAATCGACGTAGACAACACCCTGCTTATTTTCGATGAAGTGCAGGAAGTGCCCCGGGCGCTTGCCAGCCTGAAATATTTTTATGAAGATGCTCCGCAGTACCATATTATCTGCGCAGGATCTTTGCTCGGCATCGCTTTGCATCAGGGTACTTCTTTCCCTGTAGGAAAAGTGGATTTTTTGAAATTGTATCCACTCTCCTTTAAAGAATATCTGACAGCTATGGGGGATGGGCGTTTTTCTGACCTCCTTTCGTCCAGAGATTTTTCAATGATAACGCCTTTTAAACAGACTTTTATCAATCATTTAAAGAATTATTGTTATGTCGGCGGCATGCCGGAAGCAGTCCTGCACTTCTCCCAAAACAAAGATTACAACGAAGTGCGTATCATACAGAAAAGAATTCTGGAAGCTTATGAACATGATTTTTCCAAGCATGCGCCCAATGACATTGTTCCTCGTATTCGCATGGTGTGGAACAGCATACCCTCACAGCTTGCAAAGGAAAACAAAAAATTTATTTACGGTCTCGTTCGGGAAGGCGCCAGAGCGAAAGATTATGAAACAGCGATCCTTTGGCTTTCAGACTGCGGTCTGATTCATAAAGTAAGCCGTGTGACAAAACCGAATCTTCCGCTAAAAGCTTATGAAGATATGAAGGCATTCAAGCTGTTTCTTGTGGATGTCGGACTTCTCGGATGCATGTCTGGTCTTCACCAGAGAACACTTTTGGACGGAAATGACATGTTTGTAGAATTTAAAGGAGCTTTGACAGAACAGTATGTCCTTCAGCAGCTCATCACAAATCCGACCCTGAATATATATTATTATACCAATGACCGCGGTTCCTGTGAGATAGATTTTCTTATTGATAACGGCGCTGCGATTACTCCACTGGAAGTAAAGGCTGAAACAAATCTTCGTGCAAAAAGCCTGAAAACCTACCGCGAAAAATATAAACCGAAAATAGCGATTCGAACTTCCATGGCTGACCAACGAAAAGACGACAACCTGCTCAACCTTCCGCTGTATGCCATTGAAGATATAACCGCTTTTCTGTAAATCGAGTAAAAGGCAATTCTTACCCTGAACTCACAGTGCTGAGTGCGCATCATCGCGGATCTTTTTGTTTTATAGTACGAACTTTCCTATAAAAAACAGACGACGCCATATTTCCCAAATCATGACGCCGTCCGTTTTTCTGTTATAAAAGATCCGGAATATGTGTCCGACACATATCAGCAGATAATCTTCTTCGGGCACTTCTCGGCACACTTTCCGCAGCCCGTACATTTCTCCTGATCGATATGCGCGATATTGTTCTCAACCGTAATCGCGCCCTCTTCGCAGACCTTCTGGCACATCCGGCAGCCGATACAGCCGACCTTACATGCCTTCATGACGATCTTACCCATATCCTTCGAGCTGCATCGTACTACATGAGCCGCATCATACGGAATGAGTTCGATCAGATCCTGCGGACATGCCTTGATACATTTCCCGCAGGCCTTACAGTTCTCTTTATCAACTACCGCAATACCGTCCTGAATATGAATCGCGTCAAACGGACACGCGGCCACGCACTCGCCGAATCCGAGACAGCCATGGTTGCAGGACTTCGGTCCGCCGTTGGAAATGAACTTCACCATGGAGCAGGACTGCTCTCCGATGTAGTTGTAATCGGATCCCGCCTGTTCACAGGTACCGGCACATTTGACAAATGCGGTCATTCGCACTGCCTCACCGGCATCCTGTCCCATGATGGCTCCGATCTTCGCAGCGACAGGCGCGCCGCCTACCGGGCAGGCTCCTACCTCTGCTTCTCCCTTTGCGATGGCTGCCGCAAGGCCGGAGCATCCGGCATAACCGCATCCGCCGCAGTTATTTCCCGGCAGGACACCGAGAATCGCTTCCTCATTCGGATCAACCTCTACTTTAAACTTCTCACCGGCAATGCCAAGGATGATGCCGATGACAATACCTACAGCGCCGACCACAACGGCGGCAATGATAATCGCTTGAACATCCATCTGCATATCCTCCTTAAATTACGCCGGAAAAGCCCATGAACGCAATCGCCATCAGACCCGCTGTCACCAGAACAATGGCAGAACCCTTAAAGGGCTGCGGAATCGCATTATACTCAATGCGCTCGCGGATACTTGCCATAATCACGATAGCGATGGTAAAGCCGACTGCTGTCGCCAGGCCGTTAATCGTGCTGACACCAATGCCGTAACCGTACTGTACGTTGTTCAGCGCCACACCGAGAACTGCACAGTTCGTGGTGATCAGCGGCAGGAACACGCCCAGAGAGTTATACAGCGGCGGCATGGATTTTTTCAGGAACATCTCGACGAACTGTACCAGAGCCGCAATGATCAGAATAAATACGATCGTCCTCAGATATACCAGATCAAAATTCTGTAAAATAAACTTATCCAATACGCTTGTCACAAACGACGCGATTGTAATAACGAAGATAACTGCCATACCCATTCCGGCTGCCGTATCGACTTTTTTCGATACGCCGAAGAAAGGACATAAGCCAAGGAACTGGCTCAGCACGACGTTATTGACAACGGCAGAACCGATTGCAATTAAAATGACTTCTTTCATCTGAACCTAACCTCCTATGCTTTCTGATCATCTTCACCGGCCGTGAATATTTTTTTCTCTTCGGGAGCCTCACATACGCCTTCCTGACAGGATGCGCAGTCGCCCGCCAGACAACCAGCCGCAGCCTTCACCTGCAGGCCCTTCTTTCGCCGGTACTCTTTGAACGCATTCTGTATCGCGATCAGCATAGCCAATACGAAGAACGCACCCGGAGCCAATACAAAAATCGTAATCGGTGTAAAGCCTGCTGTCCCTGAAGCGGAATCCGCCAACGGAAGCAGCTGATAGCCAAAGATCTGACCGGAACCCAGAACCTCACGGACAATACCGATACAGGTTAATCCGAATGTGAAACCGATACCCATGCCGATACCGTCGAAAATTGAGAGAACCGGTCCGTTTTTAAATGCGTAACTCTCCGCACGGCCGAAGATGATACAGTTTACAACGATCAGCGGAATGTAGATGCCGAGAGAGTCATACAGGCTCGGCACAAATCCCTGAAGCAGGAACTGCACGATTGTAACCAGAGAGGCCACAACAACGATAAACGCCGACACACGCACCTTATCCGGTATAATCTTGCGCAGCAATGAAATAATCAGGTTGGAGAAAACCAGTACAAACGTCGTGGACAATCCCATACCGAGACCGTTCATCGCCGATGTGGTGACTGCAAGAGTCGGACACATACCGAGCAAAAGGACGAAAGTAGGATTTTCTTTTAAAATACCATTATGTAAACGTTCTAAATACTTATTCACTGAGCAGTTCACCTCCCGTCAGATCAAGCAGATATCTGTAGTAAACCAGACCCGCGTTGACCGCGTTGGTCACAGCATTGGAAGAAATCGTTGCGCCGCTGATGGCGTCGATCTCATTCTCGGATGTCGCGCCGGTCTTGGTCACCACAAACTCTTCCACCTGTTTACCTGCATACTGCGAGGAGAACGACTCCTCCTTCGCCTTCATACCCAGTCCGGCCGTATCATTAATCTCGGTAATAGAATATCCGTTCACTGTACCGTCTAACGTCACACCCAGAGACAACGTCACATCTCCGCCGTAACTGTTCGGATCGGTAGCATTAATCACATAACCAAGGAGATTGCCGCTTTCATCCACAGCCTGTACGCAGTTCTCGATTGTATCATCCCCGTACCCTGCGTCAGCAAGAACCTCAGCAGCATCCTCTGTACTGAAGTCCGGCAGATCGAGGAATTCCGATGCGTCCGGGAACA
This sequence comes from Clostridiales bacterium, assembly GCA_021201035.1. Classification (GTDB taxonomy): domain Bacteria; phylum Bacillota; class Clostridia; order Lachnospirales; family Lachnospiraceae; genus Eubacterium_I. The sequence goes on from JAJQFQ010000022.1 coordinate 19,548, forward strand.
CTGTCTTATAAGCCTCCTGCTGCGCCTCGGCTTCCGCAGCCGCGATCGGTTCCAACGTAATCTCATGTACAGCACCGAGCGCAAAACCTGCGATAATCGTGATACAAAAAAGGATCAGGGCATCTTTTACAATGGAATTCTTTTTCATTATTTCTCCCCTCCTTTACCAAACGGCTTCGGTACCGTCACTCTCTCGATCAGCGGCACTAACATGTTAGCGAAGATAATGGAGTAAGAGCACCCTTCAGCGGAAGCGCCGAACAACCGGAAAATACCGAGCAGACAGCCGCAGATAATACCGTACAATATCTTCCCGCGGGGTGTGATCGGCGACGTCACGTAATCGGTAGCCATAAAGAATGCACCGAGCATCAGACCGCCGCCGCAAAGCTCCTGAACCACAAACGGAACCAGATCGCCAGTGGTGAGATGTCCTCCGAACAAAATGATAAAAATGGCAAATGTCAGAATATATGTACCCGGAATCCGAATATCAATGACGCCGCAGGCAATCAGAAAAATCGCACCGATCAAAATACAGATCACCGAGGTCTCACCGATCGTACCGGAAATCCGTCCGGTAAACATCGCCAGTGTATTCGAATACAGTCCGCCGTCCGCCAGATAAGACAACGGCGTCGCGCTGGTCGTCGTATCCAGCGGAACCGTCGCAAAGCTGGTCATCGGTCCTGTAAAAGCAAGAAGCAGGAAGCATCTTGCACCAAGCGCAGGGTTCATAAAGTTCTGTCCGAGACCGCCGAACAGCATCTTCACAACGACGATTGCAAATGCGCCGCCGAGAATCGCCATCCAGAACGGAATCGTACTGGTTAAGTTCAGCGCCAGGAGCAAACCGGTGACAATACAGCTCAAGTCTCCCACCGACTGTTTTCTGTGCGCGATTTTATTGAAAATATACTCGGAAACGATACAGCTTGCGATCGTAACAACAATAACCGCAAGAGCTCTCGGACCGAAATTGTAGATGCCAAAGATCGTAGCAGGCAAAAGCGCAATGATCACGCAGAGCATAATCTTATCTGTACTGACTTTGGATCTCACATGTGGTGACGATGTAACATTATATAACTCACTCACAGGTATCCACCTCCCTAAGCTTTCTTACGTTTATTGGCTATGACCGTCTTTTTCATAACACGGATTGCCTGCACCAGATTGCGCTTTGCCGGACAGATAAAGCTGCAGCTGCCGCATTCCACACATTCCAGACCATTCCATTTCTCAAAGAGATCCTCCTGATGATTCTGTGCGTAATCAGCAAGCCTGGACGGAACGATCCGGGACGGACAGGCCTCCACGCAGCGGCCGCAGTTGATGCAGTTCGTTGCCTGAGCCTCCGCCTTCTGAACCTCATCCTCTGTCAGGCAGAGCAGTGCCGATGTCGTCTTGGTCGTAGGAATATCCAGACTGAACATGGCGAATCCCATCATCGGACCGCCGGAGATGATCTTCTTCGGCTGAGTCTTAAATCCGCCCGCCGCATCTACCAGCTCCGCGTAATTCGTCCCGATATATATGGAATAATTTGCCGGTTCATTCACGGCATCACCCGTGATCGTTACAATCCGGCGCATCAGCGGACGTCCGAGCTTCACGGCATTGTAAATAGCAACGATGGTGTCAACATTGTCCACGATACAGCCTGCGTCAGCCGGCAGCATGGTTGAATTAATCGCACGCTTTGTCGTCGCGTAGATCAGATGACGTTCGGAACCCTGCGGATATTTGGTCTTTAAGGCCTTTACCTCCATATTCGGCTCATCCTTCACCAGATCAGAGATGAGCTTAATACAGTCCGGTTTATTATCTTCAATACCGAAAATACCCTTCGCATGGTCAAACAGGGAAAGCATGATCTTCATGCCGCCAATCAGCTTCTCCGGCTCCTCCAGCATCCTGCGGTAATCGGATGTCAGATACGGCTCGCACTCCGCGCAGTTTGCGATAATATAATCGATTTTGTCCGGTTCCTTCGGAGACAGTTTTACATGGGTCGGGAAACCCGCGCCGCCCATACCGACAATGCCGGCATTTTTGACCTTCTCCAGAATCTCTTCCTTCGATAATGCCGAAACATCATCTACTTCCTCAAACTCAACGGAATTGAATTCGCCGTCATTCTCAATAACGATGGAGTTCACCATATCTCCCACCACGACACGCCGGGGTTCGATCTTCTTAACCTTCCCGGATACCGAGGCATAGATCGGCGCCGAAACAAATCCGCCAGCCTCCGCGATCATCTGTCCTGCCAGGACAGTATCACCTACTGCCACGACAGGCTTCGCCGGCGCACCGATATGCTGAGACAACGGATACACCAGATCGCCTTTGGGTAAGTATTCCGTGATCGGTTTATCCTTTGACAACTCCTTGCCGTCATATGGATGCACGCCGCCCTTAAAAGTACATAAACCCATATCAAGCCCTTCTTTCTTTAAAGATTTTGTATCCTATTCAGACCCAGACAGATTGACGCAAAAAAAGAGCAAGTGTGAGACATCTTCGGCTCTGAATCTGAATAATCACCATATTTATGAGAACAACTGTTTGGCCGCTCTCAAATTCTCTTAATTATAACATAAAGACAAAAAAGATTGTAGTATGTTTTAAAAAAAGTTCACGATTGCCGAAAAAAGGTATATACTGTAAACACAGGAAAAAGACTTCTAGCAGCCTGAAAATAAATGATTCTCATAATTAACAGTAAATAAGAGGACAAACATGATACACAGAAAAAACAGATTCCCTGTCAACAGCCTTCCCCCTTTTCAACAGCATTTTCTGACAGAAGAGATGCTGTTGTTTGACATCGAGACCACCGGTCTGTCCGCTGCGCGTGATTTCATCTACTGCATCGGCTGCGGATATCGGACGGACGATACGGTCAGGACAGAACTGTTTTTTGCGGAAACCCCTGCTCAGGAGGAAGAAATACTTGCGGCTTTTTCTGCTCTGCTGAACCGCTTTACGACACTCATTACCTTTAACGGAACCACATTTGATATTCCTTTTATACGGAAGAGATCCACTCTGTATGACAAACTGTCCGCCCGGAAATATTTAAACTTACAACAGGAACCTCACCTGACGAAAACAACCGATCGGGAAACCCCTGTTGCGTCCGGATCCGCATTCATCGACCTGTATCGGGAGGCCATCCGCATGAAATCTCTGCTCCGTCTCCCATCCTATCGCCAGAAAGTTATCGAGCAGTTTCTCGGATGCACCCGTGAAGACAAATACGACGGCGGTCAGTTGATCCGGATCTACCGCCGCTATGTATCCGTTCCGGATCCGCAGGCTCTGTCTCTTCTCCTTCTTCACAATGAAGAGGATGTCAGGGGCCTGTTTGATCTGATCGGACTGCTCTCCTGGCATCAGCTGCGCGACGGGGCATTTGCCATTACAGATTCATTTGAAGAGAGAAATGAAACGGATTCTTTCTATAATATCAAAGTATGCCCCGACATTTCTTTTCCGCAGGCAATCGGACCGATCACCATAAAACCTGAACATCCCGCGGTTCAGCACTGTCCATGTCTTCTCGGAAAAAAATCCGTACTGATCTGCTTTCCGATTTATCACGGGACGTTAAAGCATTTCTTCCCCGATCCGGAGAACTATGTGTATCTGCCCGAAGAAGGCTGCGCCGTTCATAAAAGCGTCGGCGCCTTTGTCGATCCCGCTCACCGCCGGAAAGCGACCAGGCAAAACTGCTACAGCAGACAGGACTGTGATTATATCTCAATCCCTGTAAAAACAGCGGACGGATTCCTGAAAAAAGAATTCCGGGACGAATGCTGTTATCTGGCTCTCCCGGCGCAAAAAAAGGACGAGAAAACGTTTCTTATTCATTATTTTTCTCTGTTTTTTCAAGGGTAAAAACAGGACAGGATGTCATATTCCTTTCGCACCTCTGTGAATAAAATAAAGTGTCGCTCTGCGACACTTCGCGCGCGAGCGGTTGCATCGCAAAATTTCCTATCCGCGAGCTGCGCATCCTCACGGAGTTTTTTATTTCATAGGATGAACTTTCCTATGAAATAAAAAAGACCCCTGCATTTAAAACAGGGGTCATTTTATTATTCTTCAACAATATCTTCCGATGTCTCCTCCGCTGCATCAGCCGCGGGCTCATCAGCATACGCGTCATCCGCAGGTTCTTCCTCTTTCACAGGGGGAACAAAGGATCCGATTGCCTTCATACTCAGGCTGATCTTGCGGTCATCCTCATTGAAATCTACGATCTTGGCCTCAATCTCCTGCCCGATGCTCAGTACATCCGAAGGCTTATCCACATGCTCCCTGGAGATCTGAGATACATGAAGCAGCGCATCCACACCGGGTGCCAGTTCAACAAAAGCACCGAAATCTGTCATTCTCGCAATGCGGCCGGTAACAATATTGCCCGCCGCATACTTCTCTGCAGCGTTGTTCCAGGGATTCTCCTCCGGGAACTTCACGCTGAGCGCAATCTTGGTGTCGCGGATATCCTTGATAAATACACGGACAGTCTGTCCCACCTTATAAATCTTTTTCGGGTTCTCCACACGTCCCCAGGACATCTCAGAGATATGAAGCAGACCATCCGCTCCGCCCAGATCAATAAAAGCACCGAAATCCGTCAGATTTTTCACCGTACCCTCGATCACATCACCGACATTGATCCGTGCGAGAAGTTCTGCCTGTCTGCGGGCCTTCTCAGCAACCAGAAGCTGCTTGCGGTTACCGATAATACGTCTGCGGCGCGGATTAAACTCAGTGAGCACAAACTCAATCTCCTGACCCATATATTTGCTGAGATCTCTCTCATACATATCGGATACCAGGCTGGCCGGAATGAAAATGCGTATATCGTCAATCACAACGCTCAATCCGCCGTTCAGCGCCTGTGTTACAGGTCCGGTCAGAACCTCACCGCTCTCATAAGCCTCCTCCAGACGCTTGCTGACCTTCTCGGCTGCAAGGCGCTTGTATGTAAGCACTACCTGTCCGTCGCCGTCATTCACTTTGAGAACCTTCGCCTCCATCTTGTCCCCGACAGAGACTACCGTAGTCAGGTCAACACTTGAGTCATTTGTGTATTCATTGCGTGTAATAATGCCGTCTGCTTTATAGCCAATGTTCAGGATAATTTCATCCGGTTTCACATCAATAACTGTGCCTTCGACTACCTCTCCGTTTCTGATTGTTTTTGAAAATTCATCCAACATTTGTTCAAAGTTCATTTCTGACATACTTTTGAACCTCCTCAATAATATTCTTGGGGGTGGAAGCCCCCGCTGTAATACCTACGTAGTCGAAACGCGAAAAATCTGTAACTGGCAAATCTTCTTTCGTTTGTATAAAGTAAGTATTCTGACAATGTTCCGAACAGATTTCACAGAGTTTCCTCGTATTGGAGCTGCTCGTCCCTCCGATCACGATCATCGCATCCACTTGTGCGGACAGCACTCTCGCCGCCTCCTGCCTCTCTCTTGTGGCAGAGCAGATCGTGTTGTGGACTTCGAATTTGATATCGTTTTCCACCGTACTCTTGCTATCATACACTTTTTTTCGGATAATTTCAACCATATCTTTAAATTTCTTGTGATGAAATGTTGTTTGCGCCACAATGCAGATTTTGTTGCATCCATTCAGGTTCAGATTTGCTGCTTCTTCCGTTGAAAAGACGACTCTGCTGCTGCCCGGAATGGTCCAGCCGACGATTCCCTCTACCTCAGGATGGTCGGCACTTCCGATCACCAGCACCAGATATCCCCTTTCGGAATACTCCCGCACAATCCGGTGTATTCGTTTTACATAAGGACAGGTGGCGTCCACGATTGTCAGTCCGGCGCAGGCCAGAGTCTCCTCCTCTGATCTGGAAACGCCGTGAGAACGCAGTATCACTGTACCGGCGGATACATTCACAGCTTCTTCTGCGGTATGAATGATACGGACTCCCTTTTTTTCCAGATCCGCCGTTACTTCTTCATTATGAATAATCGGACCAAACGTATAAACCGGTTGTTCTTTCTTCAGCGCTTCCTTATAAACAAGATCTACCGCCCGGCTTACACCGAAACAAAACCCTGCCTTCTCCGCCAGTTCTACTCTCATGTCTGTATCTCCCGTTCTTAATCCTGATCCGTCCACTTTAGTGAACGGTTTCATGAGCGGTATTCCCTTTTTCTGTCCCGCAAACCATTCTGTATATTTCCTCAACCACTTCCTCAACCGTCATCTCCGAGGAATCCAGCGTAATCGCGTCTGCAGCCGCTTTCAGCGGCGCAATCTCACGATGCATATCCCGGTAATCCCTTGCCTCGATATCTCTCTCGATTTCTGCCGGATCGCAGTCCTGACCTTTTTCCGCCAGTTCCTTATACCTGCGCATGGCGCGGGTTCGAACACTGGCAGTAAGATATATCTTTAAACGGGCATCCGGAAGAACACAGGTGCCGATATCCCGGCCGTCCATGATCACATCATTTTCTTTCGCCAGTTTCTGCTGCAGCCGCAGCAGCTTTTCCCGGACAAAAGGATAACCGCTGGTAGCAGAAGCCATATTGCCGACTTCTTCCCGCCGAATCTGATCTGCGACATCCGTTCCGTTCAGAAATACCTTTTGTGAACCAGCTGCATAACCAAGTGAAATCTGAATATCATGACAGGCTGCGCAGAGAGCATCCTCATCGTCTGCCGAAATGCCATGCGTCAGGAAATAATAAGCCATCGCCCGATACATGGCTCCTGTATCTACATATAAAAAAGACAGTTTCGCGGCAAGCTTCTTTGCAATGGTACTCTTTCCTGCTCCCGCCGGTCCGTCTATAGCAATATTAAAACTCATGTTTGTCTCCTTTTTTGTAAAACGATAAAAGTCAGGAAATGCTGACTCCCGCCAGATACCCCGTGGACCACGCGATCTGAAGATTAAATCCGCCGGTCACTGCGTCCAGATCCAGCATCTCTCCGCAGAGATACAGACCGGACACCAGCCTGGATTCCATGGTGGACGGATTCACTTCCTTTACGCGCACACCGCCGCGGGTAATGATTGCCTCATGCCAGCCGCCAAGTCCGGTAATCGTTCCGGGAAAATGTTTTAAAATATTTAAAAGACCTCTTCGCTCCTCTTTTGTCACGGCATTCACCCTTTTCTCCGGATCTATGCCGGAAAGCTGAATGATAACCGGAATCATTTTAGAAGGAAGCAGCTTTCCCAGTGCGTTTTTATAACAGCGATTCAGATTCTCCTCGAAATCCCGCTGAATCCGACGGTCCAGCTGCTCCTCCGACAACGATGCCTTCAGATCTATCTCAAAGCAAAGTTCATCGGAAAAATATCTGTCCGGTATCACGCTGCTCGCCGTCAGCACGACCGGTCCGCTGATTCCCTGATGTGTAAACATCAGTTCTCCGAACTCTTCATAAAGCTTCTTTTTTCCGGATTTCACCATAAAAGATATATTTTTTAAAGACAGACCCTGCAGCTGCGTAATATAATCTTCCTTTACCTTCATCCCGACAAGGGACGGCCGAAGTGCCGTACAGGTATGGCCCAATCTTTTCACTATCTCCCAACCGCTTCCGTCAGAACCCGTAGAAGGATAAGAAATACCGCCGGTCGCCATAATAACATGGTCACACCCCAAAAAATGCTCCGGTAAACCTGTATTCATCTGTGAAGACTGTCGGATACTTCCGGAATGAATGCCGTTGTCACATCCCCGTTCTGACCGATAACGCAATCCGCAGACACGCCCATCCCTCGCTTCAAGGTCAAAAACCTCTGCCTGCAATATCACCCTGACTCCCATACGGTGCAGTGCCTGCTGCAGTATCCGGATCACATCCGAAGAATGATCTGACTGTGGGAACACGCGATTCCCCCGTTCCACTTTCAGCCGCAGTCCCTGATTCTCAAAAAATCCCATGACAGAACGATTATCAAACCGGTGAAAAGCACTGTATAAAAATTTACTGTTTCTGGGAATATGTGTGAACAGTTCGTCTGTCTCACAGGCATTGGTCAGATTACATCTGCCTTTCCCTGTAATATAAAGTTTTTTCCCGAGCTTTTCATTATGCTCGAACAGAGTCACTTCATGTCCCGCAGTTCCCGCAGCATATGCTGCCATCAACCCCGCAGCTCCGCCGCCGACAACAGCAACCTTACTCATTATCTGAATCTCCCGCTTTCCCGTAATGCATTTTCATATGATCGTCAATATAGTTGATCTCATCATTCTCATAAACCTGATACTCGTCCCAAATCTGCTCCAGCGTCTCAAGTGTGTCCGCCACCTCATCCTGCTTCTTCATACAAAGAGCAACGATCAGGGCATTGATTACACTCAACGGCGCCACCAGAGAATCCACAATAGAAGCCATATCACTTTTCGCGATCAGATTGCAGGAGGAATACAGATTCATCGGTGAATGCACACTGTCCGTCAGCGTGATTACCTTTGCCTGCCGGTTGTTCGCAAACTCCATGGCTTTTAAAGTCCGCATCGAATAACGCGGAAAGCTGATCCCGATGATCACATCCTGATCGCTGATCCGCACCATCTGCTCAAACAGTTCACTGGAGCTGTTTGTCTGCAGCAGATGTACATGTTCAAAAAGCAGATTGAAGTAAAAGGCCAGGAAACTCGCCAGCGGCGCGCAGCTGCGGATGCCGACAATGTAAATATGCTCCGCATGCAAAATAATATCCAGTGCCGCTTCAAACGCATGCTGGTCAATCTGTTCCAGTGTCCGCTTAATCTTTTCCGCATCCGACTGGAGAACCGATTCCAGTATCTGCGACTGGCTGATTCTGCCGTACGTCACCTCCATGCGCTGGATAGAATTCAGTTTATTCCGCACCAACTCCTCCAGAGCTTTCTGAAACTCCGGATAACCGCGATAGCCCAGACAAGTGGCAAACCGAACAACCGTAGACTCACTGACACCGACGACCTTTCCCAGCTTTTCCGCTGTCAGGAAAACAGCTTTATCATAATTATCCGTGATATAGGTGGACAGCAGCTTCTGTCCCTTGCTCATACGGCTGTATCGCTCATTGATCCTGTTTAATAATTCATTTGACTGACTCATGCGTTCCGAACACCTCGCATTCCAAATACCGTGACGCATATTGTATTCATGTTTCCCCGTATCGCCGGATCACGCCACAGAAACAGTATAGTCTTTTGTATCAAAAAAAACAACCGGCTTTTTCATTTGATACAGCCGTTTTTTATATGTAAAACACACGAACAACCCACTGAAAACACCAGGGGAAATCATATAAATCCGCTGATTCCGTAACAAGCACCTCCCGTTCGGCATACAGGACATGATTCAGATATACCTTTTCTTTGCCAACCGCCGTACCGGCTTCTACAGGTGCCGTCAGACACGCAGGCAGATCATACTGAATCGAAATTTCATCCCGATTTGAAACAAGCGCGGTAATGACTGTATCCGAACTGACTGCTTCCAGCGTTTCCGGATAAAAAATATGTCCGTTCTGCACCAGCACAGCTCCGTCACATGGGATTTCCATCGTAATTCCATCCGTGAGAAGCACCTGATCCGAGTAATTGTCGTCCGCGTACTGAATCAGCATCCTGCTGTCCGACCACTTATAATCTCTGTTATTCGGCCAGCCGCACGCCAGAAGAGCAAACACATATACATGTTCTGTACTTTGGCTCTGACAGGCGCCCACATAACAGTATCCGGCCTTCCCCGTAAAACCGGTTTTCCCGCTGATCGCTCCATCCATCATTTCCAGAAGAGAATTGTGATTGTTCAAAGAAAATTGTTTCGTTCCGTCTACCGTAGAAATTTGTGCCGATGCGGTACGGGTGATATCCAGAAATTCCTCATTTTGTATACAGTAAGACATGATCAGGCTCAGATCATAGGCTGTCGTATGATGATCTCCTCCATCATCCTCTCCGTCCAGTCCGTTCGGCGTCACAAAATGACTGTTCCGGCATCCCAGTTCCTCCGCCTTCTGATTCATCATCTCCGCAAATTCTTCCACACTGCCGGCGATGTGCTCGGCAATAGCCACAGCCGTATCATTATGCGATTCCAGCATCAGAGAATACAGCAGATCTTTCAGATAAAAACTGTCTCCGGAAGAAAAACCGAGTTTCACCTGCGGCATACTGCATGCATAATCAGACACTGTCACCATATCATCCGGAGAGCCCTCCTCAATGGCAAGTATACAGGTCAGTATCTTGGTTGTGCTGGCATTGGCCATCGGCGTATCGGCAGATTTCCCATATAAGATCCTGCCGGAATCCGCATCGATCAGAACAGCCGAAGAAGCGTAAAGAGTCAGATCCTCCTGATGAAAATCAGAAAAATCTTCAGGAGAATAAACATCAGTGTAAGCTGAAGCACAGACACTTTGCGGCACAAAAGAACAGAATAAAATGAAAAAAACAGATATAACAGAAACAATTTTTTTCAAAACAGACCCATTCTTCTTTTTTCATATATGATATGAAATGAATCTGCAAAAAATTCCAGGGGCAGACGCAGTGATCTGCCCCCCATACTACTAATTACTCATTCGGCATCTTCCACGCATCGTGGTCGGTATGCAGAAGCTTATGTGACATATGCGACAACGGTTTCTCAAAGTAATCCTCATATGCCTGAAGCACAGACGGATTCTCATGAGAAAACCGAAGCGGATTATTTCTGTCCAGCTCATAAAGCATCTGTCCGCGGACATCCGCCATCTCCACGCCGTCACGGATCGGCTGGCCGCCTCCGCCGGCACATCCGCCCGGACACGCCATAATCTCAACAAAATGATAATCCGCCTCACCGGACCGAACCTTTTCGATCAGTTTACGCGCATTACCAAGCCCGTGAGCAATCGCCGCCTTTACTTTCATGCCCGCGATCTCCACTTCCGCTTCCTTGATGCCATCCAGTCCGCGCACCACGGAAAACGCATCCGGATCGGGATTATGGCCTTCCAGTACAGCATAGGCTGTCCGAAGAGCCGCCTCCATCACGCCGCCGGTCGCGCCGAAGATCACGCCTGCGCCGGAACCGACGCCGAGCGGCATATCAAACTCTTCTTCCGAAAGAAGCGCCGGAACAATCATCTCCGCTTTAATCACGCGATCCATCTCCCGGGTCGTCAGGGAGAGATCCACGTCCTGACCGGCGCCCGCGTCGTTCATAACCGGAAGCGAACATTCCATCTTCTTGGCCAGACACGGCATGATGGAAACACAGAAGATCCGCGAAGGATCCACATCCAGAATTTTTGCATAATATGACTTTGCCACTGCACCGAACATCTGCTGCGGTGACTTGGCCGTGGAGAGGTTCGGCGTCATGTCCGGATACTGAGACTTCAGGAAACGTACCCAGCCCGGACAGCAGGATGTAAACATCGGCCACTGATAATCATCCGGGTGCTTCATACGCTCAATGAACTCCGTCCCCTCCTCCATGATCGTCAGATCAGCCGTAAAATTCGTATCAAACACATAATCCGCGCCGAGCGCGCGCACGGCAGCCGCCATCCGTTTCTCTGTCGCCATCTCGCGGGAGAGTCCCAGACCCTCACCCCAGGCCGCACGCACAGCGGGCGCAATCTGTACTACTACGATCTTATCCGGATCATGGATCGCGTCCATCAGTTTCACACAGTCGTCTCTCTCATGCAGGGCGCCGACAGGACAGTGAGTCACGCACTGTCCGCATACCGCACAGTCTGACTGCTCGATCGTCACATTATCAGCCACACCCACGCTGGTGCGTTTACCGGTATTGATGATGTCCCAGATGCCAAGCGTCTGCACCTTCTCGCAGACCTGTACACAGCGCATGCATTTAATACATTTACCGGCATTGCGGATCAGAGGAAATTCACGATTCCATTTCCGGTGTTCATACTCTCTCGGAAACGGAAGATGTCCGATGTTCAGATCATTCGCAAGCTGCTGCAGTGAACAATTACCGCTGCGGACACAGGCTGTACAGTTTGTATTGTGATCGGAAAGGATCAGCTCTACATTCATCCGGCGCGCATGCGTCGCCTTTGCGCTGTTCGTGATCACCTCCATGCCCTCTTCTACCTTCGTATTACAGGAAGCGACCAGCATATCTTTATTCTTAAGTTCTACCACACAGACGCGGCAGGCGCCGATCTCATTGATCTCTTTCAGATAACAGAGTGTCGGAATACGGATTCCGGCCTGAGACGCGGCCTCCAGAATCGTCGTGCCTTCCGGCACCTGAACTTTTTTATTATTAATTGTTAAATTTACCATAATTCCTGACGACCTCCTCTCAGAATGGCGCATCCGTGATGATCGCATCGTAAGCAACGGCTCGCCTCGCGCAGAGCCTCCTCCTCCGTCATCGGCAGTTCCACGCCGTCAAAGTTCGTCTTGCGGGCACAGGCTTCCGTCTCGCGCAGGTTCACCCGTCCGCTGGCTACCTTGTCATTCAGCTGCGGCTCCGGTATATCCACATCGCAGGTCACCGGATGGCTGAAGCCGAGATACTCATCAATATTGGCCGCTGCCACCTTGCCGCCCTCAATCGAACGGATCACGGTCGCCGGTCCGAGCACGCACTCACCGCCGGCAAAAATACCGTCCATCACGGAGCGGTTGCCCTCCGCAACGATCCTGCCCCGGTTCGCCGGAATGCCGTAATCGACAAACGGAGCAGACACGATATCCTGTCCTACCGCCACGAGAATCATGTCGCACGCCATACGCTCCTCCGGTTTATTCGCGTTGCGCGGCGCGGGCCGTCCGTTCTTCACCTGTCCGATCACCTGAGGCTGCACCCAGAGAGCGCAGGCATTCCCTTCAGCATCCGCTTCAATACGCACCGGCGCATTCAGCGTCACCATCTCAACGCCCTCGGACAAAGCGCTGACAATTTCTTCCTTCTGAGCTGTCATGTCCTCCGCACGACGACGGTAAACCACCTTCACTGAGGCTGCGTTGCAGCGGACAGCCGTTCTGGCACAGTCCATGGCCACGTTGCCGCCGCCGACCACAATAATATCCTTCCCGGTAAAATCCGGATAATTGTCATCGCCGATCTCACGGAGCATATCAACCGCGGATACTACATTGCCGCTGTCCTCTCCTTCCAGACGCAGCTTTTTGCCGGTCTGTGCTCCGATGGCAATATAAATTGCATCATACTCAGCGCGAAGCTGTTTCATCTCCTCCGTACCGATACGTGTCTCTGTCTTCACCTCAATACCGGTTGACAGAATCGCATCTATATCCTGCTGCAGCCGTTCCCGCGGAAAACGATAATTCGGTATACCGTAACGCAGCATGCCGCCCAGATGCTTTTTCTCTTCAAAAACCGTACACTGATGCCCCATCAGCTGCAGGAAATAGGCTGCCGTAAGCCCGCTCGGCCCGCTTCCCACAACGGCAATACGTTTACCGGTGGACGGTCCGCATTCCGGTGTCGGGACAGAATCCGCGGAAGCATTGTCCACAACATAACGCTTCAGTGCGCGGATATTGACGGCATCATCGATCATCCTGCGGCGGCACCGCTTCTCACAGGGGTGCTCACAGATCAGAGCACAGGCTGTCGGGAACGGATTATCCTTGCGAATCAGACGAATCGCGTCGTCCGCACGGCCTGCTCCCGCCAAAGCTATGTAACCCGGCACGTCTACGTGGGCCGGACAGAGTGTCACACACGGGATCGGCTGTTCAAAAGAACTGGAACATCTGTGCTGCTGCACATGGGAGAGATAATCCTCCTCAAAACCCTCCAGACCGCTCAGAACCATATTCGCCGCCTCAAATCCGATCGCGCAGTCCGCCGACGTGCGGATATTCTCCGCCGTATACCGGATCATCTCAAGCGTCTCCATCGTCGCCCGGTTATTCAGAACATCCTCCAGCATCTTCGTAAGCTGTCCGAGACCGATGCGGCACGGAACACACTTCCCGCAGGTCTGCGCATGACAGACCTGTAAAATAGCCAGCTGCTGCTCAACCGCGCATACGCCGATCGGATTCGCTGCAATACGCTGGGCTATCTGTGATCTCAGCACTTCACCGGCTGAACGCATCTTGCCGGTTTCAACGACTGATAATCTGCTCATACAATTATCCTCCTTTTGTTATCGTGCACTCCCGAAACATAAAACATGTCCAAAGCACACCGTATACATCTATACTGATACCAAACAGACATGACTGCTGATGCAGCGCGCCAATATCCCCTGAACATTTGGTACAGCAATGCTATAATATTAACATAGATTTTATCATGAAACAACAAATTTTTACAAAATAATCACTTTTCATACCCGCAAAAACAAAAAATCTGCCCAAACAGCAGATTTATCATTGTCTGTTTTTTATAGTAATCCGGCCATATACAGCCTGTTTTTGTCAAAACCTTCCAAAAGCAACACAAAACATCACTTCGTGTCTCCGTCCCGCTTCGATCGATGTTACACGAACGTCCGCCGGGCGTTCAGTACCCTGCAAGCCATATCCCATCACAGATTCAGCTTCAGCTGGACTTCCTCCTGCGCTTCCTGCTTCATCTCCTCCACCTGTTCCGGATCCAGCGAAGGAAGATCATCCACTGACTGCACACCGAAACAGCGCAGGAACTCTTCTGTCGTACCGAACAGGATCGGTCTGCCCGGCGCGTCCAGGCGTCCGATCTCATGAATGAGACCATACTCCACAAGACGGTTCACCGCGTGCTCACAGGATACACCCCGGATTTTCTCAATCTCCGCACGGGTGACAGGCTGTTTGTAGGCCACAATTGACAATGTCTCCAGCACCACGTCCGTCAGCACATGTTTTTTCGGCTGTTTCGCGATGCGGATCAGATACTCATACTGACTGACCTTCGTACACATCTGATAAGCGCCGTCCAGCTCGATGATCTGTAACCCGCTTGCGTCTGATTTATAACGGTCGCTCAGATTTCTCAGAATCGACTCCGTCTCCTTCTCCGACAGTTCCAGCGCATTCGCAATCTTTGACAATTCCACGGAGTCACCCATGGCAAACAAAATGGCTTCCGCCGCCGCTTCATATTCTTCTATGCGCATAACGATCTCCTCGTTTCTAT
>JAJQFQ010000009.1 GCA_021201035.1 Clostridiales bacterium
GGTTTCATGTTACGGTTCAGGAAACAATGACCCGTGCTGCCGACCGCGTGAAGCACACTGCCGTCCGAATCGGTGATGCGGTAAGAAAGAGAAAACCGCAGACCGTCAAACCGCTCCATTTCGCTGATAATTTTCACCGTCTCGCCGTAACGCGTCGATACTTTGTAGTCACAGGAAGCCGAGATCACCGGCACGATAATCCCCTCCGCCTCCATCCGGTCATAGGCAAGACCGATCTTCGCCATATAGTCCAGACGGCATTCTTCCATCCAGCGGATGTAATTCGAATGATGTACAATGCGCATCGCGTCCGTCTCATAATACTGCACCACATGGGTATATTCATGGGTGCGTGGTACCTCTGTTACAATATCCATAGAAACGCTCCTCTCTGTCTGCTCCCCCGACATTTGTCATGCAGACCCATCTCCGTTCCTTCTATAGAAGCCAGATTCTGGTTTCTTGCAGATAATCTTCTTGCTTTTGTCAGATCATGAATCTCTACAGCAGGATCACCTTCATGCCCTCCACGTTCTTATACACGGCCGGGTTGGCGCTGCTCTTCCCGCAGTAGATCCGAAACGGCGTCGTCCCGCGGATCGGTTCAAAATGCAGATCCTCATCCGTCCAGGCACTGGTATCGCCCTTTTCCATACCGGTCTCGGTTCTCTGATCCTGCTCATAAGCAAGCATAAACCGGTACACACCCAGTTCATTACCGTCCGCCGCCAGTTTTTCCTTATACGTATCGTTTGTAAAAATCTGAAACAACAGTGCGCCGCTCTCGATATACTCCGGATTCGGAATCTCCGGCAGCAGATTCAAAAGCCCCGTCACCGGGAATCCCCGGCCGGTCACCCGGCGCATACCGCCCTTACCCTGATTCATATTGTGATTGTAGTAGAGATAATCTTCTTCCGTCAGCAGGTCTGCGTAATCCTGACACAGTTCCTCCTGATTGTAATAGTAACAGGAAATCTCCCTGTCTTCCCGCATCACCCGGATATAGAAATCTCCCTCTGTTTTCACCGACGGAAGCCGAACCTCCTTCGGGGTATCCGCCGTATGAATCTCCCCGGCGCGGATACCTGCGAAATCCTCCACGATATGCGCTCCGTCATAAAAACCGACCGTCTTCAGGTCTTCACCGGTGAAAAACAGGTAATTCGCCGCTTTCGGATCCAGTGCGAGTTCCTCTCCGGAAGCCGCAACCGCAAAGCAGCCGTCCGCCGGAATCGGGGCAAGTCCCAGTTCCTCCTCCCAGAAATGCTGCTCCAGACGAATCCCCGGTACGACAAAGGTTCCGTCCGCAACAACGGCTATCTCCAGCAGTGCTACCGCGTCTTCACCGTCCTCATGCAGCGCAAAAATCTGATCAACGCCAAAGTAACGGCTGCATGTCAGCCGGTCGCCTTTCACCCAGAAAGCCCGATCCCTGTTGCCTGCCTGCAGATAGCGCGCGCCTTTGGCAAAAAAGTCCTTGTTTTTATCCTGCAGACCCTGCTGCCCGAACATGATCGTCGGGTGCGGATAATACTTCGCCTGCTTCCCATTTTTATAAAAAGAGACCAGCGGTTCCCGCACCTCACGCCCGGTATCATCGCCTGCAGTCAGCCCCGGAAAATAGTATCGTCTGGCATGCAATTCACTGACAACCGACTCAAACCCGTCTACAGAACGGATTTTCACCTCATCAGCATCCTCCGCACCGGCCATCTCCAGGAAAGCAGCC
Organism: Clostridiales bacterium; assembly: GCA_021201035.1. GTDB lineage: Bacteria > Bacillota > Clostridia > Lachnospirales > Lachnospiraceae > Eubacterium_I. The sequence goes on from JAJQFQ010000009.1 coordinate 1,733, forward strand.
ATGGGAACACCTGTCCCCTCCTCGATATGCCGGCTCTCCTTCCGTTCATGGTCATCATAAACGGAAAAGAGCTGCTTCTCCCGCTTCGGAAGCACATCCAGCGCCTCTCCCGTAAAAAGAATATTTTTCGCCGCGGCGCTTCCGCTGATAAAAAGCCCGACATCTGTTTTTTCCGATAATACACGTATATTTTTTATCCGATTCATTTCCTTTTCCTCCCTGTCTTACCCCTACATATACTGCTACTGCATCTTCGGCTTGCGCCACAGCTTCTTCCAGTAATTCCTGCTGGCCGTACAGCGCAGGATCAGCCATCGCGGCAGTTTCTGATATCGTTTTCCGAGAAAATATCCGATGTATTTACATCCGGACTGAAACACCAGACGAAAAATCTGAAACAGCTTCCCGTGCTTCAGAAGATATGCCGCGGTCTGTTTTACCAGCCGGATGCCCTCCCCCTCCGAGGAAACACAGCCAAACACCTCTGCATGCTGTGCCTGGGAAACTGCCAGATCAAAATTTCGATGAAACTGCTGCCGTCCCGTATAATTATGGGAATGTATGACCTGTGCCTGCGCCGCGTAGGCCACCCGGTCTCCCGCCAGAATGCGCTCCCCTGCAAAAATCATATCCTCATTAAAAATAGCTGGCGATACAAACCCCCCTGTCACAAGCAGATATTTCCGCCGGTAAGCCGCGCATACGTCGGAACAGAAAAAAGTCTTGATCCCCAGCTCGTCCAGATCTTCTTTTGATTTGATCCGGCTCTCCGCCGGATAATTGAACGCCCGCGTATAGCGCTCAATCACGCCGCAGTCCTCCCGCGGAAGCTGCCGTCCGTAGGCGATGCCGACGTCTTCGTACTGCTCGAAAACAGAAACAAAGCTGCCGACCAGCTGATCATCCGCCGGAAATGCGTCCTGCGTCATAAAAACAACAATATCCGCCTTCGACATCATGGCACCCCTCATGCGGGTGCCGCCATGATCAAACTCCTCCAGCGAAATGCGGATAATCTGAAGCTGTGTCCCGCTGTTCAGGCAACCGCTCCCGGGGACATCTGATGTATGCTGTTTTTCTTCCGGCACGGCATCCGCGGCAATTTCCGATGCGTGCTGTCGATCGCCCCCGGACAGAGCGGATTCCTCTCCCGCCATCAACTCCAATTCGTCCGGAAATACTCCCGACTCCGTATCAATAATCAGAATCTGATGCACGGGATATTCCTGTTCCCGCAGCGCCCGGATCAGGCGGACAAACTCCGCCCCCGGCCGGTATGTGGGAATGATTACGTCTACCGTATATCGCCTGTCCGTCTCTTTCCTAGTAAGCATTTTTATTCACAAATCCTTTGAAGAAGGTGAGAAAAAGGATCTTAAAATCCAACCCCATCGTCCAGTTTTCGATATAATACAGATCACAGTCGATCCTTTTTCGAATGGATGTATCACCGCGGTATCCGTTCACCTGCGCCCATCCCGTCATGCCCGGACGGACCTGATGCTTGATCATATAGCGCGGGATCTCCTCTTTAAACTTCTCCACGAACTGCGGTCGTTCCGGCCGCGGACCGACCAGACTCATCTCGCCCTTCAGCACATTGAAAAGCTGCGGCAGTTCATCCACGCTGGTCTTACGGATAAACCGCCCCACCTTTGTCACGCGCGGGTCGTCCTTCGTCGTCCAGCCATTCTTCTCATCCTGCTCCGTCTGTTCCACCATGGATCGGAACTTGTACATATAAAACGGGCGGTTGTGCTTTCCGATCCGCTCCTGTTTAAAGATCACCGGTCCCGGCGACGTTGCTTTAATCAGTATTGCCACGATCACCATCAGCCAGGAGAAAACAATAATTCCGACCACTGAACCGACAATATCCACACAGCGCTTCAGAAACGCGTACAGGGGATTGGACAGCGGCACATGGCGGATATGAATCACCGGGATTCCGAGAATGTCCTCCGTATACGGCTTCGTCGGAACCACATTATTATAATCCGGGACAAACTTGGTATGCACGCCGGATTTCTCACAGACGCTCACGATGCGGATCAGTTTATGATACTCCGCCAGTCCGAGCGTAATGATGATCTCATCCAGATCATTCTTCTCAATCACCTCCGGCAGCCGGTTCGTTCCGTCCAGAACCTCCACTCCCCGGTAATCCGTGCCGGGCGGGGCGTTATCCGCCAGAATGCCCACAACATGATATCCCCACTCCGGATGCGTCAGAACACGGTCCAGATAGGCCTCCGCAGCCGAACTGTACCCGATCAGCACAATGTGCTTCTGATTAAAGCCCTGCCGCCTGACCTTCCGCAGGATCATCCGGATCATGCTCCGGTAAAACAGTTCCAGAAAGATATTGACGAAGAAAAAGACAAACATCATCTTTCTGGAAAAATCATTCATCCTCAGAAGATAGAGTGCGAGAATAAAAATCAACAGCCCGATAATGTTCGCCTGTATAACATGACCGGCCTCCAGCCGGCGTCCCTGCACCCGCTTTGGGGTATAAAGATTACATATATAGTATAAAAGCAAATAAAGCGGCACAATTAAAATCAATGCCTGCATGTATACTTCTCTGGGCAGATGTCCCTCAGACTGCCCCAACAGTCCCGTTCGGAAACGGATATACCAGGATATGGCATAGGAAAGAATAATAATTATGGCATCCAGTATCACATGCAGTCGATTCAAAAAAGCCTGATTTTGTCTGATCATAGTAATTGCCTGTTCTGAAAAAAACCTTTACAGGTCTTTAAAATGAAACTGTTTCTCCCCCGACGCGTAATCCGCGACGATCTGACCCTCACCGTACAATTTATACTTATAACTCAGAAGCCCCTCCAGACCAACCGGTCCCCGTGCGTGAAGCTTTCCTGTACTGATACCTACTTCCGCACCGAATCCGTAGCGGTATCCGTCCGCAAATCGCGTCGAACAATTCTGATACACACCGGCAGAATCCACCAGATCCATAAACTGCTCCGCGGTTGCCGCATTCTCCGTCACGATACAGTCGGTATGATGAGAACCGTAATAATTGATATGGTCGATGGCCTCCTGCACATCAGCAACTGTTTTGACAGACAGAATATAGTCCAGATACTCTGTTGAATCATCCTGCTCAGTCGCGATCTCGCAGTCAATCAGGTCAGCAATTGCACGGCTGCCGCGAATCTGCACCTGCTTCTCATCCAGAGCGGCCTTCAGCTTCGGCATCAGCGCTTCGGCAACATCCTGATGCACCAGAAGCGTCTCCACGGTATTGCACGCCGATACATACTGCGTCTTCGCGTCAAAAATAATCGGCACGGCCTTTGTAAGATCCGCGTCCTTATCCACATAGATATGGCAGATGCCGTCCGCGTGTCCCATCACAGGAATCTTCGTGTGATCCATGATATACTGCACAAATGCGTTGGATCCTCTCGGAATCAGCAGATCCACGGACTCGTGGCATTCCAGCAGCTCGCTGATCTCGGAACGCGCCTCGAGCTGCATCATGCAGTTCTCCGGAAGACCTGCTTCGCGCACCGCCTGATAAATCGTTGTAAATAATTTCTTATTAGAGCGCAGCGCCTCACTGCCGCCCTTTAATATCACGCAATTTCCGCTCTTGATACACAGAGCGGAAATCTGAACCAGCGCGTCCGGCCGTGCCTCGAAAATCACGCCGATCACGCCGATCGGGCAGGTCACTCGTTTTAAGACAAGCCCCTCGTCCAGTTCCCGCGCCAGCTGTGTCTGAAACAGCGGATCCGGCATACGGATCAGATCATGGATGCCGGCAATGACATCACGCAGCTTCCCTTCATCAAACTTCAGCCTCTTTAAGATCGGCCCCGGCACGCCGTCCCGCTCTGCCTGCTCCATATCCTCACGGTTCGCCGCGAAAATGGCCTCGCTCTGCGCCTGCAGCGCGTCGCTCACAGCCTGCAGCGCCCGGTTGCGGGCATCTCCCGTGCTGGCCGCCAGCTTCGGGGAAGCCAGCTTGACCTGTCTCATTTCTTCCTGTATGTTCATAATCGATTCCTCCTGATCTTTTGACCTATGATACCTGCGGATTGTTTCGCACTTCGTATCTTCGCTCCACTTCGGTCGGTGCTAAACGAACGTCCACCGGACGTTCAGCACCCCACAATCATCATCATGATTATAATGAAATTTACGTCAACTGTAAAGAAGAGTTTTACATAACACTTTCTTAATTCAGCCTTAACATTTATATTCTGAAACACGGCGCCTGTCCTGTCACTTCTGCGCTCTCAGCTTTCGCCACACTTCCCGCAGCCGCTCCACACCTGCGGTCAGTCCCTGAAGCACCGGTATCGTCGCGATTGAAAAAACCACAAACAGCATGATACATTTCGTGGACATCCCCGTAATGGCGAACAGATTCGGGAAAAAGATACTGGAAAACAACAGCGCACCGATACAGCCGCCCCACATGATCCACTTCACGCGATCCATCGGACCGCCGAGCTTGATCAGCACCATGAATCCCACAATAGCGAGCAGCATGGTCGCCGCCGTGGAAATATCGCTCTCCGGCACTTCAAACACCTTACCGAAAATAACCAGAGCCCCCACCGCGATCGTATCTGTCAGTCCCGCGGGAAGCGCCTTCACCAGCACATTCGAGAGGAAGCGCCCCTGTATCTCCTTCGTATTCGGCTGCAGCGCCAGGAAAAACGCGGGAATACCGATGGTAAACATACTGATCAGCGAAATCTGCGCCGGTTCCAACGGATAAGAGATGAATGATATCACGGAAAACAGCGACATCAGGAAAGAAAAAATATTTTTCACCAGAAACAGGCTGGCGGACCGTTCCAGATTATTGACGACCCGGCGTCCTTCCATAACGACATCCGGCATGGAAGAAAAATTCGAGTCCAGCAGAACAACCTGCGCCACCTGCGCGGTGACCTCGCTGCCGGAGGCCATCGCCACACTGCA
>JAJQFQ010000069.1 GCA_021201035.1 Clostridiales bacterium
TAAGGAAATGCTGCTGAACTACTGCAAGGCGAAGGGAATCAACGCTGCGGATATCAGCAAAACTGTTTATAAGGAAAAAGTTCAGAAGAAATACGGCTTTAGGGACTGGGATTCCGTGCTGGCTGCCGTAGGACACGGCGGACTCCGGGAGGCTCAGATTATTAACCGTATGGTGGAGGAACAGAAAAAAGAAATCCGGGTCAATGTGACAGATACGGAGATTCTGGAGAATGCGGGTGACAATCGGGAAAAGCTTCCGACGGAAAGCAATTCAAAGAAAAAAAGCGGTATCATTGTGAAAGGCATAGCGGATGTGGCGGTACATTTTTCCAAGTGCTGCAGTCCGGTGCCCGGTGATGAGATCGTCGGCTTTGTGACCAGAGGAAGAGGAGTTTCGATTCACCGCACGGACTGTATGAATATTATTCAGCTCCCGACGATGGATCGGGATCGTCTGATCGACGCGGAATGGCAGAACGGAGCGGCTGACGAGGAGACAGGGCACGGAAATTACCTTGCCGAGCTGAAAATCTTTGCGAACAATCGAACCGGTCTTCTGGTGGATATCTCAAAGATATTCACGGAACGCGGGATTGATATTGTGACGATCAACTCTCGGACGAGCAAAAAGAATGTTGCGACAATCACAGTTTCATTTCACACGAAGGGGAAGGATGAACTGACTTCCCTGACGGAGAAACTGCGGCAGATCGAGAATATCTTTGATATAGAGAGAACAACGGCGTAACGATATTTGTCTGGCAGGGTATTTTGTGCTGCCTGACGGTTTGATGAGGAGGAATATTTGTGGAGCAGAAAGAAGTACGGGGACTGCTTGAAGAGGTGGCTGCGGGCAGTCTCGATGTGGAGCAGGCGATGCTCCGGCTCAAAGGAGCTCCTTTTGATGATCTGGGATTCGCAAAGCCGGATTATCACCGCGCATTGCGGCAGGGGATCGCTGAGGTGATTTACGGTGCGGGAAAGACCCCGGCACAGATCGTGCAGATTGCTTCTCATATGCGCAGCCGCGGACAGGAAACGATATTGATTACACGAATGAGCGGGGAGACCGCGGCACTGGTGCGCCGTGAGCTTCCTCTTCAGTATGATGAACAAAGCCGCGTCGGTGTCATCGGAGAACAGCCGGAGCCGGACGGAGTCGGCAGGATCGTGGTCGCGACCGGGGGTACCAGCGACATACCGGTGGCGGAGGAAGCGGCCCGCACGGCAGAGACTTTCGGGAACGAGGTTGTTCGTTTGTATGATGTGGGCGTAGCCGGGATTCATCGTCTGTTTGCCTGTCGGGAGGAGATCATGTCCGCGAGAGTGATCATCGCGATTGCGGGGATGGAAGGCGCACTTGCGTCCGTGATCGGGGGGATGGCGGACTGCCCGGTCATCGCGGTGCCGACCAGTGTCGGCTACGGCGCCAGCTTCGGCGGTCTGTCGGCGCTGCTGTCCATGCTCAATTCCTGCGCGAGCGGAGTCAGCGTTGTAAATATCGATAATGGGTTCGGCGCCGGATATCTGGCGAGTATGATCAATCATCTGAGAGAAAAATAAGCCGTAGGCTTCTGAACTGAGCACGGCAGGTTTTTGTTCAATGATAACAGAGTCAGCAGGAAGGGCGGTGATCAGGTCTTGTTAAAATATGAGGGGGCGGTGTACCGGCCGCCCAGTGAGGCGAGAAGTCTTATTGTGCAGCTGACAATCGGATGTTCGCATAACCGTTGTACGTTTTGCACCATGTATAAGGATAAGAGATTTCGGATTCGTTCTTTGGCGGAGATAAAAGCGGATTTTACAGAGGCGAAAGCGTATTACGGCGGTCATGTCAGAAGAATTTTCCTGGCGGACGGAGATGCGCTGGTCATGCGTACACCGGATCTTCTGGAAATCCTGGATTTTGCGAAAGGCTGTTTCCCTGATGCGGAGCGGATCACTTCTTATGGTACACCGGCTGATATCAATCGGAAAAGCGAGGATGAGCTTGTACAGCTGCGCCGGGCGGGTCTTGAGATGATTTATCTGGGAGCGGAATCGGGAGATGCCGTGACGCTCGAAAATGTCTGCAAAGGTGCGAGCAGGGAAGAGATCATAGCGGCCGGACGCAAACTGCGGGTATGCGGGATCAAAAGCTCAGTGACCCTGATCTCCGGCCTGGGAGGCAGGGAACGCCTGACGGAACATGCTGTTGAATCAGCGGATCTGATTTCACAGATACAACCGGATTATGTGGGATTTTTGACACTTATGCTGGAGCGGGATGCTATGATTATGGAAGAGATCAATGCCGGGAGGCTGACGCTGTTGCAGGCGGAGGATGTGGTGGAGGAGATGCGGCTGTTCCTGCAGAATGTGGATGCGGAGGGGACGGTGTTCCGTTCGAATCATGCTTCGAACTATATCGTTCTGAAAGGCACGTTGAACGAAGATATTCCGCATATGCTGAGGTATCTGGATGAAATAAAGGAACAGAATCGGTTTCACCCGGAGCGGGCGCGGCGCTTGTAGCAGAGACGGTCTTTTCATCTTGTCTGCGGAATCCGGCTATCGATCGGAGGGAGTGTTGGATGCAGTGGATTTTATATTATAAATTCAATGACAAATCGGATATAAAGCGTTAATATGATGAGGAGGATTGTGGCAGCACGAAGTGCGGAACAATCCTCAGGTATCATAGGGGTCAAGTGCTTTGGCTTCAACATTATCCAGGTATATGTAAGATGAAGGGAGGCGGTCATATGTATCCTGTACTTGATAAGCACATGACCGGACGGCGTATTCGGAGACTCATGGATTCCAGGGGGATTTCCGTAAAGGATGTACAGCAGTATCTTGGGCTTTCATGTGTGCAGAGTGTTTACCATTGGCTGGACGGTTCCAGCATGCCAACGCTTGACAATATCTATGCGCTGAGCGAGCTGCTTCAGGAGCCTGTTGATGCCATGCTGTGCGGGAACAGGACACTTTGCGAGCCGGCTGACGTTATGCTGTGCGGGGACGAGGGGGTTCAGGAACCGAATTCACTTTGTCGGTTTGGGACGTATGGCAGGTATGGCGGGTATGCGCGGAGATATTATTCGCTGCTGCAGAGCACTGCAGGACTATCGGATGGCATATGTATGATTTGGTTCCCGCAGGCAGAACTGGATGTGTATATATCATCTGTTGCGTGATGCGATTACGAACAGATGAGGTATGATATTATCTGAGAAATATGCGTAGGAGGATTAAAAATGAGGATTTTAGCGATTTCAGGGAGTCCGAGAAAGGGCGGCAACACAGATATCATGGTGGAGACTTTTGCGCAGGCGGCACAGAAGAAGGGACATGTCTGTCAGATTGTTTATCTGAGTGAGACACATCCGCAGCCCTGTCTGGCTTGCAATGCCTGTCGTAACCATCCGGACGGACGCTGTGTGCAGCAGGATGATATGCAGGGCATTTATGAGAAGATGCAGCAGTCGGACATGATCGTTCTGGCGTCTCCGCTCTACTATTTTACGGTGTCAGCGCAGCTGAAGGCATTGATCGACCGTTTTTACGCGCCGGGCAGCAGAGGAAAGAGCATTAAAGCGGCCGCTCTTTTGATGGACTCCGGTTCACCGGGATATGACGGCGCGGTTTATCTGTACCGCCGCAGTGTGGATTTCCTTGGCTGGAAGGATATGGGCACGGTACTGATTCCGGGGATGAAAGAGAAGGGCGCGATGGCGCACTGTCCGCAGCTGCAGGAGGTTGTGGATTTTGCAGAGAGTTTGTAATCGCAGGTTGAACTCGTGCTCAAAGAAGATTTGTTTTTGCTTCAGATAAATCAGCCTGATGGCATCCCAAGAATAAATTCCCATATTTCGTGAGATTATTAAAAATCGCTCCAACGCCCGTATTCAAGGTCTGGAGCGATTTTTTAACTATACCAATTTCAAAGACAGGACTGTATGATAGATTACAGGTGGTTTTTACAAACTGTTTGGAGATCATCATGATTCCATTTGTTTTCCGAGAAAACCGGCAGCGGTCTGAACAAGTTTTTCCTGTGTACTGCCGGATGTCTCCCGTTCTTCTCTGCTGTACATAATGACGGCGCCGACGGCGTCGCCTTCGCTGATGATGGTGCTGATGGCCTGTGTCTGATAATCAGAATGGTCGTCTGCGGTGATTTTTACAAAATTTTCGTCATTTTTTTGCGGCTACCCGATGGATGCGGTTCTGTATCATTGATTCTAATTGCTGACTGATCTGTTTCCCGTCATAATCTTTTTTTCCGTTTCCGGCGGCGGCAATGATATGGTCGCGGTCGCTGATGCAGACGAGACAGCCCATAGTCTGGGCCAGACTTTCCGCGTACTGACCGGCAAATGCGGAGAGTTCTCCAATGGGAGAGTATTTTTTCAGGATGATTTCACCCTCACGGTCGGTGTAGATTTCCAATGGGTCCCCTTCACGGATCCGCAGCGTGCGGCGGATCTCTTTTGGAACGACGACACGGCCTAAATCATCGATGCGCCGCACGATTCCTGTAGCTTTCATAGTTGTTTCCTCCGTTTGCGATTTGTTATTCTCAATGATACTATTATCTGTAAACGGAGGAATTCTATACCGGAGGTTTTTCATTCAATGTCTAGTTGACGTAAATTCTTGACACGGCATCCGAAAGGGTATAATGTAAAAACAATCCGAGGGAACGTCGGCAAGATGCGCTTTCATGTCCATATCAAAGAACTGCGCCATCTGAGCGCCCCACATTTCTTCGAACTCCGGTGTGCACTGCTCTGTCGGATTAAAACGGCAGGGTCCCTCATAGTAATACTTGTGAACAAGCCCGAGATAAATGGGACGGATGTTCAGTTTGATGTCAATACCTTTTTGAATCATGAATGATTCCTCCTTCGTTTTTAAGTACATTCATTATAAATTGAGGAGGAAAAACCGGAAAGGTAAAGAATGTATCTGATTAAATTATGTTTTTTTGAAATAAGATACAAATTGTACCATATGAAATTCCTTTTGGGATTTATGCAGTCTGTTCGTGGCTCATATCCAACAGATCCAAAATTATATTGTCCGATACAGTTCCGTCAAGAAGAATGCTGAGCCAGTGTGTTTTGTTCATGTGATATGCCGGAAAGAATCCCGGTGACCGGCAGAGTTGGCTGATCATTTCCGGTTCACATTTTATATTCATGATTTCCGCAGAACCGGATCCGGGCAGACCGAGTTTTTCTTTTGGGACATCCATAATAATACCGTACCATTTGTTGTTAGCCTGATGACGCAGCACGGCATAGGACGGATATTTTACCCAGAGGTATTCCGGGTTTGTTTTGTGTTTTTTGTATACATAGTCAAAAATCTGTTGTCTGTTCATGGAAGTGCTTTCCGTAGTATCATACTATTTTGATGTTCAAATCATGTGATGTTCTGATTTTACTCTGAAATGACGGATGATTCAACAGAAAATCAGAGATAATTATGAAACAAATAGAAATAACAGAAAGTACCGGTTAAAGTACCGGTTTAGAGAGACAGTCGTTGCCATTTGACAGGATATCGTGTATAATTCCGAAAAGAGCAATTTCCCTGACAGGGAATATACGGAGGAATATATCTTGATCACAGCGCGGATGCCTGATCTGAATTATAACGAAATACTGATGTACCTCGGCCACCGCGGGCAGGAGGTGACGCCGGAGATAGAGCGGCAGATACGGACCTGCATGGGAGAAGTGAGAGACGCAGCAGTTCCCCGACTGGTTTACAGTCGTCTGCCGGTGAAGGAAGGTCAAATCAACAATTTCCCGATGGAGGGACAGGATATCCGCGGGGTGCTGCATCCCTGTTGCGAGGCGGTGCTTTTGGCGGTGACAATCGGAGCCCGGGTAGAGCAGATTTTGATGCGGTATGAGGTGACAAATATGGCGGATGCGGTGATTATGGATGCCTGCGCCAGCGTAGCCGTGGAAAATGTCTGCGATCAGTTTGAGGAGGAGATGCGGGAACAGCTGGAAAACGAAGGGCTTTTTCTGACCAGTCGTTTCAGCCCCGGTTACGGGGATCTTCCGATTGATACGCAGATACGGATGTGCGAGGTTTTGAATACTTCCCGCCGCATCGGCCTGACTGTGACGGATCGTTATATCATGGTTCCGAGGAAGTCGGTGACGGCCGTTATGGGTATTTCAAAGAAACCGCAGGAATTGAGAAAACGCGGCTGCGAGGCATGCGGCATGTTTTTAAACTGCCCCTACAGAAAGAGAGGAATTGTCTGTGAATAAAGTTATGATACTGGATGGAGCCATGGGAACGATGCTGCAGAACGCGGGCCTTGCGCTGGGAGACCGGCCGGAGGTGTTCGGCATGGAGCATCCGGAGATCCTGGAGCGGATCCAGCGGGAATATGTGAACGCAGGCAGTGATGTCATTTATGCCAATACATTCGGCGCGAATGCGCATAAATTACGCGGCACGGGTCATACGGTGCAGGAGTTGCTGGAAGCGAATGTGGCCGCAGCCCGGCGTGCGGCGGGTTCTCATGTGAGGGTAGCCCTGGATGTCGGACCGATCGGCGAATTGATGGAGCCGTTGGGGACGCTTTCTTTTGACGACGCATATGAGATATATAAGGAACTGGTTGTTGCCGGAGAGCGCGCGGGGGCGGATCTGATTGTATTTGAGACTATGACGGATCTGTATGAGGTGAAGGCAGCTGTGCTGGCGGCTCGAGAGAATACACAGCTTCCCGTCTGGGTGACCATGAGCTTTGAGGCGACCGGGCGCACCTTTACAGGTACATTGGTGTCCTCCATGGCGGCGACGCTGGATGGTTTGGGGGTGGATGCCATGGGCATCAACTGTTCGCTCGGACCGGATGAAATTTTCCCGTTAATTAAGGAAATGAAAAAATGGACGAACCGGCCGCTGATCGTAAAGCCGAACGCCGGATTGCCGGATCCGGCGACCGGAGAATATGATATGGGAGCGGAGGAGTTTGCGCAGCAGATGCGGCCGTTTCTGGAGCTCGGCATCTCGATGGCGGGCGGCTGCTGCGGGACGACGCCGGAGTTTATTGAGCGGCTTGCAGCAGTGGCGGCGGAGGCAGAGGAAGCTGCCGGAGATGAGACCGGACAGACGGATAAGGGGTGTCCGGCTGATGCGGACAAATCATTTCTTCGCCGCGGCGTCTGCTCCGCCGGGAAGATGGTGGATTTCGACGGTGTGCGCGTCATCGGCGAGCGCATCAACCCGACGGGAAAAAAGCGTTTTGCCCAGGCGCTGCGTGAGCATGATCTGAACTATATCATGGAGCGCGCCATTGAGCAGGCGGAGGCCGGGGCGGATATTCTGGATATCAATGTCGGCCTGCCGGGACTGGATGAGCCGCGGATGATGGTGGACGTGGTGCAGGCGGTACAGAGCGTGGTTGATCTGCCGCTGCAGATCGATTCCTCTGATCCGGCGGCGATTGAGGCGGGACTTCGCATGTGCAGCGGACGTGCCATCGTGAATTCCGTGAACGCGGAGGATGAAGTTCTGGAGAATGTACTTCCGATCGTGAAAAAATACGGCGCGGCGGTGGTCGGACTGACAATGGATAAATCCGGCATTCCGGACACTGCCGGACGACGATTTGAGTTGGCGGAGAAGATTCTGAAGGCGGCGCTTGCCATCGGCATTCCGCGGGAGGATGTGCTGATCGACTGCCTGACGCTGACAATCTCAGCGCAGCAGGAGCAGGCGGCCGAGACTCTGAAAGCGGTGCGGATGGTGCATGAACGTCTGGGGCTTCATTGTGTGCTGGGCGTCAGCAATATTTCTTTCGGATTGCCGAAGAGGAATCATATCACGACCAGTTTTCTGACGCAGGCGATGCAGTGCGGACTGGATCTGCCGATCATCAACCCGAATCAGGCGGAGATCATGGACACGGTTGTTTCTTTTCGTGCGCTTTCCGGCGAGGATGCGCAGTGTGCGGCTTATATCGAGAGGTTCGCCGGGGCAGAGGAGGATAAGAAATCTTTTCCGGCTGCGCCAAAGGAGATGACGGTGGAATCTGCCGTCCTTAAGGGGTTGAAGCAGGAAACCAGAGAACTGACCGCAAAGCTTCTGGAGACGATGAGTGAACTGGATGTGATCAATACAAAACTCATTCCCGCTCTGGATGTGGTGGGGGACAAATATGAAAAACAGCAGATTTTTCTTCCGCAGCTGATCAACTCCGCCAACGCGGCCTGTGCCGGATTTGATCTGATCAAGGAGCGGATCGCGAAGCGCGGTGGGGAGAGCGTTTCCAAAGGCAAGATCATCATGGCGACGGTCGAGGGTGATATTCACGACATCGGCAAAAATATCGTCCGTGTTGTATTGGAAAATTACGGCTACCGGGTGATCGATCTGGGACGGGATGTGCCGGTGCAGAAGGTGGTGGATACGGCCATCGCGGAGGATGTGCGGCTGATCGGGTTATCAGCATTGATGACGACTACGGTGGTTTCCATGAAAAAGACGATTGAGGCGCTTCGCGCGTCGGGACATGACTGCAAGGTGTTCGTGGGAGGTGCGGTTCTGACGCCGGAATATGCGGAGGAGATCGGCGCGGATTATTATACGAAGGATGCAAAGGCATCTGTGGATGTGGCAAAGGAGGTGCTGGGGTAAAGTATTTCGTAACTGTTCAGTACCTTCACAGTTACGAGGAAAAGTCCATGTAAAATCGCTTCGCGATGGGACTTTTCCCTGTGTAATCTACGCTATCTGACGTACTTCGCAGCAAGTGCGAAGTACTGTCCTGAATAGTTATAGTATTTCGACGTTTACACAGAAATAAAATTGTGTTGACAGAAGTATTTACGGATGAATACGGAATACCTGCCCGGGAATGTATGATGGATATACGAGAATATTTAAAGGAAAATATACTGCTTTTTGACGGCAGTATGGGAACTTATTTTTCCCAGAAAAACCATATGTCCGGCATGAGCTGCGAGATGGCGGTGCTGCGCCAGCCCGATTTGATCTCAGAGATACATAAAGAGTATCTGGAAGCGGGCTGTAAAGCAATCAAGACCGATACCTTTGCGGTAAACTGCGTGCAGTTTCAGGGCGATGAGGAGTTAGTACAGCGTGTAATCCGGGCTGCCTGGGAGCTCGCTTCCGCTGCGGCGGCGGAATACGACGCGTATGTCTTTGCCGATGTCGGACCGCTCGGAGGACTGCCGGAAGAATTGAGCGCATTTGAAGAATACAGGTTTGTGGCCGATCAGTTTCTGGAACTGGGCGCGCGGCATTTTCTCTTTGAGACGAATTCCGACACGGAAGGGCTGCGTGAGGCTGCAGAATATATCCGTGAAAAATCACCGGAGGCCTATATCATTGTCAGCTTCGCCGTGCAGGCGGACGGATATTCCAGAGACGGAATCTGGGCGGCGGATTTATTCGAAGCGATACGCGGCTGCGCGGCGGTGGATGCTCTTGGATTAAACTGTGTCTGCGGCGCGCGGCATATGCTGGAGCTGGTGCAGGAGATGGATCACGAAGGTATCACGCTTTCTCTGATGCCGAACGCCGGTTACCCGACGGTGGTCAACAATCGGACATTTTATGAGGGAGACCCTCATTATTTCGCATCGCAGTTGCAGGAGATGGCAGCCGAGGGCGCCGGCATTCTGGGCGGGTGCTGCGGTACGATGCCGGTTCATATCGAGATGGTGCGGGAAGCGCTGCGGACGGGAAGTCAATTGAAGGCCGCGTCTGTCAGGACGACATCCGAGAAACTGCCCTGTGAGGAGGCCGCGGAAAGCCTTTTCTGGAACAAACTGCAGGCAGGCGAGAAGGTGTTTGCCGTGGAACTGGATTCCCCGGCGGACGCGAACATGGTTAAGTTTATGAAGGGCGCGTGGGAACTGAAGGGCGCGGGCGCGGACATCATTACAATCGCTGACTGCCCGATCGCGCGGGCCAGGATGGATTCCAGTCTGCTTGCGTGCAAGATCCGGCGGGAGCTGAATATGGACGCATTGCCGCATATGACCTGCCGGGATCGGAATCTGAACGCGACAAAGGCACTTTTGTTCGGGCTTTACGCGGAGGGAATACGGAATGTTCTGCTGATCACGGGCGATCCGATTCCGACGGCGGAGCGCGACGAGGTGAAGAGTGTGTATCAGTTTAATTCCCGAAAGCTGGCGGCATTTGTTACCTCTCTCGGGAAGAAATCGCTGCCGGGGCCGTTCCATCTGTTTGGGGCGCTGAATGTAAACGCGCGGAATTTTGACGTGCAGCTTCGTCTCGCAAAGGAAAAGGCGGAGAAGGGCATGGTTGGTTTCCTGACGCAGCCCATACTGACCGAACAGGCTTTTGAGAACTTAAAGCGTGCCCGCAAGGAACTGGATGCCCGTATGCTCGGCGGCGTGATTCCGGTGGTGAGTGCCAGAAACGCCCGCTTCATGGACAGTGAGATCAACGGCATTAATGTAGATCCGAAGATCACAGAATTGTATGAGGGAAAAGACCGTGCGGAGGCGGAGCATCTTGCGACGGAGATTTCCGTGGAGATCATGCGGAGGATTTCTCCTTATGTGGACGGGTATTATCTGATGACACCGTTTGGACGGACAGGGCTGATCGCAGGGATACTGGAGGAGTTTCGAAATATATAAGGAACCTGTTTTATAGAAAATTTACAAAGTATATATTTTATTTCCGGGGTTTGACCCCATAAAAACCTAAACGGAGGAGGAAAATCGGGCGGTTGGGCAAGGAAAATTACAGATTAACTGCCGGAGCCGGAATCCCCATGCTGGGCGGCGGCGAAGCGGTTGTGGAGAAAGAGATTAATTTTAACGGACAGGGTTTCGTATATTTGGTGAAGTACCGGGGAAATGAATATGTCCTGAAATGGTATTTTTATGACAGATTGAATCATCCGGAAGAGTTTAGGAATAATCTGATACAGAATGTCAGGGATGGAGCCCCGGAGGGGAGCAGATGGTTTTTGTGGCCTAAGGATGTGTCCGGGTATTATATGGCAAACGGAGAGAAAAAAGCATTTGGCTGTCTGATGGACGTTCCGCCGACTGATTATACGGCGTTTGACGACTTGTGTATTGGATATCGCTGGAAAAAGTCTGCAGAAAAGGGAGCGAAGGCTGTCAAAGAGGAGTGCAGATTTGCTTCTCTGGAGGCCCGGGTGACTGCCGCAATCAATATTGTGAAAGCGTTTCGTTCTTTGCATCGAACTGGAAAGAGTTATCAGACTCTGAACGGAGACCGGTTTCTTATAAATGCAAAAAATGGGGATGTGTTTTTAAAGGACTGCGATCTTGTGACATCGGACGGAGTATATTGGGGACTTGGCGGATTTCCGGGCTACATGGCGCCGGAAGTCGTTCGCGGTGAAGCAATGTCTGATGTTTTTACAGATCGGTTTTCCCTGGCAGTAGTTCTGTTTCGTTTGTTTTTTCGTGCAGATCCCCTGGAGGGGAAACGGGACTTCGAGCGTGCAGCGTTAGAGGAGACAAAGGAACTGCGGCAATACGGGACAGACCCGGTGTTTATTTATGACCCGGAAAATGATACGAATCGTCCTGTCCGTGGTGTACATGATAATGTCATAAAATTATGGCCCTTATATCCCTCCTGTTTGCGAGATGCTTTTACAAGAATGTTTACTGAAGGTATGACAGATCCGGAGAAACGTATGACGGAAGAGTATTGGCTGAAGATTCTGTTTCGATTGCGATCAGACATAATCGATTGTCCGGGATGCGGGAAAAAGACCTTTTCTGCGATGTTTTATCATGCAAAGCATCACATGTGCGTGTGCAAAACCTGTGGAACAAATTTTTACACATTGCAGATCAATGATATGGAGATTCCTCTTTATCCGGGATTAAAATTGTACCGTTGCTATACGGAAAAGGCGGAGGATTATGAGACAATAACCGGGGAAGTAATCGAAAATAAAAACCATAAGGGTCTGTTTGGCATAAAAAATCTTTCTGAGAAATACTGGCAGGCCAGATTTCCGAGCGGTGATCTGCGTGAGATCAGACCGGGTGCGGGGGTGCCGATCTGGAAAGGATTAATGATTGATTTTGAAGATGATATAAAGGCCAGAGTATTGTGGTAAGCTACATCATGAAGTTATATTATTCCCATTTTGTACCTTCCAGCATAGTACCGCTGTTCATGGCATTTGACATGTCAAAACCGCTTATGTCCAGTTCTTCCAGAGATGAGCAGTTTGCGAACATGTGATCCATGTCTATAACCTGTGATGTGTCAAACCCGCTTACATCCAGTGATTGAAGTGATGAGCAATCATAAAACATGTAGTACATATATGTAATCTGCGAGGTATCAAACCCGCTCACATCCAACTGTTCTAAAGAACTGCAGCCGGAAAACATGGTCATCATTCCTGTACCTGTGACGTTGGATGTGTTGAAACTGCTTACATCCAGTGATTTCAGCGTATAATCACCATAAAACATGCTTCTCATGGTTGTTACATTTGATGTGTCAAACCCGCTCAGATCCAACTCTGTTAACAACTCGCAGCCGGTAAACATAAACGACATATCCGTCACATCACCTGTATAAAAGCAGTCATTAAAATTTATCGTCGATGGGCTGTAACTGTAAAACAGTGCACAGCTGTTGGGATTGGCGTCTACGCCGCCGTCTCCGGCGATATAGAGATCGAGATACATTCCATACCATTTCGTATATTTTTCTTCAAATGTCACTTCTTCCTGTGGATTTTCATTGCAGTACCATTCGAAAAAATCCTGAAAATCTGTTGTAAGATAAGTCCAGGCCATAACAGAACCATCCTGATTCTCCGAAACATCCCAGAGATTCACACATCCGTCCGGATTTTCTGTCGCATCAAAAGCGTCTACAGACATCTCAGGCATATCATCCAGACTGTCTAAAAATGTAACGTGCATGATCTGATATGCCGGGATATCACTTCCCAAAATGGATGTGTTCATTTCTGAGTTTATAATGGATTCATAATCTTCGCATAGCAGCACATTACCGCTCGGTTTTACGCCGGTTTCTGTCTTTTTATATGTGTTTACAACTGCTGCTGATTCATCGCCTGCAGACGACCCGTCTTCATTGTCGGTTCCGATATCCGAAGTGGTTGTCATGTCTGCTGCCGAACCGCCGCAGGCAGCGAGACTGACTATAAAAATGGCGGAAAGTATTAATATGGTTAACCTTTTCATAATCTGTCTCCTGTTATCTATAATGGTCTGATTAAATATATACATTTTAAAAATTCTAACGTCAATAAGGTTTATTTTTACATTTTATATATCCGAAAGGTGAAAAATAACATTTTTCGACGGTTATTTTTTACCTTATTGTTTTCGACGGATACTCTGTGATATGATGAAGCCGACATTTATTTGCCGGGGGATAATAAGAGTTATGAAAAAATACACGGATGCACAGCTGCTCCGCTTTCTTGAGCAGGAACCGCAGAGGGGCATGGTTCTTCTTATGGAGTCTTTTACCGGCCTTGTCTGGAAGGTCGCTTCTCTTTATTTGTCTAATCCGGAGGACGTCAGAGAATGTACGAACGATGTTTTTGCGGAATTTTATTTTCATATGGATTCATATGACAGTGAGCAGGCGCCTCTGGCGGTCTGGCTGGCTGCGATTGCCAGAAATACAGCGATTTCCCGTTATCGAAAGGAATTGCGTCATCAGACGGATGTACGGGACGCGGAAGTCTCCGTTGACTGTGTGATGCTGGAATTCGCGGAGGCAAAAGCGGATCTTGCACAGGCAATGGAAACGCTGCGTCCGGATGAACAGCAGATCATCCGGATGAAGTATTATGATAATATGACGATTGTCTGACTCGTTGAAGTGCTGCCGGCCGATGTATTGTCTGCCGAAGCAGTATCTGCAGTTGCTGTGTCTGTCGTATCCTGTGCTGCGGGAGCACTGATGACGAACTCGTTGTTTAAATCGGAGGATGTGCTGGCAATTGCTTCCGGTTCCTGGCCATCAGCTGCCTGATACAGTGTGACAGACATATGTGAGGTATCTCCTGCTGCATTTGCAGGGAAATTAACCGTGGCATTAACCGTAATGGATTCGCCGGCTTTCAGCGTCGGAAGATTTACTTTTGCGCTGCTTGAAGCATCAATGCTCATACCGTCTGACAGGGTATACTGAATAGTTTCTGTCCAGTTATTATCCAGTAAATTGGTCGGAACGCAGGATAAGAGCTGGAGTCCGGAGATATCCTGATCGGAATTGTTTGTGACAGTTACGGAAAAAGGATAATCCGTTCCGGTGGTCAACTGCGTCGGGTTGTTCCAGCTGAGGTTGAGACTGCAGCTTGGTTTCAGGAGGCCTGTCGGATTCTGGATGCCTGTTTTGCAGAGCGCGGGCATGAACGGCTGCGGTTTATGCATTTTAAAGCGCAGGATTTATGAGCAGGACATTTTTTAATAATTCTTAATGTTTCTAACGTGTTTTAGTAAAAATTCTTATGTTATCCTTTCTTAATACAAATTAAATTCTATTTTGTCGTTTCCATATTTCGTAAAAACAGTTGTTTATACAGTGAATTGTGCTATGATACCGAGGGAGGTAGTTACGAATGATTAATATATTAGTTTGCGATGATGACAAAGACATTGTAGATGCTATCGAAATATATCTGGCGCCTGAGGGGTATCATATTTTAAAGGCATATGACGGGATTCAGGCGATTCAGATGATTCAGAACTATGATGTTCAGCTTTTGATTCTGGATGTGATGATGCCGCGGATGGACGGTCTGCGGGCAACGCTGAAGATTCGTGAAAAGTCGAATATTCCTATTATTATTCTTTCTGCGAAAACGGAGGATACGGATAAAATCTTCGGATTGAACGTGGGCGCGGACGATTACGTGACAAAGCCGTTTAATTCACTGGAGCTGGTGGCGCGGGTGAAGTCCCAGCTGCGCCGGTACACGCAGCTTGGCACGATCGCGGCGGAGAGCGCGGCGCAGATCTATCGGACCGGCGGTCTGGAGATCAACGATGATACTAAGCTGGTGACGGTGGACGGTGAGCCGGTGGAGAAGCTGACGCCGATTCAGTATAATATTTTGCTGTTCCTCACGAAAAATAAGGGACGGGTGTTTTCCATTGAGCAGATATATGAGAGCGTTTGGGGAGAGGCCGCCATCAATGCGGATAATACCGTGGCGGTTCATATCCGGCATATCCGGGAGAAGATTGAGATTAACCCGCGTGAACCGCGTTACCTGAAGGTGGTCTGGGGCGTGGGTTACCGGATTGAGGATATAAAGTGATTTTATGTGTTTAAGAAATGATTAAGAGTTCTTCTTTCATTTTCACAAGATTGTTTCGATATACTGTATCATAGTATATCAAACATGATGGGAGGAGGAAGATTTCCTTTGAAGAAGAAAAGATTTTACGCAAAATGGGCGAAGCTTCTGGTGGTGGTTATCCTGTCTGCTGCTTCTTTTCTCGCAGGTCTGTCCGGAATGCGTATCGTGCAGGGGTTGCGTATCGGCATGACTTTTTCGGAGATTGTGCACGGCACGAGTTATGAGGAGAGTGATTCCGCGGCAGCATATCTGTATGAGGAGGGAGTTACCCTGCTGGATACATGGCAGAACCGGGATATATTCTGTTCCGGCGGCACCGCTTATGATGAGACGATGACGATCGATATCGCAAATCTGAGCGCCGGAGTGGACAATGAACAGAAGGATCCGGACACGACCTATGCGCTGGCGGATCTGGCAGCGTTTTACGGGTCGGAAAATTATTACCGGCTTATGTTTCTGACGGATTATGCGGTAGTGTATGCCTCGGAGTGGGGGGGGGAGAATGAAGTCGAGGAAGGGGCAGAGGATACTGACAGTTCAGACACGAATGTGGCGCCTGATACGGCAGCAACGGAGGCATCGGCGGATGCCGCGGGTGATGTTTTTACGGACGCGGATGCCGGGGAGATAGATCCGGATGCGACGGTTTACGAGACGGTGACGGTGTATCTGGAATACGGACTGACCGATGCGGATTACATGGTAGATGAGAGCGGTGAGGCGGGAGAGGCGTACCGGTTCCGGGTGTACAGTACCGAAGACAATATCCTGTATAATAACGGACTGGAGTTAGAGGAAGAGTCGATTCTGACCGCTTCCGGCACGACGCTGGCGGAACTGGCGCGGACGACACAGGATACCAATTCGCCGGTCCTGCTTTGGGACAGTTATGTACAGCTGCTGGACGCGGCGGAACAATTGAATGAATATTTTCTTTCACAGGACTCGGTTGATACGAATACGAATGCGATGCTGTATCTGAAAAATACTGACACGGGAGAGGTCTATACAAACATATCCGACTGGCAGAGTCTGGAGTTGTGGGAGATCCAGAATATTTACGGCAACGAGTACTATGATACCAATGATATGTTCGGCCTGTTTTGCAGTCTGACCTGTGATGAGGAAGGGAATCCGACATGGGAATGGTCGGGAACCCATATTGACGCTTACGGCAGTGATTTGCTGGACTACGCGGAAGAACTGTTCGGGGAGGGAAACTGGGAGATGTATCTGGCGTTGGATACAACCTGGCCGCTGACATCCAGCCAGTCCTACACAGATATGCAGCTGTATCAGTGGTGGAATGATATGTCGCCTTTTGGTCCGCTGAATACGGTGTTTGCCTTTTTCACGATGCTTGCACTGGCGGCAGTTATGCTGGTGCTGCTGTCCTGTCAGACAGGGCATCGGCAGGAAGATGCGGACATTCACCCGGCTCCGATGGATCGATTTCCGATTGAGATCATGATACTGATGGATATTCTGTTCTGGTTTATTCCGGTGTATATTGTTTATTCCGCTGTGGCAAATTCAAGCTGGTATTATTTTGAGGCGCCGGTTAATTACGGAGGCTATATCAAATTGATGATCGCCGGAGCGGCCGGCACCGTTCTCGGCGCGTTGCTTCTTGCGTGGGAACTGAAACGTTACGGCCGGCGCATTAAGGAACATTCTGTCAGAGGCAGTCTTGTGGTAAGAATTGCCGGAGGGATACGCAAATTGACGGAAATAGCCGGGAACACTATGCCGGAAATCCGTCGGATCAAGGTTAAATATCTCATCTTTGTCATCATTCAGTATGCGGTTCTGTTTCTGGCAGCCGGATTCTGGTGGCGTTGGTGGGGGTGGTGGTCAAACAAGGCATTTGCTGTTCTTTTGTGGGCAGGTCTGTTTTTCTTTGACCTGTATGTCTGGTGGAAGCTGATGCAGCGTGTCTCCGGACGGGAGATGATCAAAAGAGGGATGAAGGAACTCGGCGAGGGTAATCTGGATTATCAGGTGAATGCTGCTGTGCTACAGGGCGAAAACCGTGAGATGGCGGAGGTTTTGAATAACATGCAGGAGGCTGTCCGTCGTGCGGTGGAGGTCGAGATGAAGAGCGAACGCTTAAAGACGGACCTGATTACCAATGTCTCTCACGATATCAAGACGCCCCTGACGTCCATCATCAACTATGTGGATATCCTGAAGCGGGAGCATCTGCCGGATGAACGGATTGCCGGGTACATCGAGATATTGGATCAGAAATCCCAGCGTCTGAAACAGCTGACGGACGATCTGGTGGAGGCGTCAAAGATCAGCTCGGGGGTTATCACGCTGGATATGCGGGAGATTGACCTGAAACAGCTGATTAAGCAGGCGAGCGGAGAGCTCGATGATAAGTTTCAGAGCAGGAATCTGCAGCTTGTCCTGAATCTGCCTGATGAGGAGATGCGGATCCGCGCCGACGGGCGGCGCATGTACCGTGTGATTGAGAATCTTTTCAATAATGCGGCAAAATATGCCATGCCGGCTTCCCGCGTCTATGTGACCGGCAGTATCCGGGATAACCAAAACAGCAGATTCGGGGACAACAGAATCGAAAACGATGAAAGTCCCGGAAGCAAAAGGATTGGCGGTATCGGCGATGCCGGCAATGGCAGAGCCGGAAATAACAGTATCTGCCGGAGCAGGGTTTCCTTTGAAATCAAGAACATGTCGGAGCATGAGTTGAATTTCAGCGCGGAGGAGCTGATGGAGAGGTTTGTGCGGGGGGATATCTCCCGGACGACGGAGGGAAGCGGTCTCGGTCTGGAGATCGCGAAGAACCTGACCACGATGCAGGGCGGTGATCTGGAGATTTATCTGGACGGTGATCTGTTTAAGGTGACGGTGATCTTTGACGCATTTATACCGGAAGAAACTGTTTCGGTTGAGCAGGTATAAGTCTGTCGCAAAAGCAACCGCTTGCGCGCGAAGTATCCACAGGGCAGACCTGCCGCAGAACGACACTTTATTTATTTGTTTGAAGAATAAACGGGGTTTGTGTGAAATCGGCACAAACCCTGTCGTAATTTTACGATGAGATTTCCTTGAGGACAGGCATAATTTCTTCTATACTGATGATGAAAGGGTCATGAATGGACAGGCTATGGAATGTCTGCATGTCTGCGTAAAGAAGCGAGGAGGTTTGACCATGGAAAAAGTGCGTTATATGATTTCTGACGCGGCCAACCTGATTCAGGTGGAATCGCATGTGCTGCGTTACTGGGAAGAGGAACTGGAACTGGATGTCCCGCGCAATGAGATGGGGCATCGCTATTATACAGAAGAAAACATCCGTCAGTTTGAACAGATTAAGAAACTTAAGGAGGAGGGGTTTCAGCTGAAAGCGATCCGGATGCTGCTTCACAACCCTCCTGCAGAGCAAGAATCAGCAGATGACCTGCAAATCGATCTGGAAAAAGAAACGGCTTCCATGCTGCAGGAGGCAGATGATCCGGCCCGGTCAGAGGCTCCCGCGGCATGGAAGGACTCAGTACGACCGGCGTTGGATGCGGAAACGATTGCGGCTGCACAGGAGCAGCCGCTCTCGAAACTGGAACAGTTTCAGATGATGATGAATGAGATCGTGAAAAATGCTATGACGGAAAATAATCATGCGTTAGGTGCGGAGATCAGTACACAGGTCGGGGAAAAGGTGCTCAAGGAGATGAATTACCTGATGCGCGAGCGCGAAGAACAGGAGGAGGAACGCTTCCGCAAGCTGGATGAGACCATTCGAAGCCGCCAGAAACGGCCGAAAAAAGAAAAAAGAACTTTTTTTCGTACTTCCATTCACAAAGCAGAAGAAATGAGTTAAGATAAAGCATACATTGCTGCGAGCCGATGGCTCGCGAACCCGGCACGGCGGGGTTCGCGCATTGTGCATTGAGGAATTCAGATAAAAACAGGAGAATTTACATATGGACATAGTGGTTTTGGCCGGAGGGCTGAGTACGGAGAGGGATGTTTCACTGATCACCGGAAGTATGGTGACCAAAGCACTGCGCGGGCGGGGGCATCGCGTGGTGATGCTGGATGTATTTTTGGGATATGGGGAGGAGGAGACGGATATCGCTCATGTTTTTTCTCATTGTGCCGATGCGGATGAGGCAGTCAGTGCGATCTCAGCCCAGGCTCCCGATCTTACGCAGGTAAAAGCCATGCGAAAGGATTCTTCGGATTGCTTCTTCGGCCCGAATGTGATCCGGATCTGTCAGGCAGCAGATATTGTTTTTATGGCGCTGCACGGAGAGAATGGAGAAAACGGCAAGATTCAGGCAGTATTTGATCTGTTTGGCATTCGATATACCGGAACCGGATATTTGAGCAGTGCTCTGGCTATGGACAAGGGCATTTCCAAGACTCTGTTTGAGTCGGCGGGTGTTCCGACACCGCATGGTATATCCATGAAGAAACAGGCACAGATTCCTTTTTCGGAGACAGGGCTTTCTTTTCCCTGTGTGGTGAAACCCTGCTGCGGCGGTTCCAGTATCGGTGTGTCCATTGTGAGGAGTGAAGGAGATTTTGACGCGGCACTTGCGGAGGCTTTTCGGTATGAACAGGAAGTGATCGTGGAGGATTACATTGAGGGGCGTGAGTTTTCCGTGGGCGTAGTCGACGGTGAAGCGCTGCCGGTGATTGAGATCGCGCCGGTGGAAGGTTTTTATGATTATAAGAACAAATATAAGGCCGGGAGTGCGGTGGAGACCTGTCCGGCGGATTTGCCGGAGAAGATTGCGGCGCGGATGCAGGAGGTTGCCGTGCAGGTCTGCGACGTGCTCGGCCTGGATGCTTATTCCCGTATGGATTTTCTGCTGAATGACAGGGGTGAGATTTTCTGTCTGGAGGCTAACACTCTGCCGGGCATGACGCCGACGAGCCTGTTGCCGCAGGAAGCCGCGGCGGTCGGCATGGATTTCGGGACGCTTTGCGAGAAACTGATCCATATTTCTCAGGAGAAGTATGTATAATACAGCGGGACGAAAAGTCAGATAGCCAGATATCTGCACCCGGCTGTCAGTTAATAGACACATGAAGGAGCACATCATGAAACAGATGTCTTTACAGAATATTGCACGTGCCTGCGGCGGTACCTATTACGGGGCGCGGGTATTTGCGGAACAGGAGATTTCCGGCGTGGTGATTGACAGCCGGCAGGTACAGAAGGGCGATCTCTATGTCGCTATGCGCGGAGAGCGCGTGGATGGCCATACATTTATTCCTGACGTTTTTGCGAAGGGGGCGGCGGCTGTTTTGTCCGAACAGATACTGGAGAACCCGGACGGACCGTATATACGTGTGGATTCCTGTCCGCAGGCGTTAAAGGATATCGCTGAGTTTTACCGTTCTACTCTGACGATTTCGATTGTGGGTATTGCCGGAAGTGTCGGCAAGACCAGTACGAAGGAGATGGTCTCCGCGGTTCTTGGGCAGAAGTACCGCGTGCTGAAGACAGAGGGAAATTTTAACAACGAGATCGGACTGCCACTGACGCTGCTTCGCATTCGTCCGGAGCATGAGGCTGCCGTGGTGGAGATGGGAATCTCTGATTTCGGCGAAATGCACCGGTTGGCGAAGATGGCGCGGCCGGATGTCTGTGTGATGACGAATATCGGGAAGTGTCATCTGGAGAATCTCATCGACAGGGACGGTGTTCTGCGGGCAAAGTCTGAGATTTTTGACTATTTAAAGCCGGAAGGCGTGATTGTTTTAAACGGAAATGATAATAAGCTTTCCACGATTGACGAGGTAAAAGGCATTCGCCCGATTCGTTATTTTGTGGAGGATCAGAGCGCGGTGCGCATGAATGATTCCTATTTTGTGACGGCTGATCATATCGAAAACCGTGGTTTGAACGGGATGGACGCCGTACTTCATTTTTGTACTGCGGACAGCGAAGATGATTTGGAAAAAGGAGAGCACGGCGGGAGCGGTTCCGTACAGGATGACTGTGGAAAAGGTTATCGCGTATGCGGGAAGGCGTGCGCGGGTTGGCCGATCCATGAGCCAATCCCGGGCATTCACAATATTTATAATGCCTGTGCCGCGGCCTGCGTCGGCTATGTGCTCGGCATGAACTTTACACAGATCTGTGCGGGTATTGCAGCTGCGAGGACGATCACCGGACGGACGAATCTGATTCAGGCCGGGGATATCACAATCATAGATGATTGTTATAATGCCAATCCGGTTTCCATGAAGGCATCTCTGGATGTGCTGGGACTTGCTGATGGAAGGAAGATTGCCGTGCTCGGAGATATGGGTGAGTTGGGGGAGAAGGAACGTGATCTGCACCGCGAAGTAGGTGCTTACGCTGCGAAAAAGGGGATTGATATTCTCCTCTGTACGGGGGAACTGTCGAAGGATCTGAAAGAGGCGGCGTCTGTCTGTTGTGAGACTGAGTATTTTGAAACGCGCGGGGAATTGCTGCAGCGGCTGCTTTCTCTTGTAAAAAAAGGGGATGCCGTTCTCGTGAAGGCATCCCATTTCATGCAGTTTTCTGAAATTGTAGATGAATTGAAAAAAAAGTTTTCGTAACCGATTACCGATAACCGGCTGCCGGCGCTCTGCCGACATCGCCTGAAGATTTGGGTGTTCCCGGCGTGATGTCAGATGTTTTTACAGCAGTTTTGGCGGGAATGCTTTCAGGTGTCTTCCCGTTAAGCCGTGATGACGAACCGGACGGTGTATTTGCTTCCATATGATCCAACATCTCCTGAATGGCATTCTGCGTGATGCGGGCGAGAGCCTTTTTATCCTCCTTCGGGAGATCTCTGGTATAGATCGGTTTGCCGTACTCAATGGTTACATGAGCCGGACAGACAACCGGGAAGTGGTCAG
Source organism: Clostridiales bacterium (assembly GCA_021201035.1). Classification (GTDB taxonomy): domain Bacteria; phylum Bacillota; class Clostridia; order Lachnospirales; family Lachnospiraceae; genus Eubacterium_I. Next base: position 22,244 of record JAJQFQ010000069.1, read on the forward strand.
AGACGATGCTGCGTGTGTTGTAGATCGCGATTGGTACGATCGGACAGCCGGTTTTTTCCGCCATCTTCAGGCTTCCGCTCTTAAAAGGCATCATCTCGGTAGAATCACCGCGGGTACCTTCAGGGAAAATACAGACGGAAATGCCGTTTTTGATCTGTTCTGCTGCCTGCAGGATGATCTTCAGGCTTTGTTTTACATCGTTTCTGTCCATGAACAGGCAGTACAGCCGTTTCATCCAGATATTTAAAAGCGGAATCTTACCGATGGAATCCTTCGATATGTATCCGGTCAGACCGGGACACATAGAATAGGTAATGATGATGTCAAAGTAGCTGTTGTGATTGGCTACATATAATACCGCTTCATCCCTTGGGATGTTCTCATAGCCGATGACATCGGCTTTTACACCGCAGATTTTCATGATCACGCGAAAAGCCCACTGTACCATGCGCAGACTGCTGATATCACGCTTCTGCGGATTCACTTTTCCAATCAGATATTCAATTCCCAGAACCGGGATTCCTACAATCAAATATAAGATCGCAAATCCAACTGCGAAAATAAATCTTAGCATTGCATTTACCCTCCATAACATATCAGGTATTACTTTATCATATTACAGAAAATAAATCCAGTTTCAATGTAAATTTCATATCGGAAGTCCGGTAATTTTTTTGTTTCAGGCGCATTCTTTTAGAAAAATCCGGCATAATTACAGTGTTTTCTCATAGAATGGAACAAGGAATCATGAGGAAGAATGATTCATGGGAAAAAAACTGTGCTTTTTCAGCATGTTTGTACTGACAATTCTTCTGCTGTGCGGCTGCAGCCTGAAAACAGCGGGAACAGAGAAAATTCGTGATCTGGAGTACACCGTATTGGCTGAGTCGGAAATACCGGAGTCTTTGCTGCAGAAAATAGAAGAAGAAAAATCGGATGATCTGAAGCTGACCTGGCGTGATGGCGATGATCTGTACATTGTGCGGGGATTCGGTATGCAGGAAACAGGCGGATACAGTATACAAATGAAGGAATTTTATCTGACGGACAATGCTGTCTGCTTTAAGGCGGAGCTGATCGGTCCGGAGAACGGCGGGGATGCAAAAAAGGTGGTGAGTTATCCGTATATTGTGATAAAAACCGAGCGGTTAGAGGAAAACGTTATATTTGAATGATATGATATCGTAATGTGAAATAAGGAGAACAGGAATGGATTTTAACAGGACGCAGATTCAGATGGACAGAAGGAAGGGAACTGTATCAACGCAGGTAACCTTTGACGAGGCATATAACCTGTCGGACTATCTTCCGGATATATATTCTGTTATTTTAAGCGGCGGGGAAGTACGGATCGATGAGGTGAAAACGGGAACGGGTCATGTGATGGTGAGAGGTGCGGTACAGTTTCGCGTTTTATATAAGACGGATCAGAATGAGTGGAAAATCAGCAGTCTGGAAGGGGAGCTTGCGTTTCAGGAGACACTGTCCGCGCCGGACCTGTGTGAATTTGATATGGTGACGGTTGAACCGGTGCTGGAAGATCTGTCCTTTCGTATTTCTAATTCCAGAAAATTGAATATCCGTGCGCTTCTGGAATTGAGAGTGATGCTCCGGGAACGGTTCGATGCGGAGATCCCGACAGCGTTTGAGACGGAAATTCAGCCGGAAGTAATGAAGGAGGAGTATGATTTCCTTGAGATGAAGTACTATGGCAAGGAAAACTGCCGTATTCATGAGGAAATACGGTTGCCCTCAAATAAACCCAATATACAAAAGATGTTGTGGCAGCAGACGCAGGTTTTAGGAACGGAGGAACGCCTGTCTCCCGGCATGCTTGATATCCAGGGAGAACTGCAGATCCTGATTGTTTATGTCGGCGAGGAAAACAGCAGCCTGCAATGGTTTGCGGCAAAAGTTCCGTACCGCTGTGAATTTGAAATTCCGGAAGCGGAGAGCACGATGGTGCCGTATATCATCACGCAGGTTCAGAATCTGTCCTGCAGTCCGCAGAGTGATGAGGATGGGGAATCCAGAGTGATTCTAGCGGAAGGCGAGCTGCATGCGGATGTCCGCCTGTATAAAGAAGAAAAAAAGGAGCTGATTGCTGATGCATACGCGTTAGACCGACATCTGATTCTGAAAAAAGAAACCTGTATTTTCCCGGAACTGCGTATGAAAAACGAGTCTGAGTGCCGGGTAAACGATACGATAAACATACAAAATCAGGAAAGCGGTATCTTTCAGATATGTGCCGGTTTCGGTGAAGAAGAAATTGACCGGACGACAGTTACTGAGGAAGGCATTCTGGCAGAAGGGGCGGTTCGCATCCGGCTTCTTTATCTGACAGATCGTGATAATACTCCGCTGGAAGCAGCGGAAGGGGTGGTTCCCTTTCAATATCTGATTGAGATACCGGGTATACTGTCGGAAGATGATGTGGAACTGCAGCATTCACTGGAAGCCTTGTCTTTTCTGATGAAAAACAGCGGGGAGGTTGAAATTCAGGCTGTTGTCTGCTTAAAGACCATGGTGACCGGTTCCCGTGAACTGGATGTGATACAGGAGATACAGGAGGAGGATTTTAAGATTGAGGAGTTAAATACGCAGCCCTCGATCGTCGGACTGACACTGGCGCCGGGGGATTCTTTGTGGGAAATTGCGAAAAAATATCACACGACGACCGGACAGATACAGCAGATCAATCAGCTGGAAAACAATAAAGTTTTCGGAGGCATGAAAATCCTTCTGATTAAACAACTGCCGAAGAGGGCATAATGTCACGATTATTACAAAAATATTACAGAAAAATGTGAAATATTTCTGAAAAATGTCTTACTGTATTGAAATCTGAAAGTATTGATGTTATACTGTGAAAGCAATCTGATGATTATACAAACGATTTCGATAGAGAGACAGGAGCAGGGATATTTTATGAAGAAGAGACTGATAGCGCTTGGCCTGGTGGTAGTCATGGTTTTCGGCGGCACACAGATGGTCGGCGCGACAGGTTTATCGGAGGCGAAGAGTAAGAAAAGCGAGGCACAGAGCAATCTGAATTCGGTTCAGTCGCAGATCAGCAGTATCGAATCCCAGCAGGAAGAGCTGCAGGAACAGATTGACGCGTTGGATGCCGAGCTGGTTGAGGTGATTGTCAACATTAACACGACAGAGACCGATATTGAGAATAAAAAGGTCGAGCTGGCAGCGGCACAGGCAGATCTCGAGGTTGCCAAAGAGACGGAAGAAGAGCAGTATGAGTCCATGAAGGAGCGGATCTGTTACATGTATGAGAACGGCGATTCTTCTTTCCTGACTGCGTTGATGGGGGCGGACAGTTTTGCGGATGTTCTGAATAAGCTGGAGAGTTATTCGACGGTATATGATTATGACAGAAGTCTGTTAGTTGAGTACCAGAATACGAAGCTGGAGGTTGAGAATCTGGTTGCCCAGGTAGAGGAAGAGGAAGCCCAGCTGGAAGAGATTCAGGCTACATACGAGGAACAGAAAGCAGAGCTGGAGACCATGAAGTCGGAGAAGAGCACCGAGCTGGAGGATTTCGATGCGAAGCTGGCTGAGGCCGAGAGCCTTGCGGCGCAGTATGAAGAGACGATTGCTGAGCAGAATGAGATCATTGCCGCGGCGCAGGCAGCGCAGGTGACGACTACAGTGGGGTCTGTGACAAGCGGATCTTCCAGTGTGTCTTCGGGCAGCAGTTCTGTAAGCAGTACTTCGAGTAGCAGTTCTGCAAGCAGTACTTCGAGCAGCAGTAGTTCAGGCAGCAGTTCGAGCACTTCCACGGCGAGCGGTTCCGGATCGGCGGTTGCAAGTTATGCCTGCCAGTTCATCGGTAATCCGTATGTATACGGCGGTACGAGTCTGACGAGCGGATGTGACTGTTCCGGATTTGTGATGAGTGTGTATGCGCATTTCGGCGTATCTCTTCCGCACAGTTCCAGCGGACTTCGTTCTGTGGGTTATGCCGTATCCGTATCGGATATGCAGCTGGGGGACATTGTGTGCTACAGCGGACATGTAGGTATTTATGTGGGAAATAATACGATTGTGAATGCTTCCAACTCCAAGCCGTACCCGGCGGGGGGTATCAAGTATACGAGTGCGACCTACAAGTCAATCGTTGCTGTGCGGAGAATTTTCTGATAATAGAGTTAAATAAAGAACACAACAGTGCCGGTGCAGTTTTCAAAGTCTGCATCGGCATTCTTTTCTTCTGCTCGATTTTGAATGCTATCAACGTATACGGGACATTTCCTCTTTCTTTTTACTTATTTATGTGCTATGATAATTTACGTATTTATTACTTTAACGCTTTAAAGCGGTTTTGCGATAAAATATATGATCAGAATACGTCTTCAGATGCTGAACTCGTGGTATATAGAGGGGTGTGCCGGGGGATACATGGGAGGAGAAGTTTATGATAGCGAAACGTTTGCGCAAGTCTTTGGATGCGGCGATTTGTATCCGGGATATTTTTGAAGAGGGAAAAAAGATGGCTGCCGTTTACGGCAGTGAGAATATTTTTAATTTTACGATTGGAAATCCCAGCGTAGAACCGCCGACTGTTGTCAATGAATCTATGATCGAGATTCTGAGGGAGGAGAATTCACTGTCGCTGCACGGCTATCCGGCAAATGTCGGTTATCCGGAGGTGCGCGCGCATATTGCAGAGTATCTGAATCAGACTTTTGGCTGCAGTTATGATGAGAACGGCATTATCATGACCGTCGGTGCGGCATCAGCGATCGCCATGATCGCCAATACTTTGCTGGATCAGGGGGATGAGGTGGTTACGTTCGCCCCTTATTTCTGGGAGTATAAAAGCTATGTGGAGTCTTTTTACGGAAAACTGGTTCCCGCTTACTGTAATATGGAGACACTGCAGCCGGATCCGGATACATTTGAGGCAGCCTTAAGTCCGCGCACCCGGTTTGTGCTGATCAATACGCCGAATAATCCGACCGGTGCCGTTTACACGGATGAGTCTCTTCGCACGGTGACGGATATTTTAAAGAAAAAGCAGGAAGAGTACGGGCATCCGATTTATCTGGTGTCGGACGAACCTTACCGAAAGCTGGCTTATGATATAGATGTGCCTTATCTGACCCATTATTATCCGAATACAATTGTTGTGTATTCCTACAGTAAGGCGCTTTCAATTCCCGGCGAACGGATCGGCTACATAGCAATGGAACCTTGTGTGCAGGACATGCGTGACCTGTATGCCGGTCTGACGGCTTCCATGCGGTATCTCGGCATTGTCAATGCACCGACGCTTCAACAGAAAATGCTTCTGAAATGTGTAGATGCGTCGGTGGATATCAGCATTTATAAGAGAACCAGAGATATTCTGTATAAAGGTCTGAAAGAAATCGGTTATACCTGCATTCACCCGGACGGCGCGTTTTATCTGTTCGTGAAGGCGCTTGAGGAGGATGACGCCAGATTCTGTGAGGAGGCGAAGCAGGAAAGGATTCTTATGGCGCCCGGCACTGCGTTTTACGGACCGGGGTGGGTGCGTATTTCTTACTGCGTGCCGGATGAGGTGGCGACGAGGAGTCTGCCGGCGTTTAAACGGCTGTATGAGCGTTATCGGGGTTGAACTGATTCTCAGACAACAAGTCATTTTAAATCATTTGTGAGACTGTGAAATAATCATCCTGATTGTTATTTATGAAATAGAGAACGCTGCTGAAAATATACATAATGAGAACAACGATATATTATTGTGACTGGGATAAAAAAAAGAAATCCTGCGAGCTGCTGCAGCTGGCCATCAGCCGGTATCTTGATCGGGAAATAGAAAGCATCACTGTTTGCCGGACAGAAGAACAGGGCAAACCGTATGTGAGGGAATTGCCGGAGATACATTTCTCCATTTCGCATAGCGGGGGGATCTGGGTCTGTGCGGTCAGCAGCGCGGAGGTTGGCCTGGATCTGCAGGTTCGGTATGCGGGGGATGGTGAGAAGCTGGCGCGCAGATTCTTTCATCCGTCTGAGATTTGCTGGCTGGAAATCCATGGATTTGATCAGTTCAGCAGGCTGTGGACATACAAGGAGAGTTATGTCAAATATACCGGTGTCGGTTTAAAAGACGGGTTGGATTATTTTTCCGTCGTAGACGAACTGCCGGTTGCACAGCGGGAGATTCCGTTTCGGGAAGACTTTTGGATGGTGCTGACCGGCAGTAAGGATATGAGTCATGAAATTCCCCTGTGTTATCTGGAATAACACAGGGGAATTTGTATGGTGCTTCTGCAAATGGATTAGTTTATAATGCTTTACAGTTTGTTTTATGACTGCACATCATAGAACTTTTTCTCCCCTTTTTCTAACGCTTCATAAAATTCCCTGGAATCCTCCGGATCCTGATGCGTCAGCAGGCTTACAACGATCATACATATGAGTGAGCCCGCGAGTCCGAACGCTCCGTACCATGATCCGCCCAGATCCCACACAAAATAAGTCATCAGCACGAGAACCGTTCCAACGATAGTGGAGACGACAGCGGCCTGTTTGGTCGCTTTTTTCCAGTAGATGCCGAGTACGAGGATAGGAAACAGCGGCATGACGATGGCGATGGCAAACATGATCAGCGTGAAGATCAGATCCGGAGGATTGATGGCAAACAGGATGCTGATGAGTCCGACGGCCAGAATGACGAGGCGCACGGACAGCAGCTGTTTTTTTTCGTCCATTCTGATGCCGAACGTGTGGTGCAGCAGATCCTCCGAGATGATGGAGCCGGTTACAAGCAGAAAGGAATCTGCGGTGGAAATGCCAACGGCGACGGCACCGACAAAGAAACAGATCATCAGAACGACGGCCATGGTTGGGTGGATGTTTTGGATAATATTCTGAATCAGGTAGGGGATGATGTACTCCGTTTCATCGGTGCTGAGGCCGGGCAGCAGGGCGATGCTGACCAGTCCGATCAGCATGGTGCCGGTCCAGACAAAGGCCTGCAGGATCGGTGTCAGGAACATCAGTTTGCGCTGTGTGTTCAGGTCTGAGCCTGAGTAACCGGAGCGGATAAATACATGAGGCAGCATGACGGTCCAGCCGATGGCACAGCTTAAGGGATAGCCGAAGCGTGCGCTGTAGGGAACCCAGCCGTCCGGTCCGGGATAGGAGAACCAATCGTTCGTGTTTTCCCATATTGTGGATAAGGCGTTGCCGAGCGAACCGCCGAAGGCGGTGAACAGGCAGGCGAACACGATAATCCAGAGAATGGATATGTAGGCGAGTCCCTGAATGGTGTCTGTCAGCGCGATGGATTTCAGACCGCCGATCATGACATAGGCGATTATTACGATGCCGACGATGATCACAACCTGCTGGTATGCGATCACACCGCCCGTGGCGATCTCCGCCGCTTTCGAGATGGCAATCAGGACACTGGCGATATAGGGGAAGGATGCGCTTAAAAAAATGAGTGCCAACAGAACCCGCAGCAGAGGGCTTTTGAAGCGGTCATAGTAAAAATCTGCAGGGGTGGTGTATTTCCGTGTGTTGTTTGTGATCCATACCTTGTTCATGACAAAATGAACGATGACAGGGAACAGGCATATGTAGCTCAGTTCCGATGCCCAGTATCCGATACCGCCCCGGTAGTATGCGCCGGGACCTGCGAAAAAAACCCAGGTGCTCATCAGGGAGGCGATATATGTCATCACGAGGATCGGCCGTTTGATGCTGCCGCCTGCCGTGGCAAAGCCGCGGGCGCTTTTTTGCCTGGAACGCATATGTTCTGTCAGAGCGACGATCAGCAGAAAGGCAAGGTATAACAGGAATGCAAGCCATACAGTTGAACTTTTTAACATGATGAATCCTCCTTCCCGGTTTCGGTTTGCGAATGTGATAATTGTTTTCGGTCATCCCCGAATTGTCCTGATGGTGAATTTGTGCGTGATTCGGCTATCTTTGCAGCGGAGTTTTTTTCTGTTGCTGATTCGGAGTCTGTTCTCCAGAGACCGTTCTTATCTGACGAAGAACCGGTTATTGTATCCCGCGGATCGCGCAGCCGGTAGATCCGGCATACTTTTACCAGACCGATATAGACGGCAATCCAGAGAGGAATCAGTGTGATTAACCCATGAATCAAGGTTGCCTTTGCGTGGCCATAGGCCGGCACAAAGGGCAGGTTGTAACAGGCATAGAAGATGATGACGGCTGCAAGCCATATTTTTTCTGCTTTTGTTAATTTCATGTAGATCTCCATTTCTTATCATCCGTCAGATTATCCTGAGCACAAGGACAGATTGCAGATTCAGAGTTTTACTGCAGTTCTTCCGCGGCTCGTAATACGATGGCGTGAACCGCTTCCTTTGTTTCTTCATCCAGCATGCACGGAACAGGCAGTTTTTGAATTTTCTCATATTTTTCCAGAGCCCGGTCCAGAATGGTTTTTTCTTCATCATTGATACCGCGCAGATATCCTTTGTAGAACAGTTCCGGCCGGTGCGCGTCGCGCAGGTGATCCAGTGTATGGTCGCTCATCAGATACCCGTCCTCATCGTCTCCTTCCAGAAGCTCTTCAAAATCGAGAGTCTCATCGTCGACGGCGAGACCGATGCGCAGACGCCGGGCAATGCCGAAAATTTCGTTGTCAATGATCAGCGTCAGCGGATTGATTGTTTTCGCGGTCTCCAGTTGGCCGGCGCCGCCCAGTACACTGGCATCCGACATGGCCATCATGTGAATGAGGGAAGTGCGCTCAATCATATTCTGTCCGTCGAGAGTCATGCTGTCTGTGCCGGTGCCGTAGGAATGGCAGGGAATGCCGTAGCCCTGCTCGAACACCTGCATGCAGATGAGGCGGCCGAAGGTGATCTCCGTGTTAGACTGCAGCGTGTAGGTTGTCTGCATATCCATGGAAAACAGGAGTGTGGTGGCGATGACCGGCAGTCCCGGGCAGAGCAGTTCAAGCATAACGATCTGCGCCAGCACGTCCGCGCAGGCCGCCAGCGCGGTGCCCTGCGCCGTGATCGGCGTATTGGCTCCGGCGGTCGGAAGCGCACAGGGTTGAACCGGAATGCCCGCTTTTGCACATTCATATAAAATCTCAGCATCCATGTATTTGAATTTTAAAACCGGAACACTGCAGGAGATAAAGCTGCAGATCGGTTTCTCGCGCAGATTATCCGCATCGCCGACAGCGGCGGCACACATATCGATCAGATATTTTGTGTTTTCTGCTTCGTAAGGCTGAATCCAGATATGTTTTTTGGAAATCTGAAGTGCTTTTTCCAGTGTAAAAACATCAATGGCCTTTCCGGGAACGCTGTCGTCACAAGTGGACGGCAGTGCCACATAATCGATCTGATCCATCTCATTCACCAGATGAAACCATTCCCCGGCATCTTCCAGAGTGACGTAATGCTTTTCGCCTTCTATTGGAAGATAATTCGGCGCACCGGTACAGGTTCTGGTGTAGAAGCTTCCTTCCGGATGGGGGAAAGTCATATTGTAAGTCTCATCCGGTGCGTACAGAGTAAATGTCTTCGGGACGGCGGCTAGTGCCCGGTTGATGATTGTTTTCGGGAAACGGACCGTGTCGCCTTCCACCGTGCATCCGGCAGCGGCAAGTTCTTCCTTCATCTTCGGATGATCTATGTGTGCGCCCCGCTCCGACAGGAGACGTTCTGTGCGATCTTTAAAAAGTGTAAGTTCTTCGGGTGACATGACGTTATATTTGATCCTTCCCTGCATAATGATGCTGTCCTTTCGGTTTGTATGTATTTTTGTTTTGTTGTATATAATTTCTATTTTACCACAGGTAAGGATAAATTCGTAGAGGGGATTTTTTCGGGTTTCAGTTAATCGAATATCATATCTTCTTCCAAATATTTTTATTGAATATAATCTTTATGTATGATATACTTCGGCTTATAAATCAGGACAGGTTCTTTTCTTACACTCATTCTGTTCGATTCGGATGTCTTGCAGGCATTCATTCTGATTTTTCATGACATTTCCGTCGGATAAAAATCAGCTTTACACTTTGACCTATTTTTTTTATAATGAAGGAGGAGTTATATGGAGCAAAGAAAAACTTTGCAGGAACTGACACTGTTAGACCGGTTTTTGTTTAACGAGACCATGGAAAAACCGGAAAATATGCAGGCGATGCTGGAGATTATTCTGGGAAAAGAGATTGTACTGAAATACCTGCCCCAGTCGGAGAAAGAACAGTGTACATCCCCTGTTTTTCGATTTGTGAAGCTGGATGTGTGGACACAGGATACTGAGGATGTGATTTATGAGGTTGAATCCCAGCAGAGTAATACGGGAAACCTGCCGAAACGCAGTCGTTATTATCAGTCCGTGATTGACAGTAAGCTTTTGGAACCGGGCATTGATGATTTTAATGTGTTGAATCCTGTTTGCGTGATTATTATCACTCCGTTTGACCTTTTTAAAAAGAAGAAGTATTTGTACACTTTTACCATGAGATGCAGGGAATCAACTGATATAGATCTGAATGACGGAGCAGTGCGGATTTTCCTGAATACACATGGAAATGATGATGAAGGAATCAGTCAGGATTTGAAGGAACTTTTATATTTTATAGAGCACACGAATGATCAGAATAAGATTTTTCAGAGTGAAAAAGTCAATCAGATCAGGCAGAGTGTCCGGGTGATTCAGAATAACGAGGAGGTGAGTTTGCGCTATATGCAGGAATGGGAAGAAAAATTGATATTTAAGCGAGAAGGGTTGCGAGAGGGCAGAGAAGAAGGAAGGAAAGAAGGAAGAAAAGAAGGAAGAAAAGAAGGAAGGAAAGAGGGCAGAGAAGAAACTTTGAAAGAACTTCAGCCAAAGCTTGATAACGCAGAGCGTGGACGAAAGGAAGCGGAGCGCAAATGGAGCGAGGCGGAAAAGGAAAAAAGCAGGTTAGAACATGAAGCATATGAACGAGAGGTACAGATTTTTCTGAATTTACTTCATAGTGGATTATCGCAGGAGAAGGTTCAGTGTTATATGAATAGCAGAGAGGACATTGCAAAAGAAGCAATGGAGAGATTTCGGACAGAGTGATAAGTGATATGTTTGGTAATCGATGATTTATCTCGGAAAAGTATTTTTTGTATAAGAACAATGCTGAAATCATGATATATCAGGAGGTGCTATATGAGAGACGATAACTGTATTTTTTGCAAACTGGCATGCGGAGATATACCAGCTAACGTGATTTATGAGGATGAGATGTTTACGGTTATTCTGGACGCCAGTCCTGCGACGAAGGGTCATGCGTTGATTCTGCCGAAGACGCATGCCGCAAATATTTACGAACTTCCGGATGATTATGCGTCCAAAGTGTTTGTATTGGCGAAAAAGCTGGCGGCGCGTATGACGGAAATCTTAAAATGTGACGGTTTTAATGTCGTGCAGAACAACGGCGAGGTGGCGGGACAGACTGTATTCCATTTCCATATGCATCTGATTCCCCGCTACATCGGGGACGGCAACGAGGAGAAGCTTGGCTGGAATCACGCGGAACTGAGTGCGGATGAGATCGCGGAAATCGCGAAAATGCTGGATATGAGAACTTCTGCAAGGTAGGTTGTTTCGGATGAAAATGCGCCGCGTTTCAGCAGTCGTCGTTCCTTACTATAGAACGGCATGCTGTCGAAATCGGCGCATTGGTATATCAAATTCGTTTATTTTTCCTTAATTCTTCAATCAGGCCGACAATGATTTCGATAGCGTCTGTTTTCTGACTTTCTTTCATGGCAGAGATATAGGCCTTTTTGTTTTCCCATACAGAAGAAATGGCTTCCGAGAGAGTTAGGTCTGAGAGGTTTTCCTCCTCAAGCACATAGCTGAACCCCTGTTTCTCAAAAGATTTTGCGTTCAGAATCTGATCGCCCCGGCTGGCGGCTTTGGACAGCGGAATCAGGATGTTCGGTTTCGCGAGTGCCTGCAGTTCACAGATTGCGTTTGCTCCGGCACGCGAAATAACCAGATCAGCGGCGGCGAACAAATCAGCGAGCTCCTCATTAATATATTCATACTGTTCATAACCGGCGGTGTGCTTGATGGCCTGTTCGTCGATGCCGTTTCCGCG
>JAJQFQ010000059.1 GCA_021201035.1 Clostridiales bacterium
GATTGATATGCTCCAATACCATGTCGCTGCTTTCCGGATACCGAAAGGAAACATCACGAAACTCGATCAAAGGAGATTTTTCATCTTGAGTGCCGCTGTGCATATCTTCGTTTCCGGTATATTTTTCAGCACCGCAGATTTCCGGTTCACTGGTAAGAACATCCCTGATTCGTCTCCAGGAAACGATTCCTCTGGAAAAATTCTGAAAAAGCATAATCAGCATCAGCATACCGTTGAGGAGTTGTGTGGCATATGTAATGCCGGCCATTATATTTCCGGGTGTTATCGTCCCGGCATCAACCTGATAGGAACCGGCCAGAAGTAAAACGGCAATCACGATATAGAGTACAGCGTTTACAACGGGATTCATGAATGCAAAAATGATAAGAACATGAAGCTGTGTTCGGACGAGTTCATCGTTTGCTTTTCCGAAACGAAGTTTTTCATAGCCTTCTTTTACGCATGCTTTGATGATTCTGATTCCGGATACATCTTCCTGCATGATGGAATTAACTTGATCCAGCTGCTCCTGCAGTCTGGAAAAAAGCGGATTTGCTTTCATCAGGCAGACTGCCATACAGATAATGATGAACGGAGTGGCACAGAGTACGATGAGACCAAATCGAGTATGTATGCGAAACATAAAAAATATACTTCCGCACAGAAACATGGCTGTTCTGATTAATCCACGTATAAATGTGGACAAAAGATTCTGAATCTGAGTGATATCGTTTGTGATTCTTGTTACCAGTGAGCCGGTACTGAAGCGTTCCGTCTGTGAGAAGGAAAATGTCATGATACGATGAAAGCAATCCTTCCGGATCATATTCCCTGTGTTCTGGCAGGCAATCTGGGAAAAAACATTGTTCAGGGATCCGCAGGCACATCCGATCAGGACCAGGACAATCATGCGAAATCCGAGCTGTACGATCAGTTCCAGATCGGCGACACCGTCATGATAGAGGCCGAGTACACCCTCATCAACAATTCTGCTCATAAGATTCGGCTGAATCAGATCAATATAGACCTCTCCCACCATCAACAGCGCAGCAAGAATCATGATCGGAAAATAGCGTTTTATATAGTTCCACAACATAATTAAACATCCTAAACTTATATGCGCCGCTCAGCAGCGCGCTAACATCCGTGAAAATGCAGCTTACACAGACTGTCCGCGAAACCGGTGCAGTAATTTCTCAAAATATTCCGGAAGCGGAGCTGAATATTCCATGTATGCACCGGATGCCGGATGGATAAATCCGATCGTCATGGCATGGAGTGTCTGTCCGCAAAGTCCGTTTATGGCATAATTTTTTGACAGGCCGCCGTAGAGTTCATCTCCCAGCAGCGGATGGCCGATATGAGACATATGGACGCGTATCTGATGTGTACGCCCGGTTTCAAGCTGAAACTCTGCATAGGTATATTTATGAAAACGTTCCAGAACACGGTAATGCGTTGTCGCCGGTTTTCCGTTTTCAGGATTTACAGCCATCTTCTTTCGCTGCGACGGATGTCTGCCGATCGCGCTGGACACGGTTCCGCTGTCATCCTGAAGAATACCGCAGACAATTCCGCGGTAAATCCTTTTGACAGAATGCTTTCGGATCTGTTCGGCAATATCGATATGGGCAGCGTCGTTTTTGCATACAATCAGAGAACCGGTCGTGTCCTTGTCGATCCGGTGGACAATGCCGGGGCGAATCTCGCCGTTAATACCGGAAAGGCTGTCCGCGCAGTGATACATTACCGCATTGACCAGTGTTCCGCTGTAATGACCGGCGGACGTATGTACAACCATTCCCTTCGGTTTATTAATCACCATCAGATCGGAATCTTCATACAGAATATCCAGCGGAATCGGTTCCGGCGAAATGGAGACGGACTGTGCTTCAGGAATGCAGACGCTGACCATATCGCCCGCTTCTACCGTCATACTGTTTTTTGCTATGATCTGATCCTGCACCGACACATTTCCGGATTTGATGAGCCGCTGAAAGAATGATCTGGACTGCTCTGTATAAATCCGTGCAAGATATTTATCCAGACGTTCTCCGGCATATTCTTCTGCAACCTCAAATTCCTGCCTCATCACGACTCATCCTTTTAGTTCGTATTGATTTTCCTGCTCCTGACACTTTGGAGAATTTCTGAAATATCATCATCCTTTAACTGGAATAAGACGGTCAGCACAAGCAGGATTGTTGCACAGGTAACATAGATATCCGCCACATTAAATATGGGAAAATCAATCAGATTAAAATAAAAGAAATCTACCACATATCCCTGTGTGATCCGGTCTATAAAATTGCCGATCGCACCGGCAGAGATCATGACCAGAAATACCCGGATCGCGCGATATTTTTTAACAAAGGGAATCCGCGCATAAAAAAATATGATGACTGCCAGAATGACAACCGTAATAATGACAAATACAATCTGTTTTCCCTGAAGAATGCCGAAGGCAGCACCGTGATTTTCGAGATAATACAGCTGAAATACGTCCTGAACCAGAATCACCGGAGCCTGATTCTTCAATCGCAGAACAGCCAGTTCCTTTGTAAGCTGATCCAGTATGGTCAGCAGAATAAAACAGACAATCCCTGTGACAAGACTGAAAGAAGGTCTGATTTTTCGATCCATATTCTGTAAAACTCCTTTGTTTTCATCGAGTAGAAGGCGGCTTTTGTCTTAGCTTATAAAAGCGATAAAAGAGCCAGTCTGTATCACGGGACTGACTGGCTCTCATTTTCAGATGCAACGGTATTCCTGCAGAATCAGATGTCTACCTGCAGGGAGGAAGCGTCAAACGCGCTCATAATATTCTGGAAATCACCTGAAATATCAACATTCTGCGGAGTCACAATGAAGATATAATTGGATATCTTCTGAAGATTGCCGTCTACGGCGAAACAGGATCCGGATGTGAAATCAATGATCCTCTGTCCGATCTCAAGATCAAGCCCCTCAAGATTCAGGACAACTGTCCTTCCGGCAAGCAATGTCTCCGTAATCTCTCTGGCATCTTCTACAGTTGTCGGTTTTATTACACATACTTCCATGGATGTCTGACCTCCCTGTGATCTTCTGGAAGAACGCATCGGTGTAATCTTATTGGAAGAGGAAACCGGCCTGGGTGCAGGCTTCGATTCTTTAGAAACCGTAATCTCAGGTTCCTCCCGCTCAATCTCCTTTTTCGGACGTTCCCGGCGAAGAGTTTTTTTCGGAGGCTCGTATTCTTCCTCTTCCTCCTCTTCGTCAAAAAAATCTTCGTCGTAATATTCATCCTCATCGGAATTCAACCGCATGGCATTTAAAAATTTATCCATCATTCCCATTTGTCTGTATCTCCAATCTATGATTTCATGCGGCGGCAATTATGCCGTTCACATCTGATGTATCGTTAGTTCTGTCCGTAATCTCTCTCCGAAAATACCGGTACCGACACGAACCATGGTCGCACCCTCTTCAATGGCGACCTCATAATCTCCGGTCATACCCATAGAAAGAATATGCATATCTACATTATCTATTTTTTTACGGTCGATGTCAACAGATAATTCTTTGATTTTTCTAAAATATATCCTGTTATCCTCCGGGTGGTCTGTGAAAGGGGCAATTGTCATCAATCCCCTGATATGAATATTCGGCAGAGCGGCTGCAGCTTCGACAAGGCGAATGGTTTCTTCACCGGAAATGCCGAATTTTGATTCTTCACCGGCAATATTCACCTCAATCAGAATATCCGTCTGTACCTGATGTTTCACGGACTGGGCGCTGATCTCCTCCGCAAGCCGCAGCGAATCGACCGAATGGATCAGATATGCTTTGCCCATCAGATATTTTACTTTATTTCGCTGGAGATGTCCGATCATATGCCAGTGTATGTCCTGAGGCATCTGTTCGTATTTGTCCATCATTTCCTGTACTTTGTTTTCGCCGAATTCACGTATCCCGCAGCCATATGCTTCATTCAGCATGGAAACCGGTTTGGTCTTGCTCACTGCAATCAGCGTTACTTCATTTCGATCGCGGCCGGCCCGCTCACAGGCTGCCTGTATCCGTTGTTCCACATCTGTCAGATTTTCCTGAACCATCCTGTATACCTCCTGGTTTAATTTGCAAACTCTCCTTCTGTGATGGAATCACCGTCCAGAGCAATACGGTCATACAGGGATAATCCGTAGCTTGTCCCCGTATTTACAATCGTGTATTCTTCGTTTGACGTGATCACATCGATCAATTTAAATACAGCATAACCTTTGTTCATATTGTAGACGCCGTTCAGTTCTCCGGTTTCACTGATGACACAGCGTTCGGATGAATCTGTCATCTGCAGGGTATCTCCCAGCGCCAGATCATCCTCATCAATGTAACAATATCCTTCATCATCCGTATAATATACAGTCGTGCTGATAAACTCGACTGATTCGCTGCCCTGTTTGTCAGTTGTAACTTTGAGTACACCCTTGTCTGTCGTGCTGCCGCCCTGGCTGATATATTCTCCGGGAACACGCAGAAATTCTTTCTGCGTGATGGCGGAATTCGGTATTTTCAAACCGCTCTCATCATTGGAGCCGAGCTCAACCTCCATATATCGTTCCGAAATATAACGAACCATGGAACTGTTAAAATCCAGTTCGAGAAAATATTCAGAACCATAGGAATGAATGGATGCCGTCGCGTAAGCCTGTGCGTTGTCTTTTTTGAAAGTCACAAGAATCGTAAAGGTGGTCTCGTCTTCTTCCATTTCAGACTGATATTGTTCTGCATCATCCGCGTCCAGAGGTATCATAATATACCAGTCCTCATCGGTAACTGTTTTGTACAGAGCCTGTCCGGAGGATACGGACGTGTTTGACTTCAGATTGTTTTTCTGGTAATCAGACGGCTGGTACATTTCAGCGGAAAATGTATCCGGAGTAACACTTTCATAGCCGTCCGTATAAAACGCGAGCACACCGTCTGCCTGTGCGCGAATCAGTGAAAAGGAGGACAGCGACTCATCCGACAGCTGTTCCAAAGCGGCCAGATACAGACTCTCCTGTACGCTTGTGTTCAGATTCTCCGTAAAAGAATAGACATTATAATACTGTGTGCCGGAATAGTTTGCCGTGAAATCAGTCACGAGATCCTGTACATCGAGGAAATCATCTTTGGTCAGTGCCGTTCCGTCCAGACCGGCTGCGGTAATCTCGTCGGAAACAGAGCCGTCCTGATCGATCGAACAGATCAGATCATTATACCCTGCCTTATCACCCTCTTTGGAATAGTAGTTTATTTTCCCTGTTTCCTCCGCGTAAGTCACAGTTTCGGAACGCAGGACCAGACCCGTATAGTACGAGGTCTTCATGATCTGTCCTTTTTGTACTTCATAAATGGAAACATGTCTGCTCGTCGCAAAGTTAATAAGATATATCAGAAAATAAACCAGAACGAACGCGAATACAATGACTCCGATATTGATATGAAATTGTCTTCGATAGCGCAAAATGTTCTTTTTTTGCTTTTTACTCATTTCTTTCCTTTCAGATGCATACGAAAATAATATGAAACTGCTTCCACCTGCATAGAAACGAAGGATATGTCCTATACTACTACAGAGAAAGTGTCGTCAACAGACATTTCCGTAGAAAAAAGGAGGTATGCCATAAAATGAATACCAAAGTTCTGGATATCGTTCTCCTGGTTCTCGTGATCATCGGTGCTGTTAACTGGGGACTGGTCGGCTTTTTTCGTTTCAATCTGATTTCATATCTGTTTGGAAATATGACATGGCTGACCCGTGTGATCTACGCCGTGGTGGGACTGAGCGGACTCTATATGATCAGTGCCTTCGGTCGGCTGCGCTCGATGAAAACCGACCGCTAATGACGGAAAAAGGTGTCTTAAGCTCCCCTTAAGACACCTGATCCATGCCTGTGTTTTATAAAGAAATGAGTACTCTTGCCTGAACGGACTCAGGCAGGTCTGCCTCATTTCTTGAAATGCTTAATACAAACTTTACTGAGTATTTCTCACTGATCACATCAAGCTTTTCAATCGCGTGTACCAGCTGATCGTCATCGAGACCGGCTATTGTGAGAAAACTGTCCAGATACATCTCCTGAAGATCATAGTCCTGCGAAACGATACCGCAGATAAAACCGAGGAACTCGTCCATATTCGTAATCGGGTATTCCGCAACATTGATAAGACGAACCTTATTCGTCAATTCGTGCATATGCTTCTGGCTTTTATCCAGATATACGATATTCCCTGTGGCATGTGCAACCGCATTGTTTACCATATCCAATAAATATTTTGTTTTACCTTTACCTTTTTCGCCGGCAATAATCTGAACCATTGTCTTATCCTCCTAAATCAGACGGAAGCGAATCTCCTCTCCCGATCCGTGCTTTTTATAAATTGATTATATTATATCCACCCTTAAAATACAACCGTTAAATTCAAAAAGTATCTCACCCGTTTCCGAATGCGTCAAGCATCTGCGTCATGATCTTGTACATGTCTGAACGCGAATTTCCATTGAGCACGACTGAAATCACCGGTGATGAAGATTCATTCATGCTCGGACGTTTGACAGTTGCATAGAGTAAAAATCAGTTGCAGACCGCATAAAGTC
>JAJQFQ010000136.1 GCA_021201035.1 Clostridiales bacterium
GGGCAGCACTACGGAGACATCCGCGTTCGGCGAGACGAAAAACCCGTGGAATGCGGAGCATGTGCCCGGCGGCTCCTCCGGCGGTTCCTGCGCGGCGGTCGCTGCGGAGGAAGTTCCTTACGCGCTTGGCTCCGACACCGGCGGTTCCATCCGCCAGCCCAGCTCCTTCTGCGGCGTGACGGGTATTAAGCCGACTTACGGGACCGTATCCCGTTACGGCCTGATCGCTTACGGTTCATCGCTGGATCAGATTGGTCCGGTTGCGAAGGATGTGACCGACTGCGCGACGATCCTGGAGGCAATTTCCTCTTATGACAGCAAGGATTCCACTTCGGTGCAGCGGGAAGATCTGAAATTTACCGAGGCATTGGTGGATGATGTGCAGGGAATGCGAATCGGTATTCCGCGGGATTATTTCGGGGAAGGTCTGGATGAGGAAGTGAGAGAGGCTGTTCTGGCGGCGGCAAAAGCGCTGGAGGCGAAGGGAGCTGTTGTGGAGGAATTTGACCTCGGTCTGGTGGAATACGCGATCCCAGCTTACTATGTGATCGCCTGCGCGGAGGCCAGCTCCAACCTGTCCCGGTTTGACGGCGTGAAATACGGCTATCGCACCGCGGAATATGACGGTCTTCATAATATGTATAAAAAATCCCGTTCCGAGGGCTTTGGCGCAGAGGTAAAACGGCGTATCATGCTCGGTTCCTTTGTGCTCAGCTCCGGCTATTACGATGCGTATTATCTGAAAGCTCTTCGTGTGAAGGCGCTGATCAAAAAAGCATTTGACGAGGCATTTGAAAAATATGACGTCATTCTCGGCCCCGCGGCGCCGACCACCGCGCCGAAGCTGGGTGATTCCTTAAGCGACCCGATCCGCATGTATCTGGGTGATATTTATACAATTTCCGTTAATCTGGCAGGACTGCCGGGAATTTCATTGCCCTGCGGTACGGACAGCAACGGATTGCCCATCGGTCTGCAGCTGATCGGCGACTGCTTCAAGGAGAAAAATATCATCCGCGCGGCTTACAGTTACGAGCAGACAAGAACGTATCAGCACGCACCTGCCGCGGTGCAGATTCAGGAGATGAAAGGAGCAAGATATGAGTAAGAATTACGAAACCGTCATCGGACTGGAAGTCCATGTGGAGCTTGCGACAAAGACGAAGATCTTCTGCTCCTGTTCCACCGCGTTCGGAGGCAAGCCGAACACCCATACCTGTCCGGTCTGCACGGGTATGCCCGGTTCGCTTCCGGTTCTGAACAAACAGGTAGTTGAATATGCCATTGCAGTCGGACTGGCGACGAACTGTAAGATCACACAGCATTGTAAATTTGACAGGAAGAATTATTTTTATCCGGATAACCCGCAGAACTATCAGATATCGCAGCTTTATCTGCCCATCTGCAGGGACGGACATGTGGAGATTGAGACTGCGGGCGGGAAGAAAGATGTCCGCATTCATGAGATTCATATGGAGGAGGATGCCGGCAAGCTGGTTCACGATGAGTGGGAGGATGTTTCCATTGTCGACTTTAACCGTTCCGGTGTACCGCTGATCGAGATTGTATCCGAACCGGATATGCGTTCAGCCGATGAGGTGATCGCTTATCTGGAGACATTGCGTCAGACCATTCAGTATCTGGGCGCGTCTGACTGTAAATTAAACGAAGGTTCCATGCGTGCCGATGTCAACCTTTCCGTTCGGGAAATGGGGTCGCAGAAATTCGGTACCCGTACCGAGATGAAAAACCTGAACTCCTTCAAAGCGATTGCCCGCGCGATTGAGGGTGAGCGTGAGCGTCAGATCGAACTTCTGGAGATGGGACGGAAGGTTGTGCAGGAGACACGCCGTTGGGATGATAATAAGGAATCTTCTCATGCAATGCGTTCCAAGGAGGATGCGCAGGATTACCGTTATTTCCCGGATCCGGATCTGGTGCCGGTGGAGATTACCGACGCGTGGATTGAAACCATCCGGGCGGCTCAGCCGGAGCTTCGTCCGGAAAAACTGGAGCGGTATAAAAAAGAATACGATATCCCGGAGTACGACGCGAAGATCATTACGGAGAGCAAGCGTATGGCGGATTTATTTGAAGCAACCAGCGCCGTTTGCGGTAAACCCAAAAAGGTTTCCAACTGGCTGATGGGTGAGACCATGCGTCTGCTGAAGGAGAACGGACAGGATGCGGAGGATATCTCCTTTGCACCGAAGCATCTGGCTTCACTCATTGAGCTGACGGATGCCGGTACGATTAACGGCACCGTGGCAAAGGAGGTTTTTGAGGAGATTTTCAAGAACGATATAGATCCGGAGAAATACGTGGAGGAACACGGTCTGAAGGCGGTCAACGATGAGGGCGAGCTGCGCAGTACGATCGAGCAAATCCTTGCAGATAATCCGAAATCGGTCGAGGATTATAAAAACGGCAAAAAGAAGGCCATGGGCTTTCTGGTCGGACAGACGATGAAGGCCATGAAGGGGAAAGCAAATCCCGGCATGGTGAACCAGATTCTGAAGGAATTATTGGAAAAATAAAAAATTGTTAGCACTCGTTATTGACGAGTGCTAATTTTTGTGTTATAACAGAGAAGATAAAGGAATTATTACACAATATATATAACATTATGCCTTGCGGCGGACATGTTTCCTTCTTGTTTCACAGGGAGGTTTGTATTGTGAAAGAAATGTATCGTTTGAAAGGAGGAGCGTTATGAACATTCAGAAATTTACACAGAAGTCTATGGAAGCGATCCAGGACTGTGAAAAGCTGGCTTACGAATACGGAAATCAGGAGATTGAACAGGAGCATCTGCTTGTCGCGCTGCTCCGCCAGCAGGATGGTTTGATTCTGAAGCTGATCGAGAAGATGGATATCAACCGGGAGCATTTTACGGATAATGCCGAACGGCATCTTGCAAAGCGGGTGAAGGTCTCCGGAGGCCAGGTGCATATCGGTCAGATGCTGAATAAAGTGCTGATTTCTGCTGAGGATGAGGCGAAGCAGATGGGTGACGAATATGTCTCCGTGGAGCATTTGTTCCTGAGCCTGCTGCGTTATCCGAATCCTGCGATGAAAGAGATTTTTAAAGAGTATGGTATCACGAGAGAGCGTTTTTTGCAGGCTCTTTCCACGGTGCGGGGTAATCAGCGTGTGACCTCGGACAATCCGGAGGCAACCTATGATACGCTGGAGAAATACGGTTATGATATGGTGGAACGCGCCCGGGACCAGAAGCTGGATCCCGTCATCGGCCGGGACAGCGAGATCCGGAATGTGATCCGCATCCTTTCGAGGAAGACAAAGAATAATCCGGTGCTCATCGGTGAACCGGGCGTCGGCAAGACGGCGGCGGTCGAGGGATTGGCTCAGCGGATTGTCCGCGGCGATGTGCCGGAGGGACTGAAGGAGAAGAAACTGTTCGCCCTGGATATGAGCGCTCTGCTGGCCGGTGCCAAATACCGCGGTGAATTTGAGGAACGTCTGAAGGCAGTTCTCGACGAGGTGAAAGCAAGCGACGGACAGATTATTCTGTTTATTGATGAGCTGCATACAATCGTCGGCGCAGGGAAGACGGATGGTGCGATGGATGCCGGCAATATGTTAAAGCCGATGCTGGCACGCGGTGAGCTTCACTGTATCGGTGCGACGACGTTGGATGAATACCGGGAGTATATTGAGAAAGACGCTGCGTTGGAGCGTCGGTTCCAACCGGTGATGGTGGATGAACCGTCGGTGGAAGAAACCATTTCCATCCTCCGCGGTCTGAAAGAGCGCTACGAGGTATTTCATGGTGTGAAGATCACGGACAGCGCACTGGTTTCCGCGGCGACTCTTTCCAACCGCTATATTTCCGACCGTTTTCTGCCGGACAAAGCGATTGATCTGGTGGATGAGGCCTGTGCCCTGATCAAGACGGAGCTCGATTCCATGCCGACGGAGCTGGATGAGCTGAACCGCCGCGTGATGCAGATGGAGATTGAGGAGACGGCACTGAAGAAGGAGGACGACAGCCTGAGCAGGGATCGCCTGGAGGTTCTGCAGAAAGAACTTGCGGATCTGCGGAATGAGTTCCAGAGCCGGAAAGCACAGTGGGATAATGAGAAAAAAGCGGTGGAACGCGTACAGAAGCTGCGTGAGGAGCTGGAGTCTCTGAATAAGGAAATTCAGCTGGCTGAGCAGAATTACGATCTGAACAAGGCGGCTGAGCTGAAATACGGCAGGAAGCCGGAACTGGAGAAACAGCTTGCCAGGGAGGAAGAAACTGTTAAGAATAAAGATATGTCTCTGGTGCATGAAAATGTCAGTGAGGATGAGATTGCGAAGATTATTTCCCGCTGGACAGGAATTCCGGTGACAAAACTGACCGAGAGCGAGAGGAACAAGACACTGCATCTGGATGAAGAACTGCATAAACGTGTGGTCGGTCAGGATGAGGGAGTGACGAAGGTGACGGAAGCAATCATTCGTTCCAGAGCCGGTATCAAGGATCCCGGTAAACCGATCGGGTCTTTTATGTTCCTCGGTCCTACGGGTGTGGGCAAAACTGAACTGGCGAAAGCACTGGCGGCAAGCCTGTTTGATTCGGAAGCGAATATTGTCCGGCTGGATATGAGTGAGTACATGGAGAAATATTCTGTATCCAGACTGATCGGAGCGCCTCCCGGATATGTGGGTTATGATGAGGGCGGACAGCTGACCGAGGCAGTCCGCAGGAAACCGTATTCGGTTGTGTTGTTTGATGAGGTGGAGAAAGCACACCCGGATGTATTTAATGTGCTGCTTCAGGTCCTGGATGACGGACGTATCACCGATTCCCAGGGACGTACCGTGGACTTTAAGAATACGATCATTATCATGACGTCTAATCTGGGGTCTGCGTATCTGCTGGAAGGCATTGATGAAAACGGAGCGATCAGTCCGGAGGCTGAGGAGAGGGTCATGGATGAACTGCGCGGTAACTTCCGGCCGGAGTTTTTAAACCGCCTGGATGAGATTATTCTGTTTAAGCCGCTGACGAAGGATAACATCGGCAATATCATCCATCTGATGATGGATCAGCTGAACGATCGCCTGAAGAACCGGGAGATTTCCGTGGAGCTGACGCCGGCTGCCGAGCAGTTTGTGGTGGATCACGGATATGATCCGGTCTACGGTGCACGGCCGCTGAAGCGTTTCCTGCAGAAGCATGTGGAGACGCTCTCTGCGAAATTAATCCTGGCTGATCAGGTACGCGCGGATGATATTATTCTTATTGATGTCGAGGGTGATCATCTGAAAGCGGGAGTGAAGAGTGTATAGGTAGTATTGTAAAAAGAACCGTCGCATTCATGGATATATAATCCGTGAATGTGGCGGTTTTTCGTCATATAGGAAACACCGTTTCCTATATGACAAAAATGCTCTGCGGGGGAAATCAGATTCACCCCTTTTTACATTCTTTGTAACTGTTCAGTATCTTCACAGTTACGAGGAAAAGTCCATTTAAAATCGCTTCGCGATGGGACTTTTCCCTGTGTAATTTACGCTATCAGACGTACTTCGCAGCAAGTGCGAAGTACTGACCTGAATAGTTACCATTCTTTCATTTTCAGATTCCGTCTGGAAACGGGCTGTCAGACACATCGGATCACAGCGTCGACAATACGGTCTACACCGGGTATGCCGGACGGATTGTTCGGGTTGCCGTTGTCAATAAAGTAGTATCCGTCGTTTGCCAGCTGCCGGACGTTGCGCTGTACAGCCGCGTTTCTGTAAAGCATGGGACTCATGTTCATCGCGATCAGTTTCGGCCCTTCAAAGGAGAGGACGTTTGTGGAGAGCAGGTCATCCGCAATCCCGTTCGCCGCCTTGCCGATCATGTCGGCAGAGGCAGGAGCGAGCAGGAGCAGATCGCCGCTCATGGTCCAGGACTGGTAGGATTTATCCCACACAGCCGGAGGAGCGAACTGATCAATCTGAACAGGGTTTTTTGACAGAGACTGCAAAAGCAGAGGCGACACAAAATTTGCCGCGTGTTCTGTCATGATCACTTTAACGTCAGCTTCCCCATTACGCAGAGCAATAACAATGTCTGCGGCCTGATAAGCCGGGGTGCATGCACATATGCCCAGTAAAATGATTTTCCCTTTTAACATGGTTTATTTGTCACATCCTTCTTTTCCTTCTTTCGGAGGTACCGGAGGTTTGCCTTTGGGGGGCTGATCCATCGGAGGCCGTCCCATCGGAGGACCGCCCTGCGGGCCGCCGTAGCCGCCTGCGCCGGGGCCTTTCGGGCCGCCTTCAGGCTTGCCGCCGTAATTACCGCCGCCATAACCGCCTGCGCCGGGGCCGCCCATCGGAGGCATACCCATCGGAGGACCGCCCTGCGGACCGCCCATCGGGGGCATATTCATCGGAGGGGGACCCATCGGAGGCTGCTGGCCGGCCATAACCGGAACGTAAATCACGATGGGCACCCATGTCATGGGAGCCGGACCCATTGGGGGCATACCCATCGGAGGCTGTCCCATCGGAGGACCACCCTGCGGACCGCCCATCGGAGGCCGTCCCATCGGAGG
>JAJQFQ010000028.1 GCA_021201035.1 Clostridiales bacterium
TACAATTTATTCAAAAAATCCCATTTTCCTCTTGACTTTTTATTTGCAGGCTAAATTAATTAGATTTTGTTTATATTCATTTTATCTTTCATTTACTGCGCGCAAAATCCACATATCTGGTTTCCGCCTGAAACGGTTCAAACGGTTCTCCCGCGCCATCGTAAAACTTCTGGAAAAACTCTACGTATTCCAATCTGTTGGAATGTACGTAAGCGCCCAACAGGTTAATCGCCATATTCAGCACATGTCCGACGATAAACACGACGATAAAGATTGCCAGCTTTAAAACACCGCTGCCGAACATCGTGCCGATCATATTAACCACCTGCGCGATCGCACCGGTCGCCAGTCCCAGCGCCAGAAGTCTGGAATAGGACAGCCAGTCCGAAAGCCAGCTCGTAATGCCGTAGATCTCGTAAACACCGAGAAGCAGCCGCATTCCGACTTTCTTTTTCTTTCTTCTGCCCGCAAACAGCAGAAGAATCAGAGCGCCGACAATCGTCAGGATATATGACAGATAGGTCAGTCCCGGTCCGAAATCAATCGTCGTCTGCGCCATGGACTCAAAAATAGACGACGGAATCAGCAGCAGAAGCAATCCGACCAGAAACGCGAACCATCCCACCACTTCACTGAAAAATCCCATACCGTCCCCATGCTTTAACAGGGTATATCCATGTATGCCCAGGCCGAGGAACAGATGAATGATACCGATGATCAGTGCATAAATCAGCAGCCGCATCGGATCGTCAATCGGGGCAAACCATACCGCATTGAACGCGACCTCGTGTCCGAAAAACTCACGCGAGACAACCTGAATCACATCACCGAAGAATCCTCCGAACAGAATACCCCAGACAACTGTCGAGATACCACAGAAGAAAAACATCTTCAGGCTCTTCCTGAGTCCTTCGTTCATACGGGGAAATTTTGCCAGAGCGATGCCGCAGAAAACAACCATCAGAGCGCCGTATCCCGCGTCCGAAAGCATGATGCCGAACATCACCACATAAAAGATTGACATAATAAACGTCGGATCAATCTCTCCCTTACCGGGAAGTCCGTAGGACGCAAGCACACCGTCCACCGAATTCGAGAACGGATTGTTCTTCAGGAGCACCGGCGGCTTTTCATTTTCCGCGATTTCCTCAAGTTCAACAACCGCACCGTATTCCGTTTCAAGCTCCTGTTTCAGATTATTTGCCAGATAAGCGGGAACATATCCGCTGACGGCAAACGTATTCTCCGTCTGCGGCAGAGTGCCGAGTACTTCGTACTTGCCTGCACGCATCCGGTAATAATCAGACACCATCTGCAGGTCTCCCCTTGCCGGTCCGAACTTCGCCAGCTCAGCGATGTAACCCTCAATCTCTGTCTGATGTGCCTCGATTTCTTTCCGAATCTCCTTCTGCTCTTCGGCAGGAGTGCGGGAAACAAACCAGGACGGACGGGCAAAGCCCATCTCCCGCAGCGCTTCTTCAGCCGCCGCTGCGTCACGGCGCAAGCAGAGTACGGACAGATAGGTGGTATCCTTATCCGAAGACAGAATCTCCACATCGGCCTGATCCACTGCCGGTTCATGCGTCTTCAAAGCTGTCAGCACAGCCTCCTCCGACACCAGATCCGGCATGGTACCGAAGTACAGCGCTGTCTTCGCCGTTCCCTCCGTACTCATCGGAATATCCAGCTTCTCCCAGGGGACAAGCGCCTCCGCCTGATTCTCCAGCTTCTGTATCGTGGCGGTGGCCTCCGTGATCTGTTTGTCCAGATTCACGATCTGATTCGCCTGCCGCATATACTCGCTCTGGTTCTCAACGGTCTTTTTCAGTTCTGAGCGCTCTACCAGCGGTTTTCCGGCCAGAGAGGCAAGAAGCGATGATTTCTCCGGCACATACTTATCAAGTATCTCCAGTGCCTGATCCGCCGTCGCCGACCTTTTCTCAAAAGTGGCATGCGGCGTGGAGGTGTCCTGACATACCGTGCCCTCGAACTCCTCCGCTTTTACGTCGATCTCAATCCCGCCGATCTCCTGAAGACGCTCCAGAATGGATTTCCGATTCTGCTTCATGGCAACCAGATTCATGCGCTGCATCTGTAATACTGCCATTGAAACTTCCTCCTTTTCTTATTCGTTGCCAAGTTACTCAAATTCCCTGTACAATACCATATGATCACACAAATCCATTCCGTATTATACCAGGCCTGCAATGATTGCTTCCACAGCCGCATCAGCTTTTTCGTATGCCTGCTTACCTGATGCTTCAAGCTCCCGGTTCACCGATGACGCATACTTCTCTTTCTCTGCTTCGCCGGTTTTCACCACACCTGCAAGATAAGATTTCGCTTTTTCATCGGCTTTGCTCTCAGCCTCTTTCACAGTCTGCTTTGCTGCTGCTCTGGCCTCATCCAGCATGGCCGCCGCTTTGCTTTTGGCATCCTGTATGATGCCTGCCGCCTGCTGCTCTGCATCCTGAACCCGTTTCATTGTGTCAGCTAACAAACATTCTCGCCCCCTTTTCTTAAGATAATTGTATTTACAAAAATACACTGTAAGAATACCACAAATGTATTTCTCAGCGCAAGAGTTTTTGTATCAAAAAAAATACAATCTATATTTTAACATATTTTATTCATCTAAAAATGTCATTTTCTGTCAGTTTTACACATAACTTTTTTCTTAGTTACTTACCGGACGGTAATTTTCATCCCTCAAACTGACTTTTATAGAGATTATAATAAAACCCTTTCTGTTCCAAAAGCTCCTGATGATTTCCCTGTTCAATGATCTTCCCCTCCCGCATGACCAGAATGCGATCCGCGTTCTGTATCGTCGAAAGCCGGTGCGCCACGATAAAACTGGTTCGCCCCTTCATCAACTTCTCAAAAGCGTCCTGAATACGAAGCTCTGTCCTTGTATCAATAGAAGAAGTTGCCTCATCCAGGATCAGCATGGACGGATGACACAGCATCACGCGGGCGATCGAGATCAGCTGTTTCTGTCCCTGTGAGAGACTGCCGCCGTCCTCCCCGATCACCGTGTCGTATCCTTCCGGCAGCCTGCGGATAAAACCGTGGGCATAGGCAGCCTTCGCCACCTCCTCAACCTCCTTATCCGAGGCGTCCGGGCGTCCCATCCGGATATTGTCCCGGATCGTCCCGGATTGCAGCCAGGTATCCTGAAGCACCATACCGTAATGCTCCCGCAGGCTCTTACGCGTCATCCGCCGGATATCGCAATCTTCAACACGGATACTTCCGCCGTCCACATCATAAAAACGCATCAGCAGATTGATCAGAGTAGTCTTCCCGCATCCTGTCGGTCCGACAATGGCAATCCGCTGTCCCGGCCTGACATTCAGATTCAGGTTCTCAATCAGGGGCTGTGCGGGATCATAGGAGAAATCCACCTGCTCCAATTCCACTTTCCCATCCACATGTGCCAGCACATGTGCATCCTCAGCATCTGGCGTCTGCGGTTCCTCCTCGATCAGTTCAAAAATCCGCGCCGCACAGGCCAGAGCATTCTGCAGCTCCGTGATCACACCCGAAATCTCATTAAATGGCCGTGTGTACTGATTCGCATAGCTTAAAAACGCGGACAGACCACCCACCGTCATCCCGCCGGAAATGACCGTCAGAGCACCGGTCAGGGCTACCCCCGCGTAGACAATACTGTTCACAAAGCGTGTGCACGGATTCGTCAGAGAGGAAAAAAAGGTCGCCCGCAAAGAACATTTCTCCAGCCGTTCATTAATTTCATCAAACTGTTCCAACGCCTCCCGCTCATGGGAAAACGCCTGCACGATCTTCTGATTCCCGACCATCTCATCAATCAACGCTGTCTGCTCTGCCCGGGTCTCCGACTGCAGTTTGAACATATCGTAGGTATGCGTCGCGATAAACCGGGCCACTAACAGAGAAATCGGTGTCAGCACGACCACAACCAGCGTAATCACCGGATGTATCGTCAACATAAAAATCAGGGTGCCTGCGATTGTCACCACACCGGTAAACAGCTGCGTAAATCCCATCAGAAGACCGTCCGCAAATTGATCAACATCCGCGATCACGCGGCTGACAATACCGCCGTAGGCATGTCCATCCAGGAACTTCAGCGGCAGCTTCTGAATTTTTTCAAATGCCTGGTTACGCACATCCCGAACTACCTGATACGTCACTTTATTGTTGATGGTATTCATAATCCACTGAAGAACTGCCGTCACTGCAGCTGCCGCACCGATCCGGATCAGAATCTTTGTAATATTCTCGAAATCCACCTGCCCCGGTCCGACAATATCATCGATGGTCCGGCCTACCAGAATCGGTATATACAACGTCAATGCAACCGTTATAACTGCCAGCAGAATCGACAATGCCATCCAGAAACGATAAGCGGCTATATAATGCAGCACTTTTTTCAGGGTACCGCCCTGCCCTTTCATCTTCTTCATACGGCAGTCACCTCCCCTTGAAAACGAATCGCTTCTCTGCCGGTACCGGTTTCATCTCCCTCACAGTCAGAATGGCCTTCACCATGTTCCGTCTCATCTCCGGTTCCGTAAAACTGAGACTCGTAGATTTCCCTGTACACATCACAGTTTTTCAACAGTTCCGTGTGCGTTCCGATCCCCGCAACCTGTCCGTCATCGAGAACCACAATCTGATCGGCATGCTGTATGGACGATGTCCTCTGGGAAACCAGAAACAGCGTCGGGCGCGGTGTCAGAGAAGCAATCGCTTTCCGAAGTGCGGCATCCGTCGCAAAATCCAGCGCGGATGAGCTGTCATCCAGAATCAGAATCTCCGGCTGACGAACCAGCGCACGGGCAATCGTCAGACGCTGCCGCTGTCCGCCGGAAAAATTCTTTCCGCCCTGTTCCACCTGACTGTCCAGACCATTCTCCTTTTGATCAACTATCTCTGAAATCTGAGCTGTGGAAAGTGCCAGAAGCAACTCTTCCTCCGAAGCATCCTTTTTCCCCCACAAAAGATTCTCTCGAATCGTCCCTGAAAATAATACCGCTTTCTGGGGAACCACACCGATACGGGATCGAAGCTCCTCCAACCCGTAATCCCGTACATTTCTGCCGTCGATCAGCACCGCCCCTTGCGAACAATCATAAAATCGCGGAATCAGGTTGACCAGGGAAGATTTCCCTGAACCGGTTCCGCCGATAATGCCGATGGTATCACCCTTTTTCACACTGAAACTGATATCGGTCAGAGCCTCATCAGAGGCCTCCGGATAACGCAGTGAAGCATGACAGAACTCCACGGCAGGATATATATCGCCTGCCTGCGTCTGAGAAATTCCGGCTGTATCCTTTACAGCCTCTCCATCCTTCACCGTCGGTTCGACCTCCAGCACCGCCTGAATCCGGTTCCCGCAGGCGATCGACCGGGTAATCGTTATGATCAGATTGGCAAACTTAATCAGCTCCGTCAGTATCTGCGCCATGTAATTATACAGTGCGACAACCGATCCCTGCGTCAGAATACCCAGATCCACACGAATCGCGCCTACGTGAATCAAGGCAATAATCGCAATATTTACGATCACATAGGTCACCGGATTGAGCAGCGCAGATATCCTGCCGACGAACTTCTGCGTGTCCGTCAGTCTCTGGTTCCTCTGAATGAACTCCTCGGTCTGCTCGTCCTCCTTGCAGAAGGCGCGCAGAACACGCACACCGGTCAGATTCTCCCTCGTCAGTCCCAGCACACTGTCCAGACGGCTCTGCACTTTGCGGTAAAGCGGGATACTGGCAAGCATAATGCCGAACACAACAACCGCCAGAGCCGGAATATCAACCGCAAATACCGTTGCGGCCTTCGTGTCGACGGTAAACGCCATCACCATCGCGCCAATCACAACAAATGGAGAACGTAAAAGCAGGCGCAGCGTCATATTCACGCCCGTCTGCACCTGATTCATATCGCTGGTCATCCGTGTGATCAGCGTAGACGTCCCCTGTGTATCCAGCTCCGCGTAGGATAATTGCTGAATGTGGGAAAACAGCACATGCCGCAGCTTTTTCACAAATCCCACCGCGGCTTTTGCCGAAAAATACTGCGCCGTAACCGAAAAAGCCAGGCCGACCGCGCCGAGCAGAACCAGAACCAGAACCATCCGTATAATATACCCGGAATTTCCTTCCGCGATACCCACATCAATAATGGCGGCGACCACCAGCGCCACAAACAATTCCAGCGTGGCTTCCAGCATCTTGAACAACGGTGCCAGCACCGTCTCTTTTCTGTAATCCTTTAAATATATCAGTAATTTTTTCATAAAATTCAGTTTAACACACTCTGATGGATCGGAACAGTATTTTCTTCGATCGGATAAAACGAATACCCATTCTCGCGTCCGTAATCAATTATTTTCTGCAGGGCATCGGCTGTCGTCTGCTTCGCGGATGTATCATGCATCAGTATGATATTCGTCCTCCCCTGCTTCAATTCGGACTTAATATTCGTCAGAATCTCCGACACCGGCGTGTTGCTGCCCTCCGCGTCTCCGGATGAGACATTCCAG
>JAJQFQ010000144.1 GCA_021201035.1 Clostridiales bacterium
CGTATTTCAAGGCTTGGAGCGATTTCCTGACTGTATCAGCTGTCAAAGACAGGATCATAAATTTTCGCATTGCAAGATTCTTCCGAACATCTGATTTTATTTTTCCCTTTTATTGCTGCTGTCTGAATCATCACCATTTGTCCCAAAAAAAGACACCGCCGAATAGCAGTGTCTTTTTCATATAATTCATAATCATACATACGATCATTCGTTTTATTTTACAGCGCCGGTAAGACCTTCCGCGAACTGCTTCTGCAGAACGAAGAACACAACCATGGTCGGGATGGAGCAGAACAATACACCCATCATCAGACGACCGTAGTCAATCGTATAACCGCTGGAAAGGTTTGCAATCAGCATCGGCATCGTCTGTGCATCAGACTGTGTCAACACTACCTTCGGCCAGAGGTAGGCGTTCCATGCGTTCATGAACGTGATAACCGCTGCAGCCGCGTAAGTCGATCTCATCATCGGCATATACATACGGATAAAAATACCAAACTCGCTCAGTCCGTCAATACGCGCCGCCTCCATCGTGTCGAGAGGGAAACTTCGCGAATTTTGTCGGAAGAACATGACAAGGAATGGCGTCGAAATCGCCGGGAGAACGAAGCCCCACATGGAGTTCAGGAGTCCTGCGTTGGACATCATCTTGAACAGAGGGATCATCGTTGCCACCTGCGGAATCATCATGGCGAGAAGCAGAATCGTAAACAGGGTATCCTTTGCCTTGTCATGATAAAGCTCGAAACCAAATCCGGCTAATGAGCAGACAAACAGAGCAAGCACAGTCTGCAGAATAGCATACCTAAAGGAATTTGCCATCGCGCCGCCCAGATTCTGGCTGCTGATCAGGTTCTGGAAATTTGTCAATGCGTAGGTACCCGGAATGATACGGCCGCGCGCCACATCAATCGACTGATTCGTAGCCGCAGAGACCATCCAGTAGAACGGGAATACGGATACGAACGACACAATGATCAGGAAAACATATGTCGGAATCAGCCGACGCTGGATCATGGATTTATTTTTCTTTTTAGTCACGCGTATCACCTACTTTCATATTGATCAAAGCCAGAATCGCAACAAGTATAAATACAAAGAATGACATGGCCGATGCGTAACCGAAGTTCGCCACACCGGTACCGAATGCACTGTTGTAAATATAATGCGACATCGTGATCGTACTGTTGGCAGGACCGCCGTTTGTCAGGTTAACAGACTCATCGAACAACTGCAATGTGCCGTTGATGGACATGATAAATGTCATGATGATCGTCGGCCTCAACAGCGGACAGGTGATACGGAAGAATGTCTGCATACCGTTGGCGCCGTCCACCTTCGCCGCCTCATATACGGAATACTCAATATTCTGCAGGCCGGCCAGATAAAATACCATGTTGTATCCGGTCCATCTCCAGATCAGCGCGATGATAATAACCGCCTTCGCGCTCCCCGGATTCCCCAGGAAATTAAATCCGGTATCAAGTATATGCAAATTCACCAGCACTGTGTTGATCAGACCCTCTGTTGCGAACAGAGACTTGAAAATCAACGCATAGGAAACCAGTGACGTCGCACACGGAAGGAAGACGCAGGTACGAAACAGACCCTTGCACTTCAAATCCTTATTATTCAGCATCTGGGCAAGCAGGATAGCCAGGATCAGCATGATCGGCACCTGAATCACCAGATAAAGGAACGTATTGCCAATGGAACGGACAAACAGCTGATCCTTGAACATACGTACAAAGTTATTAAAGATCGGCTCATTCCAGACCATGCTGGCACTGGAGCCCGTTTTTAACGACATGATAAACGCGCGAACCATTGGGTAAAAACTCATGATCGCGATCAGGATAGTGGCCGGCATCAGCCAGATCCATCCGGAGATCGACTGCTTCGCGAGCAGGCTGAGTCCCTTTTTCTCTTTCAATTGAAATCCCCCCTTGCATTATACTAACCATACAAAACTCTGCAACAGCATCCTGTCGTACAGCCCTGTACAAAATCAGGCGAGGAAACGGAAAATCGTTTCCCCGCCCTTTCAATTCAAGCTATAATGTGTTGTAATAATTGCAGCACACAATTCTCAGAATCAGTCAAGACCCATCTCGAATCTCAGCTGAGACTCTGCACTCTCCAGCTCAGATGTCGTATCATTGCCGTTGATAATGTTGATGATCGCTGCCGCCAGATAGGTACGAGCGGAATAATGAGCGTCATTCTGCTCGATCGTCGGTACGTTCGCTGTCATCTCAGCAATCTGCTGATAAATTGCAGTGTCATTGAAGTATGCAACGCCTTCGCTGTATACGTCAGAATTGCCTGCCGGAGCATATGTGGTAACAACGCCGCCGTTTGTCAGAGCTTCATCATAAGTGATGGATGTGCCGGTCTCCTCATAGGAGCCGCCGCCGAACGTGTATGCCAGGAAGTCAACCGCAAGGTCATAGTTCGCGCAGTTCGCTGTGATGTACAGGGAAGAACCGCCGTTGGAAGCATAACCTTCCTCGCCGCTGATCGTCGGCATTGTTGTGATCTCCCAAAGACCTTCGTTCTCAGCTACACCCTCGATCGTAGGGATAATCCAGTTACCATTGATAACACCTGCTACCTGATCGCCCTGTATCGCGGTGTTGGTGTACTCAGTCCAGTCATTCGTCAGCAGAAGAACATTACGCTGTGACATCTCAACGATAAGATTTACAACCTCTACAAGAGTCTCATTGTCAGCGATATACGGCTCGCCATCCTGGAACTGGGAAACGCCCTCAGCCTGAAGCATCAGGTAAACAAGGTCGTTGCCGTCGCCGTCCATGCAGAGCAGATATTTTCCGGTTGCATTGTAAACATCCTCACCGATGTTCATGAACTCTTCCCAGGTAACACCTGTCAGATCGTCAATCGTGTATCCGGCCTGCTCAAGAAGGTCAACACGATAAGCCGCCACGCAGGTACCGGCGTCTACAGGCACACCGTAATGAACGCCGTCGATGGTGGAATAATCCAGTTTCTCAGAAGAGAAATCATCCCAGCTGATCTCTGCATCATTCACATCCTGCCATACATCCGGGTAATTGGTATAATACTGCTGGAAATAATGATCCTGGAACAGTACGATATCCGGAAGCTGATCATACGCGCTCTCACCGGTGGAAGCCACGTTCGTGATCAGGGTCTCGATATCGGAAGACTGAGACTGCTCGACAGTGTTCAGAACAAAGTCAGCGTCTACATTCTCCTGATAATCCTTCGCAGCCGCCTCAAGAGCTGGAATATTAAAGGACGGATCCCATGCATACACAGTCAGTGTATGTCCGTCATCAGAACCGCCTGTAGCCTCAGTCGCAGCACTTGTATCTGTACTGGTATCACTGCTGCTGTCAGAACTGCTGCCGCAGCCTGCCATTGCGCCCATAGATACAACCAGTGCACCTACGAGCATGATTGAAATTACTTTCTTCTTCATGCGTTCTCCTCCTCATGAAATAATATAGATTTGTAACGTGCCGCGGCGTCATTGGTAAATATAGTGAAAATTCCGAACAACCACCGCTATCACATGTGCATATTATATCAAAACCGTCTCTGTGATTGTTTGCATATTCTTTCACAAAAAATGCATATTCGATTTTTGATTGTGAAAACGTCCAATGAAAGGCAAAAAAATATGGGTTTTTTGACCATTATTTCAAAAAACCCATGCCGTTTTTGCCGTTTTCGGAAAATAACCGAATTTTCAAGTTTTTAATTCGACAGATTTACGAATAAATCACCGGAAAGTGATCAGTCACCAGTCTGTCATTTACGAACCTCGTGCTCACCATCCCTTTTCGACCATGATATTGCACTTGGAAAGCCTGCTCTCGAAATTCTCCGGCTGTTTTTTCCATTGATACGGAGAGGTCCCCGTAATCCGTTTAAAATTGCGGTTGAAAGTAGACGTCGTGGCAAATCCGACCTTCACGGCGATCTCCTCCATCGAATTTCCCGTCGTTTTGATCAGATCGCATGCCTTACGGACACGAACCTGGTTCAGATACTCTACCGGCGTCATGCCGATATTTTCCTCAAACAGCCGGCGGAAATGAGACTCGCTTACGTGACACACTGCAGCAATCTCCGAAATCTTCATCGGAGAAGAATACTGTTCCCTGATATGGTCTAACGCAGGGCGTATCTGGTCAAATCCGGTTCTCAGCCGGATCCCGCCCTCTGGCATCGCGTTGCTTTCAGCGTTCAGCCGGGCTACATTAATCAGAAGTGCCAGCGACAGGCCGCGGATACACTCCCGGTACAGAGGATCCTTTTTATTTCTCGTCTCGTCCAGAATCGTATGTACAATGCCGGCCAGTTCCGGCACTGCCTTCTCGCTCCCGAGAAACGGTCTCTGATTGATCTTCTCCATCATCTTCTGCTGGAAAAGAAGATCATCCGGATACATCGTCTGCAGAATCTTTTCCGAATCGATAAAAAGATACTCCCAGTAGCTCTCCGTATCCTCCGTACTCAGCGTATTGTGAGGATAGTTCACCGGAAGGATACTGATCATCCCCGGCTGATACGGTATATCCTCCGTCTCCATCTTCATAATCCCGCTTCCATACCGGCACACGCCGATCTCCATCAGATTATGAAAATGCAGCGGACTGTCCTTCGAACCGTACTGCCGCTTCCACTCCAGTCCCTGCAGTGCAAGAAGGAAATCATTCTGCGGTACATCATAATATCGAAGTTCAACTTTTTCTTTTGTTTTTTTCATTGTAAAAATACCTTCTGAGGATAACGGAGCTTCAAAAACCGCAGCGTCTGCTCATCCAGATCCAGAAGCAGCTTGATCTTCTCATCATTCCGGGTGATAATCATTGTGTAGTAAGGAATCCCTTCCTCATAAGAAGTATAATCATATTTTTTAATATGCTCTGTCCCGCCCTTTTTTTTATATTTTAAAACCAGTTCATGATCCGGAGGCGCCACCACCTCCAGATCCTTATAATAAAGATACTGTTCTGTACTGCGGCGCCGTTTCCCGCGTATCACGTCAATACTGAAAGCCTCATTTTCAAAATTGTACTCATAGGCACGATCCGAGAAAAAAGTAAACATGTAGTACAAAAAGGCAAGGCAGAAAGCCGCCAGAAAAAACGAGTTTGAAAAAATAACACCGCAGAGCACAAAAATGATCGCAAATACCACCATCAGAGTGCTCAGCAGTCTGGAATTTTTCTTTTTTTTGCGCTGCACCTGCTGTGTCAGTTTAAAATCCATCATAGGATGCAAATCCTTTCTTTTATGTTCCCCACATCAGGTTCTCCCCACGAAATCACGCGTCTGCATAGCCGTTCGGATTATGGCTCTGCCACCTCCAGGAATCTGCGCACATATCCTCAATACCGTACTGCGCCTCCCACCCAAGCTCCGCTTTCGCCTTTGCGGGATCGCAGTAGCACATGGCAATATCACCCGCACGACGCGGTTTGATCTGATAGTTGATGGCATGGCCGCACGCTTTTTCAAAAGCATGCACCACCTGCAGCACGCTGTAACCGTTCCCCGTGCCCAGATTATAAATAGATACACCTTCATTATCCGCCAGCTTCTCGATGGCTTTCACATGACCGACCGCCAGGTCAACGACATGAATATAATCACGTACGCCCGTCCCGTCCGGCGTATCATAATCATCACCGAACACACCCAGACACTCCAGCTTTCCGATCGCCACCTGCGCCACGTAGGGAAGCAGGTTATTCGGAATTCCCTTCGGGTCCTCTCCGATCAGACCGCTCTTGTGAGCACCAATCGGATTAAAGTAGCGAAGCAATACCACATTCCACTCCGGATCAGAGGTGTGAATATCCGTCAGCACCTGTTCCAGCATGCTCTTCGTCCAGCCGTACGGATTGGTGCAGGTACCCTTCGGGCACTCCTCCGTGATCGGAATCATCGCCGGATCACCGTAAACCGTTGCGGAAGAACTGAAGATAATATTCTTGCAGCCGTGACTGCGCATCACATCCGTAAGAACCAGCGTACCGCCGATATTATTATGGTAATACTCGATCGGCTTTACCACAGACTCTCCCACAGCCTTCAGACCTGCAAAATGAATGACCGCATCAATCTGATTATCCTCAAATGCCTTCGTCATCGCATCGCGGTCTAAAATATCCGCTTCGTAAAACTTCAATGTCTTCCCCGTAATCTGCTGTACACGATCCAGTGCTTTCTCACTGGAATTATAAAGGTTGTCGACGACAATCACTTCATAGTCCGCATTTAACAACTCTACACATGTATGGCTGCCGATGTAACCGGCTCCGCCTGTTACCAATATGGTCATATTCCCCTCCTCATAAAAACCTTAATCGATAATGCTTCCACTACAAAACCGCAAGGAACCGGTCAAAAGCTTCTCTTCCCTCCGGCGTGCACTTATAAACCCCTGCGTCCTCCAGCACTTTTACAAACACTTTCCCGATCTCATCCTGCAGGATCGTCTCGACATTCTCCTCCGTGAAGCTGTACTCATC
>JAJQFQ010000165.1 GCA_021201035.1 Clostridiales bacterium
GATCAGAGAGAAGCAGCCGACCGGAAACCGGACGCACTGTCTGTTCTGGATGACCGTTTTCTGGAAAAACCCGGATTTGCGGTGAAAATATGTATGGATACGACGGTTAGAATGGCTGAACTGACTGAAGAAGCTCTTTCGTGTGCGATCAGTCTGCTGAAGGATTATTCTGAGGAACAGGAGACGCAGATTCGACAGCTGGAACAGAAGACTGAGGACTATGAGGAAGCACTGAGCGAATATCTGATGAAAGTGAGCGGTCGAGCACTTTCCCTGGCTGACAGCCGGGAAGTATCGATTATGCTGCAGTGTATCCGTGATTTTGAGCGTATGGCGGATCATGCGGCGTCCATCGGATATTCGGCGGCGGATATGTATCGCAATGACATAGAGATAACGGATCATGGCATGGAAGAACTGATGGTGTACTCGAAAGCCGTGAAAGATGTGGTTGCCCATACGACGCTGGCATTTCAAAACAATAATCTGACAATGGCAAAGCAGATTGAGGCGTTTGAAGAAGCAATCGATGAGATGAGCGTTGAACTGAGGCAGCGGCATGTAGACCGGCTGCGCGCGGGCAGATGTTCCATGGAAGCCGGTCTGATTCTGGAGGATGTGATCACTGGTTTTGAACATGTTCTGGATCATTGTTCCTATATCGGAGCCTGCATGGTGCGGGTGTACAGCACAGATGAAGCGGAGTCAGCAGATAAAATACCGGAGGAGGAGAGAATCCTGTTCCGCGAGGATTATCGCAGGATTCGGGAAAAATATGTCCTTCCGGAGAAAATGAATCTTGATTTATCCGTAGAACAGCAGGAAAATGAGAGTATGAATGAATCAGGAAATCTGCCAGACAACACGGAACAGGATGCATTAACAGGAATTTCAAAGAAAAAGAATAAGTCCGATACAAACAAGAAATCCAGAAAAAAGAAATCCGGGGAGACAGATAAAACGGATAAGAAAAAGAACGCAGTTTCTAAAAAATATAAAGAAGACAAATCTTTAAAAAAGAAAACAAAAAGAAAAAAAGACAGGTAGTTTGTCACTGTGACCGGATCCAGGCAATCCGAAAAGGTGATGGATATTCTGAAAATGAACAGGACGCATTCAGGCAAAGGTGAGTGAAAAAAATGGCATTAATTTATATAGTGGAAGATGACAGCAGTATCCGCGAAATTGAGGCAATCGCGTTAAAGAACAGCAATTATATGGTCTGCGCTTTTGAAAAGGCGAAGGATTTTTATAAAAAACTGGATGAGATCATTCCGGATCTGGTTCTTTTGGATATTATGCTGCCGGATGAAAACGGATATGATATACTGAAGAAGCTCAGGTCAAATCCGGCGACAAAACGTTTGCCGGTGATTATGGTGACGGCGAAGGCGACGGAGATGGACATGATCCGCGGGCTGGATGACGGTGCGGATGATTATATCAAAAAGCCGTTTTCCATCATGGAACTGATTACCCGCGTAAAAGTGCTGCTGCGGCGTACCGAATCCAGGGAGCCGAAGGTGCTGCAGCTTGGCAATATCATGATCGATCATGACCGGCATCTTGTGTTTGTGGACGACCGCCAGCTTGAGCTTACGTTCAAGGAGTATGAGCTGCTGCGCTATCTCATGACAAATCCGAGTGTCGTGCTCTCCAGAGAGGCGATCATGCGTCAGGTCTGGGGGACGGAGTTTGAGGGAGAGTCCCGGACAGTGGATATGCATATAAAAACATTGCGTCAGAAGCTCGGCGATGCCGACAGCAGAATCCGGACGGTAAGGAATGTGGGGTATGTGATAGACTAAAAAGTCTGTAAAGCAGGCGGATTGCGCATGGATGATGAGGATGATTGTGCGAACAAACGTAAAGGGACACATCCTGTAAGCATGCTTGTGAGGAATGCGCAAAGGAGGAGCCTTATGAAGAAAAAAATAAATTTCCGCCTGATCGCCATGTCCATTGCGGCCGTGATTGCGACAATGCTCTGTGTGACCTTTGTTTTTTACGGCCTGTTTCAGAAGCAGGTAAAAAATGATCTGCGCGTCAATGCCGGCATTCTGAAGGCGACCGGACTTTTTGTGCAGAATGAAAACACGGAAGAGGATAATGGTCTGGCGAATCTGGAAGCTGTTTTCGGAGAGGACAAAGCGCTGCGCATTACCTGGGTTTCCGCGGACGGTGAGGTGTTGTACGATAACGACGCGGATACCGCTGAACTGGAAAATCACTCAGACCGTCCGGAGATTGCGGATGCACTGGCGACGGGAGAGGGCGAGAGCGTCCGTAATTCAGATACCATGAATATTACAACCGTATATTACGCGGTTTTGCTGGATGATGGGTCCGTACTCCGGCTGGCAACGGATGTGCGCAGTATTTTCAACGTTTTTATGACTGTTTTTCCGGTGATTATTCTGGTTGCTGCGATCATCATTGCCTGCTGCGTTCTGATGTCGCATTTTCTGACCCGGAAGCTTCTGGCGCCGATTGATCAGATGGCGGAGAATATCGGGGATGCTGCCCGCACGCCCGTGTACAAGGAACTGGTGCCTTTTGTAAATACGATTCGGCAGCAGCATGAGAATATTCTTTCCGCTGCGCGAAGCCGTCAGGATTTTACCGCCAATGTTTCCCACGAACTGAAGACGCCGCTGACCGCGATCTCGGGCTATGCGGAACTGATTGAGAATCATATGGTGGATGAGGAGCAGGAGACGCGGTTCGCGGAGCAGATCCGACAGAATGCCGAACGACTGTTGACGCTGATCAATGATATCATCCGCCTCTCGGAACTGGACAGCGGGGAGGATGAGCGTTTTCTGTTTGAACCGATGGATCTCTATGAGACGGCGCAGGGCATGATGGAATTATTGAAACTGAATGCCGCACGGAGGAATATCAGTCTGACGCTGCAGGGAGAATCGTGTATGATGCGCGGCTGCAAATCCATGATCATGGAACTGATCGATAATCTCTGTCAGAATGCGATCCGCTATAACAACGAGGGCGGCCGGGTGGACGTTCGGGTGTATAAAGAAAATGACCAGCCTGTTCTGACCGTTTCGGATACGGGGATCGGTATCCCGAAGGATATGCAGGAGCGGGTGTTTGAACGGTTTTTCCGGGTGGATAAGAGCCGCTCCAAGGAGACAGGCGGAACCGGCCTGGGTCTGGCGATCGTGAAGCATATTGTCGAGCTGCATGACGCGGATCTGTTTTTAGAGAGTGAGGTAGGAAAGGGAACCACGATTACGGTGAGATTTTAACAGGTTGATGTCAAAGTTCCTTGAAAAAGCTTCTGCCATGCGCGAAAAGTCCTTTGAAAAAGTTGCCGTTTTGTTAAAAAATCC
Source organism: Clostridiales bacterium (assembly GCA_021201035.1). Classification (GTDB taxonomy): domain Bacteria; phylum Bacillota; class Clostridia; order Lachnospirales; family Lachnospiraceae; genus Eubacterium_I. The sequence continues at coordinate 3,354 of JAJQFQ010000165.1, forward strand.
CTTGAAAAAGTTTCAGGTTTGCACAAGAATTATTAAAAAAATGCGTTTAAAGGAAGTTTCGGTAAAACCCTGCGAAAATACAGGGATTTAAATTCCCCTAATCCTATTGACATACAGGGAATAGAATGCTATAGTTACATTCGACTCAAAATCATATAGAAAAAATATGATTTAAGCGAGCACGGCAAAATCATGCTTAAATAAAGGAGACAAGCATATGAATGTATATTTTGACAACGCGGCGACGACTGCGATGAGCCGGGCGGCGCTCGATGCCATGATACCCGCATTGCAGGACACTTACGCGAACGCTTCCAGCCTTCATACCGCCGGCCAGCTGGCCAAAGAGAAGCTGGAACAGGCGAGAACAGAGATTGCAGACTGTCTCGGCGCACAGCCGAGGGAGATTATTTTCACCTCCGGCGGCAGTGAGGCGGACAATCAGGCCATCATTTCCGTTGCGAAATGGGGCGCGAAGAGGAATAAAAAACATATCGTATCCACTGCCTTTGAGCATCACGCGGTGCTGCATACGCTGCAGAAGCTGGAGAAGGAAGGCTACGAGGTTACCTATCTGGATGTCCACGAGGAGGGTATGGTCTGTCTTGATGAGCTCAAGGCGGCGATCCGTCCGGACACCTGTCTGGTGACCGTGATGTACGCGAACAATGAGATCGGCAGCATTCAGCCCATTGCTGAGATTGGAGCCATCTGCAGGGAAAAGAACGTTCTTTTCCATACAGATGCGGTACAGGCTGTCGGTCACCTCGACATCGATGTAAATGAGCAGAATATCGACCTGCTTTCCCTGTCCGCACACAAGTTCCACGGACCGAAGGGTGTGGGATGCCTGTATGCGAAGAGAGGTGTTATTCTTTCCAACCTCATCGAGGGAGGTGCTCAGGAGCGGGGAAAACGCGCCGGCACGGAGAATATCCCGGCCATCATCGGGATGGCGGCGGCCTTGAAAGACATACTTTCTCATAGAGAGGAGAATGAGGCAAAGGTTTCGGCGATGCGGGACCGTCTGATTGAGGGTCTCTCTCAGATTCCGCATTCGAAGCTGAACGGACATCCGACGAAGCGCTTGCCCGGCAATGTGAATTTCTGTTTTGAGGGTGTTGAGGGTGAGTCGCTGTTACTGCTTTTGGATATGAAGGGAATCGAGGCTTCCTCCGGTTCCGCCTGCACATCCAGGTCTCTGGATCCGTCTCATGTGCTTCTGGCGATCGGACTGCCGCATGAGATCGCGCACGGTTCCCTGCGTCTGACGCTTTCGGAGTACAATACGATGGAAGAGGTTGAGTATGTGATCAGAGAACTGCCCGGCGTGATCGAATATCTGAGAAATATGTCTCCGGTATGGGAGAGCCTTGAGAAAGGAGAGACAAAGCATGTTATATAGTGAAAAAGTGATGGATCATTTTCAGAATCCGCGCAATGTCGGAAAGATAGAGGATGCCGACGGCGTCGGCGAGGTAGGCAACGCGAAATGCGGCGACATTATGAAGATGTATCTGAAAATCGATGACAATCAGGTCATCACGGATTGTAAATTCAATACCTTCGGCTGCGGTTCCGCTATCGCGACCAGTTCGATGGCAACGGAGTTGATCAAGGGAAAGAAAGTCAGTGAGGCGCTGGAGCTTTCCAACCGCGCCGTGGTCGAGGCGCTGGACGGCCTTCCGACACATAAGATTCACTGCTCCGTGCTGGCGGAGGAGGCCGTGAAGGCAGCTGTGAAGGATTATTATGATAAGAACGGGATCGATTATGATCCGGCGATGTTTAGGGAAAAGCCGGACTGCGAGAGTTGTCAGCTGTAGGATATGGACGATCTTGCAGAGGGCAGGATTTATCAGGAAAAAGGCAGATCTGCGGCGAGAGGTTTATAAAAATTTTATATTGTTTATCAAAAATTACCGAGGCCTGACCCCGGTAATTTTTATTGCCTGTTTTTTAAATTATACCGTATATTATATTTTAAATGTTTGGATATTATGTGCTTATCCTTTGTCCGGTGATGTTCAGGGGATATATCATAATTCGGCAGGCGTTTATTGACTTTTGGAAGATAGGACAGAGAGATGTGGCTGCATACAGCTTTTGTTTTATATATGAATTTTCTGCTTCCGTCCGTTGTGATCGGATATATCGCCGATCTGATCTTCGGCGATCCGCATAACCTCTGGCATCCGGTCTGCCTGATCGGAAATATGATTTCTGTTTTTGAAAAGATGCTGCGCAGAGTATTTCATCTGGATAACGATCGGGGGGAACATCCTGCAGCGGATTTTGCGGCCGGTATGATTCTGGTTTTGATGGTTTTATTTTGTTCCGCGGCACTTTCATCAGGTGTTTTGCTTCTCTGTTATCACCTGCATTGGATTTTGGGTCTGGCAGTTCAGTCCTGGATGTGTTATACCATTCTTGCGACGAAGTCTTTGCGGGTGGAGAGCATGAAAGTATACGCGGCGTTAAAGAAGGATGGCCTGGAAGCCGGGCGCAATGCTGTTTCTATGATCGTCGGGAGGGATACGGACAGGCTTGATGAAACCGGTGTGGTTAAGGCTGCCGTGGAGACAGTGGCGGAGAATACCTCCGACGGTGTGATCGCACCGCTGTTTTTTCTGGTGATCGGCGGGCCCGTGCTCGGATATTTTTATAAGGCTGTCAATACAATGGATTCCATGGTGGGCTATAAAAATGAGCGGTATCGTCATTTCGGGACGGCAGCGGCAAAACTGGATGATGCCCTGAATTTTCTGCCTGCACGGCTGTCGGCGCTGCTGATGATCGGTGCGGCATTTTTCCTGCCGCGATGCCGGAATGCAAAAAATGCTCGGATGATCTGGCGGCGTGACCGTCGAAACCATGCCAGTCCGAATTCCGCGCAGACAGAGGCGGTGATGGCGGGTGCCCTGGGCGTGCAGCTGGCGGGTGACGCCTGGTATTTCGGAGAAAGGCATGAGAAACCGACGATCGGGGATGATCTGCGGCCGGTGGAGACGGAGGATATTCCGCGGGCGAACCGGCTGATGTATGCGACCAGTATTTCAGGGGTGATCATTTTTGTTTTTGTTCGGGTATGTATCTGTCTTTTTGTACGGGTTTATTTTTCATAGCATATATCCCAAAATCATATAT
>JAJQFQ010000084.1 GCA_021201035.1 Clostridiales bacterium
TGTTCCGTTGATGATCAGGCAGACCATAATCTCCTTCGTGCGAAAACCATACCGGATCAGCACATGACGGACAAGCCCCTGTCCCGTTATCTCATCGTAGGCACTCACATGATACCGCTCCATATGCGAAATCACAATATCCAGTATCTCGCGGTTCACCGGTACGCCCAGCGCACAGTCCCGGTTCGGAATAATCTGATGCGTCCGACCGGCATAAAATCCGGTAATGATCGCCCCGTTTTTATCCGTTCCCACCGGATACTGCGATTTATTCCGATAATGAAACGGATTCTCCATCCCAACGATCGGCTCCATAGGAATCTCATCAAAACCGCCGATCCTACACAGATTATTCTCCACCTTCCGCTGTTTGAACTCCAGCTGTTTTTCATAGGAAAGCGCCTGAATCTGGCAGCCGCCGCATTGACGATGATAAGGGCACGGCGGCTCCGCCCGATCCGGAGAGGGACTTAAAAGCTCCATCATCCGGGCATACCCCCAGGTCTTTTTCAGCTTCACAGCGCGCACACGCGCCCGATCCCCGATCAGCGCATCCTTCACAAAGAAAGTCATGCCCTCATACTTCCCGATACCGGCGCCGTCTACGCTCATATCCTCAATATCTATGATAAATTCATCATTCTTTTTCACAGCTTTCCGTCCTCCGGATATTCGACTCAAACAGTCGGTTATATCCCTGCCATTCCAGATTGCCGGCCGGCACCGATGCCAACGCTTCCTTCATCGTCTCCAGCTTCGCGTCCGCGTTATCCGCAAAATTCAGAGCCAGCGCCTCCGCCAACGCCGGTTTCTTCGGCGATCCGAATTCCAGCTCTCCGTGATGTGCCAGGATACAATGGAGCAATTCAGACGCCGTCCGCTTCGGGAATCCGTCAATCGCGTCAATATGCTTCTGAATTTCCATGCTCCCGATCACGATATGTCCCAGAAGCTGGCCGTCATCCGTATAATCATTCGCCGGGAATGTAGACAACTCTGTCAGTTTTCCGATATCGTGGAACATTGCTGCGCACAGCAGCAAATCGCGGTTCAGCATCGGATACATCTTGCAATAAAAATCACAGATCTGCGTCACATGCAGCGTGTGCTCCAACAGCCCGCCCACAAATCCGTGATGCACGCTTTTTGCCGCCGAGTGAAACTGAAAGCGCTTCGCAAAATCCTCATCATTGAAAAAAGATTCCGCCAACTGTTTCAAATACGAATTCTTCACCTGCCCGATATAAGCCGTGAGCTGCCGGTACATCTCCGGAATATCATTCTCACTGGTCGGCAGATAATCCGCCGCGTTAATCTGGCTGTCCTCCACGCGCCGGACGCGCCGGACATTCAGCTGCAGGTTTCCCTGAAAACTGGTCACATCGCCCATCACATAGACATAATCCAATGCCTGGAAATCCTCAATGCCGTTCGAATTCACATCCCATATCTTCGCGTCCAGTGTCCCCGTCCGGTCCTGTAAAACCAGAGAATCATAAGGCTTCCCCGCCTTCGTCAGAAACGTCTGCTTCTGTTTGCACAGATAAACCTCCGAAATGCGTTCGCCCTCTCTCAGCGATTCTATATATCTCATACTTCATCCTTTCCCTGTCCCGAATACTATGTACCGCATAACACGGAATCTTTTAACAAAAATCAATCTGGAATATTATACGGTTTTTTTCACTGCAACGCAACTGTTAATTTATTTTATTTCACAAATATGCCGAACTACTGTATCAAATTCGATAAAATGCATGACAACGCTAATTCTTCCATTCCGTAAGGTTTTGTGCTATACTGAGCACGACGAATCTCCTGATCCAATAAATACAAAACAGGGAAAACATATGAATCAAAAAGCATTACGAATTTTAGAATATGATAAAATCATCGCGCTTCTGGCCGATCAGGCCACCTCGGACTCCGGCCGGACATTATGCGAGAATATCCACCCAATGACCGACCATGACAAAATCATCCGCGCACAGACAGAGACGAAAGACGCGCTGGAACGGATTTTCCGCAAAGGGGAGCTCTCCTTCCGCGGTCTGAAGAATCCCGGTTTTCAGATGAAGCGTCTGGAAGTTGGCGGTGCGCTGAACATGGATGAACTTCTTATGATCAGCAGCCTGCTCGAGGTAACCAGAAGGGCAAAAACCTACTCACGGGAACCACGGGAGAGTATGCATTCTCCTTCTGATAGGAATATGGCCGCTGATTCCGAAGCTCACTCAGACAATCTGCGAAAGGAAAACTCCGCAGACTCTCTGGACGGGATGTTCGCCTCCCTCGAACCGCTCACACCGCTGAGAGAAGAGATCACCCGCTGCATCCCCGGTTCAGACGAAGTCAGCGACGAAGCAAGCCCTGCGCTTCACAGCATCCGCCGGAAAATCCGCGGCATCAACGACCGCATCCATGAGGCCATGAACCGACTCTTAAACAGTGCCTCCATGCGCACCTGTCTGCAGGACGCGATCATCACCATGCGCGGCGACCGCTATTGCCTGCCCGTGAAAGCCGAGTGCAAGAATCAGGTACCCGGCATGATCCACGACCAGTCTGCCAGCGGCTCCACGCTGTTTATCGAACCGATGTCGGTCGTCAGGCTGAACAACGATCTGAAGGAAGCCTTCTTAAAAGAAAAAGAAGAGATTGACGCGATTCTGGCAACCTTAAGCAGTCTCACCGCGGAACATATCCCGGAGATTATGCAGAACTACCGGATGCTCACGGAGCTGGATTTCATCTTTGCCCGCGCAAAACTGGCAAAGCTTCAGAATGCCATGCTCCCCACGTTTAACACAGAAGGCAGAATCAACATCCGCAAAGGACGTCACCCTTTATTAGATAAGAAAAAAGTTGTTCCCATAGATATCCGACTCGGCGAAAACTTCCACCTGCTCATTGTCACCGGACCGAACACCGGAGGCAAGACTGTATCCTTAAAAACGCTCGGACTGCTGACGCTGATGGGTCAGTCCGGTCTCCATATCCCTGCGGGTGACCGCTGTGAACTCGCTATTTTCAAACAGGTTTACGCAGATATCGGGGACGAGCAGAGCATTGAACAAAGCCTGAGCACCTTCTCCTCCCATATGACGAATATTGTCTCCATTCTGAAAAAGGCAAATCGCCAAAGCCTGGTGCTTTTCGATGAGATCTGTGCCGGTACAGATCCGGTCGAAGGCGCCGCTCTGGCCATCTCGATTCTGGATCAGCTTCGGAAAAGGGGCATCCGCACCATGTGCACGACACACTACAGCGAGATGAAGCTTTATGCTCTCTCCACGGAAGACGTGGAAAATGCCAGCTGCGAATTCGACGTAGAGACGTTAAGTCCCACCTACCGCCTGCTGACCGGCATCCCCGGGAAGAGCAACGCTTTCGCCATCTCACAAAAACTCGGCCTGTCAACAAAGCTGATTGACGATGCCCGCTCACGCATTTCTCAGGAAAGCGAAAACTTCGAAGACGTCATTGCGGATCTGGAGGCAAGCCGCCGCGCCGTTCAACAGGAGCAGGCACAGATCAACCAGACAAAAACCGAGATTGAATCCCTGAAAAAACAGTTGGAAGCAAAACAGGAAAAATTAAACCAGGGACGCGCCAAGCTCCTGCGCGAAGCCAGCGAACAGGCGGCCGCCATTTTAAAAGAAGCCAAAGACGTAGCGGACGAAACCATCCGCAATTTTCATAAATTCGGCAAAGAAAACATCAATGCCGCCCAGATGGAAAAGGAACGCGAAAAAGTCCGCAAAAAAATGGAAAAGGCACAGCAAAAAGCTGCCATTCCGAAAAAAACAATCAAAAACACGAATGTTCCCAAACAGCTCCGCAAGGGAGACACCGTCAAAGTGCTGAGCATGAACATGAAGGGAACCGTACACACCCTGCCGGACGCCAAAGGAAACCTCTCCGTACAGATGGGCATCCTGCGTTATCAGGTCAACATCAAAGATCTGGTTCTGATTGAGGATGAAAACCCGACCCGCACACGTGCCCCCAAAACGGACGCCGGCAGACTGAAGATGTCAAAATCCCTCTCTGTCTCACCGGAGCTCAACCTGATCGGTATGACGACGGCAGAGGCAATACCTGCTTTAGATAAATATCTGGACGACGCTTATCTGGCTCACCTGAACAGTGTCCGCATTGTCCACGGTAAAGGAACCGGCGCTCTTCGAAACGCCGTTCACAGCCACTTAAAACGCCAGAGCTATGTCGCCGATTATCATCTCGGTGAGTTCGGCGAAGGGGACGCCGGGGTTACGATTGTCACCTTCAGCTAGCCAAACGAAAACAATCATAAATCAACAGGAGAATCTTTTATGAGCACAAAACAGAAAATTTTAATCGTGGATGACGACGAGAACATCGCGGAGCTTATCTCCCTGTATCTCATCAAAGAATGCTATGACACCCGCATAGTATCCGACGGAGAATCCGCCCTGGAAGAATTCAAAAACTACCGCCCGAATCTGATTCTGTTGGATCTGATGCTCCCCGGCATGGACGGTTATCAGGTCTGCCGTGAAATACGCACACACTCCAACACGCCCATCATCATGCTGTCAGCTAAAGGAGAGGTTTTCGACAAGGTACTGGGATTAGAACTCGGAGCTGATGACTACATGATCAAGCCTTTCGATTCCAAGGAGATGGTAGCACGGGTCAAAGCAGTTCTCCGCCGCTATCAGCAAACCGTCCCTGCAAAACCGGAAAACGAAATTAAATGCGTCGAATACCCCGATCTGGTCGTCAACCTGACCAACTATTCCGTCTTATATCGTAATCAGGTCATCGATATGCCGCCCAAGGAGCTGGAGCTTTTGTATTTTCTGGCTTCCTCTCCCAATCAGGTATTCACCCGTGAACAGCTGCTGGATAACATCTGGGGATACGAATATCTGGGCGACACCAGAACCGTGGATGTCCATGTGAAACGGCTGAGGGAAAAAATCAAAGACCACGAGCACTGGGGCATCGGCACCGTGTGGGGCATCGGATATAAATTCGAGACACGATAACTCTGCATCCTGCAATCACTCGTTACTACTCGGATATCGGTTTTTTATGCAACCATGACAGGATGCATTCCTAACAGCATCTGACATCAAGGTTCTAATCAGCGCCAAAAGTCTGACGAACCATGATAAAATGCACTGAGCCACAGGAGAACACCATGAAAAGAAAACTGCTGCGCCGCGTCATTGTAGCCTATATTCTGTTTTGTGTCATCGGATTCATCGGCACTTCCTATTTTACATCAAGACGGCATCTGTCCTTTCTGCGGGTGACGCTCACGCTTTCCGATCTGAAAGAATATTTTTCAACCGGCTATTACCTGATCTACATCATTGTGTGCATCGCCGCACTGCTCATCCTGTTTGTCTATATATGCAGCATATATCGCACCATCCACCGGATTGTCGGACAGGCCGCTGCTTACGCAGACGGCGATTATGAAATTGCCGTACCCAACCACGCGCAGGATGAACTCGGATTTATCTCGGACGTCATGAGTGGAATGGCGTTGGAGCTTAGTTCCCTCGAAGAGGATCAGCGCAAATTCGTTTCAAATGTCTCGCATGATTTTCGTTCCCCGCTGACGTCCATTAAAGGGTATGCGGAAGCGATCGTGGACGGCACCATTCCTGTTGAACTGCAGGGAAAATATCTGAACATCATTGTTTCTGAAACAGAACGTCTTGAAAAGCTTACTCAGAGCCTGTTAGACCTGAATAAATACAGCGCAAAGGGCGCCTACATAGACTACAGCACCTTTGACCTGAACGAAGTCATCCGGCAGACCATCCTCACCTTCGAAGGACGGGTTCAGGATAAAAATATTGCTTTTTCACTGAAACTATATGGAGAATTTCTTTATGTAAAGGCTGACATGGCAAAAATTGAGCAGGTGCTCCATAATCTGATCGACAATGCCGTCAAATTCAGCCACGAGAACTCAGAAATTGTCATTGAGACAACCACGAAAAACGGAAAAGCCTTCACATCCATCAAGGATTCCGGCATCGGCATCCCCAGGGACAGCCTGAACAAGATCTGGGAACGATTTTACAAAACAGATCTGTCCCGCGGCAAGGACAAACGGGGGACCGGCCTCGGCCTGGCAATCGTAAAGGAAATCATTCACGCACACCACGAAAACATCAATGTAATCAGCACAGAAGGCGTCGGTACGGAATTTATCTTTTCACTGTCGCTGACGATGCCGGCATAGTAAACGTTTCTTATGAGAACCGGATCCGCAAAATCTCATCTTACGATTGACAAAATACTCGTTCATCTTTATACCTGAGAATCAGACGTCAAGATTCCCTGTATAGTAACAATGGCGGCGCATGCCCCGAAAACCACCGGGACATGCGCCGCCTGATCATTTCATCCGATTCAAATCTTTCATCAGATGATGTTGGGGTCAAAAGTATTTGACCCCTATGATACCTACGGATTGTTCCGCA
>JAJQFQ010000043.1 GCA_021201035.1 Clostridiales bacterium
ACTTTATGCGGTCTGCAACTGATTTTTACTCTATGCAACTGTCAAACGTCCGTGATTAAAAAATCAAATTAAGTTTTATAAACATCTGCGCTCTTGAAAAAAGGGCGCAGATGTTTTATAGTATACAATTGCATGAGATAAAAGTTTATATGAATATAAGACATGTAAATGCTGATTACTTAATGGAGAACAGTATGTCGAAACTGAAACATATATGGATCTTAATCAGAAAAGCAATTGTTTACTGTAAAATGTATGGAATAAGAAATACATTTGAAAGAATATGGTGCAAGCTGCCGATGACTAATTCTTACGATGTGTTTAGAAAAAATCACAGACCGGAAAAAACAGAACTGGATCGTCAGAGAAAGGAAAAACTGGCATATGAACCGATGATTTCTATTCTGGTTCCGGTTTATAATGTGCCGGACAGGCATCTCATTCCCTGTATCGAATCTGTGCTGAATCAGACGTATTCCAATTGGGAGCTTTGTATGGCGGATGATTGCTCTGCGTGGGAGAATGTTCGGGACACATTGCGCAGATATGAGAGTCACCCGCAGGTCAGGATTGTCTACCGGAGTGAGAATGGTCATATTTCCAGAGCCACGAACTCCGCGCTGGAATTGGCGACGGGAGAATTTATCGCCTTTCTGGATTGTGATGACATACTGACACCCGATGCTTTGTATGAAGTGGTAAAACTGCTGAATGAAAATCCGAAACTGGATTTCATTTACAGTGATGAGGATAAGACGGATGATGGCGGGAAAAAAATTTATATGCCCTACTTTAAATCCGACTGGGCGCCAGATACGCTGATGACGCATATGTATACCGGTCATCTGGGTGTATATCGGAGATCAATCTCGGTGGAGATCGGCGGACTTCGAACGGAAGCGGAGGGCGCACAGGATTATGATTTTACATTGCGATTTACGGAAAAGACAGATCGAATCGCTCATATCCCGAAGGTTCTGTATCATTGGCGTGAGAGAGAGAAGTCAACGGCCGGGTCGCAGCAGGCCAAGCCTTATGTTCTGGAAGCTGTGAAGAAGACGAAAGAGGATGCGCTGGTCCGCAGAGGCTTGCCGGGAGAAGTGGAACTGATTGAGGATTTACATCAGTTTCGCGTCAACTATTTGCCTGATGTCTGGCCGAAGATCAGTGTGATTATACCATCGAAGGATAATTATGAGATACTGAGCCGGTGTCTGTCTTCCTTTCATGAATTGACGGATTATCCTGATTTTGAGATTATTCTCGTGGATAATGGCAGTACGGATGAGAACAGGGTCAGATACAGGCAGCTTTCCGATCAATATCATATGACTTATCTGTATCAGAAGGAAACGTTTAATTTTTCCCATATGTGCAATATAGGAAGCAGAGCGGCTGACGGAGATTATCTGCTGTTTTTGAATGATGATACAGAGGTGATCGATGCGAAGTGGCTGAAGCGTATGGCAGGACAGGCTTTCCTGGAGCATACGGGAGCGGTAGGTGCCAAGCTTCTGTATCCGGATCGGGAAATGATACAGCATATCGGTGTTCTGAATCTGGAGTGCGGTCCGAGTCACGCACTGACAGGATTCAGTGACAAAAAGGTATATTATTTTGGCAGAAATCGGCTGGATTACAATTATCTTGCCGTAACAGGCGCGTGTCTTCTGGTTAAAAAGAAGAAGTTTGAGGAAGTTCACGGTTTTTGTGAAGAATTGCCGATTGCTTATAATGATGTGGATTTTTGCTTCCGTTTGGCTGAGAAGGGCTATTACAATGTCATGCGAAATGATGCGGTGCTTTTGCATCATGAATCGGTCAGCCGCGGATTAGATTTTCTGGATCAGAAAAAAATGGAGAGACTGGCAAGAGAACGCGGAAAACTGTATGAGATGCACCCGAATTTCTATCAGTATGACCCGTTTTATAATCCGAACCTGGCACCGCGGAACATAGATTTTTCGCTGAATATGGATGATACAAGGGACAAAAGGTCAGAAATCGGATGCTCTCATCCGTATTTCTGACCTTGGGGTCCGTAGTATCATACCCTTTTGTCGCTCGAATCATATGGATTGATTTATTAAATCAGAAAACGGAGGAACTTTGTGAATATATTTCATACTTCAAATGTAGCTGTTCTGATAGCTGTTTATAACGGTGAAAAATATCTTGCGGAGCAGTTAGATTCCCTGCTTTCACAGACTTATACAGACTGGACAGCTTATATTCATGATGACGGTTCGTCAGATCGTACACCGATGATTCTGGAACAATATGCGCATCGATATCCGGAACGTTTTATTCTTCTGGACGGGGAGGCAACAGGAAGTGCGAAAGACAATTTTTTTTACCTGTTTGGCAGCGTGGAGGCTCCTCTGTATATGTGCTGTGATCAGGATGATGTCTGGCTGGCGGATAAAATCGAAAAAACACTGCGGGAAATGAGATTGGCGGAACAAGAAACAGATATACCGTGTCTGGTCTATACGGATCTGAAAATTGTGGATGAATCTTTGCATGTCATCTCCGAGAGTATGGATCAATATCAAAAACTGAATTGCAGGGATGCCCGAATCAATCATGTGCTGGTTCAGAATGTTGTGACAGGATGCACCATGATGATCAACCGGCAGCTGCGGGATATGATCCTGTTGCTGAAGGACAGGGAAAAGATTGTCATGCATGACTGGTGGGCGGCTTTAATCGCTGCTCAGTTTGGAGTTTTGCACTATTTGGACGAAGCAACCATTTTGTACAGGCAGCATGATGAGAATGATACCGGGGCTAAAAAAATTGATCTGGCATGGTATATCAGGAAGATTCTGTTTCACAGACGTGATATGAAGCATTCTCTTGAAATGATGAGGAAACAGGCGGAAGCGCTGACAGACACATTTCAGGTAGAACCGGATTCTGCTGCTGCAGCGTATGCTGTGATTCACAAGTGTCCGAAACTGAAAAGAATGAAAATTTATCGGAAGTATAAGATTACATCGAAACCATTGGCGAAACAGTTTGCTATTTTATTATTTGGGTAGATGTTTATGAAACGGGAAGGCTATTATTCCTCCGGCGAATTCGCGCGTTTGGCCGGTGTGACCGTTCGCACAATCCGCTATTATGACAAACAGAATATTTTAAAACCGTCTTATTTGAGTGATGCCGGTGCCCGTTTCTACACGGATCGCGATCTGGCCCGGCTGCAGCAGATATTACTGCTCAAGTATCTGGGATTTTCTCTGGATGATATTCGAGAGATGCTGATTGATGATCCGGATGACCGCTATCTGCGGCATTCTCTGCAGCTGCAGAAAAAACTGGTGCAGGATCGGATTGAGCAGATGCAGCTGGTGGAACAGGCGATTGAGAGTACGGTATCAGCGCTTGAGGAGAACCATCAGATCGACTGGAGCCGTATGCTGGAGCTGATTCATCTGACTGCTATGGAGAAAAGTCTGAAAACCCAATATCTGGATGCAGGGAACATATCCGCACGTATTCGGCTCCATCGTGATTATTCGCGGAATAAGACGGGATGGTTTCCCTGGATTTATGATCAGTGCGGCATACGAAGCGGGATGAGCATTCTTGAAATCGGCTGTGGTGACGGGGCATTATGGACGGAGAATCGCCGGAAGCTGCCGCGGGATGCGGACATTCTGCTTTCCGATGCGTCGGACGGAATGCTGCGCGACGCCCGCAGAAATATCGGGGCCGGAGACAGACGTTTTTCCTGGCGGGTGTTTCCGGCTCATCAGATTGCTGCAAAGGATGCGTCTGTTGATCTGGTGATTGCGAACCATGTGCTGTTTTATTGTGATGATATCCTGCGGGTCTGCCGGGAAATCTGCCGGGTTTTAAAGCCGGGCGGCGTTTTTGTATGCAGTACCTATGGCAGAAATCATATGCGCGAGGTCACAGAGCTGGCGCAGGGGTTTGACAGCCGGGTAATGCTTTCCGGAGAGAAATTATATGAAAAATTCGGTCTTGAGAACGGAGAGGAGATATTGCGCCGGTGTTTTGTGCGAGTGGAGTGCCGTCGGTATGCGGATGCTATCGTGATTGATGAAGCGGAGCCTTTGATTGACTATATCATGTCCTGCCACGGAAATCAGAAAGAGCTTTTGCTGGAGCGGTATCAGGAATTTCGGGAATACGTGGAGACGGCGGTGAAGGATGGTTTCTATATCACAAAGGATGCGGGGATTTTTGTCTGCGTATCTCCCGATGAGGGAACAGATGAAGAAAAATACCCGGCAGGCTTACAGTGGTCAGATTCTTTGAGTTTAACATTATCATAAGTTGTATACAATCGTGAAATGTATTATGTTTTCGTATATGTCGGGACATCATCTGTGTTATAAAACGGATGGTGTCTTTTTTGTATTTACCTGTGTTCATTCTGAAAAGTATTCCTTAGTCTGCGTCTGAATTCATACTTCTATTTTCCTTTGCTTTTCATATATTAAACTATAACCCGCAAAAAAGGAGGACAACAACTATGCAGCGGATCATTCGTCTGTTTCCGATATATATGAGAGAAAGCCTTGAAAAAAGCGGTGTGTTTGAGCGCGATCTGGAGGAAATACGTGTGCGTGTCAATGAATATCTGATGTTTCTGACCGCAGGGGACGAGTTGTTTCTGCGGGGAACTAAATTAGTGCATAAAGCAGATGCCGGCTGCTGCCGGATCGGACGGGCAGATGTGGATCAGATGTGTACGTTTATGTCAAATTATTCTCTTTATGCGTATGAGGAGGAAATGCGTCAGGGATTTCTGACGGTGGAGGGCGGACACCGCATTGGCATCTGCGGGCAGGTTTCCACGGAAAACGGGCGTATCCGGAGAATTTATCCGATTTCTTATCTGAATATCCGGATTGCGTCGGAGCGCAGAGGGTGTGCGTCGGGTATTTTTCCGTATCTGCATCAGAATAACGAATTTGTAAACACGCTGATTCTGTCTGCTCCGGGAATCGGGAAGACGACGCTTCTGAGGGATCTGGTGCGCCTGATTTCCGACGGTTGGGAGGAATTTCGCGGAAAAAAGGTCGGCCTGATCGATGAAAGATCGGAAATAGCGGGGAGTATTCACGGGATCCCGCAGAATGATGTCGGGCTGCGGACGGATGTCTTGGACGGCTGTCCGAAGGCGGAGGGCATGATACTGATGGTACGCACCATGTCGCCGGAGGTTCTGGCAGTGGATGAGATCGGGGGTGAGGATGATCTGCGGGCACTTACGTATGCCATGCGCTGCGGATGCAGGGTTCTGGCAACGGTTCATTGTCGGGATCTGGAGGAACTCCGGGACAAGCCCGGATGGGCGCAATTTCTGGAGAAAAAGCTGTTTTCGCGTTGCATAGAATTGAGATGTGAGGGAGGAAAACGTATGGGTCTGGTGTTTGATGAAATGGGGCGATGGGTGTGCTCGGAGGAATGCAGCTGAAAACAGCCGGTGCAGTCTGTGTCCTGACCGCGTGCATTGGATATGCCGCTTCGCTCACGGAAAGGCAGAAATATCACAGAGATGTTCTGTTGTCACTGATTCAGATTCTTGAGCTTCTGGCCGGAGAGATCCGTTATGAACGGCTGACAATGGCGGAAGTGTTTCGGAATATGGATAAGAAATACCACGGACCGGCGGGGGAGACGATGAGGCATATCGCTGACAGGCTTGTTTCATCAGAGTATGAGAATCTGGAGAACGTATGGAGTAGCGCGTTCCGAAAGGATAAAAAGGTGCTGATGCTCTCGGAGGAAGAACTGGACATTCTTCTGGATACCGGAAAAAATCTCGGATATCTGGATGTGGAGGCACAGATGAATCATTTGTATCATTGCCGTCAGCGTCTGGAACAAAAACTGCAGGAAGCACAGAAAAGTCTGGACGAAAAAAAACGACTGTATCGTTATCTCGCTGTTGCGGCCGGTGTGATGGTGATACTGGTGCTTCTGTAGGGAGGATGGGCATGGATGTAAATCTTTTATTTAAGATTGCCGCGGTCGGTATTCTGGTGACGGTGATCGGACAGGTATTAAAACACAGCGGTCGTGAGGAACATGCGTTTCTTGTCAGTCTGGGCGGCCTGATCATCGTGCTGTTCTGGATTGTTCCGTATATTTACAGTTTGTTTGAGGAAATTCGGGATTTGTTTTCTCTGTGAGATGGGTGGGAGGTTATGATACGGATTGCCATGATCGGCCTGGGCGGCGTTGTACTGGCGCTGATGTTCCGGCAGCAGAAAAGTGAATATGCGCTTTATATCAGTATCGGCGCTGCTCTTCTGATCCTGATTTTGTCTGTAGAGAAACTCGGAAGCGTGGTGGAGACGGTACAAAATATCCGGGCGCATATACAGTTGGATTCCGCCATGATAAAAATACTGCTTAAGATGATCGGAATCACCTATGTGGCGGAATTTGCCTCTCAGATCTGCCGGGATGCCGGATTTGGTGCGCTGGGCAGTCAGATT
>JAJQFQ010000089.1 GCA_021201035.1 Clostridiales bacterium
CCGTACCGAACGCCAGGCGGTAAGCCGTGTTCTCACTGGAGAAATGGTTCAGGTCAGAATAGGTGAGGGCATAGCCATCCCCCGCCTTTACAACGACCAGTTCCTCATCGTCCGCAAGCGCATGCCCGCCATTGTCCTCATCAACCTGCAGGTAGAAGCCGATACTGCCAGTCAGGGCGCTCTCCAGCGTCAGGGTCTGGTCCTCCACGACATAGATCCTGCCGATGGAGACGTCTCTGGCCAGCGCCAGGCTGGTGGTCGTCGATGTCGTCCAGTCATACACGTCGCCCGCCGTCCGGGAGGTCTCGGTCTCCGTGCCGGAATCATCCGTCTCCGTCACGACATCATAGTTGCCCGTGATTGTCACGGCGTAATCACCGGTTGCCGTAATGCTGCAGGCAGAGCGGTTATAGATGCCAGCGCCGGAACCGTTGACCGCCGTGTTCCCGGTGATCTGCACGTCCGCGCTGTCTGCGGAGATGGCAACACTGTTAGAGCTAGTCGCAGTATATGCACTGTAGATCGCACCGCCATCACCTTCCTGCGCGGTGTTGCCGGTGATCGTACCGCCATACATATAAAAACAACTGCTCTGATTTAGATAAACCGCACCGCCATTCTGCGCCGTATTATTGCTGATTACGCCGTCATACATGTATATGTTACTACTTTTAGCTGCATAGATCGCACCGCCGTCCTTTGCATTGTCTGTATTTGCAGAGGATATGGCGGAATTATTGCTAATCTCGGCGCTGTCATAGATATACATCTCACAGCCTTGGTTCAGGTAGATGGTTCCCTTAGTAATACCGGTGGATGTATCCGCAATCGTACATCCACAGACTGTGCCGTGCAAATGAATCCCTGCATAGCTTCCATATATGCCGGTGCCATTGGTTGAATAACTGGTATCGTCATCATAAGTATTCCCTCCGACACAATTTGTCACGGCACTGCCTTCATACATATACAGGGTAGACTGGTATGTAGCAGATTTTCCGATTAAATAAATACCACTGCCGGCACAGGGATTCGCAATCTTAGCCCCATTTGTGATAGTCACTTTATCATATAAGCAAACGGTATTCCTGCCGGCTGTAGTATTGCAGTTTGCGTAAATGCCCCGTTCCTTTTGGGCACCATCGACGGTTACGTCATAAAGAACCAGTTCCGTAAACGCTGCAGCACAAAGCAAAGCACTGCCTCTGGTATATGCCGTAGTCTCATCATCTTCTGTCAGGTCAGACGCATATATCCGATACCCGCCTCCGTTTATTACCACAGTATTCCATGTAGTTTTCGAACCTTTCTTTACACAAAGGCCAGATGTCGTAGATGAGCCTGTATATACGGGTATATCCGCTTTCAGGTTGATCAGGACTGTCGCGCCGGAAGTTGCCGTCTGCATCCGCGTTGCCAACTCGTCCGCCCACGTAGACGGATCAGTAGTTAAATCCTGCGGCACATCAAAAATATAGTCACTGCTCAAATCCGACAGATTGGTGCTGTAATACTCCTCATATGTCTCGGGAGGAGTATCACCAGCCGCCGCATAGGAGCTGATCGAATTCACGGGAAGAAGCATCGTGACTGCCAAAGTCAGAGTCAGAAGAATACAAAATGACTTTTTTATCCTTTCTATCATATATTCCTACTTTCTTATATCGGAAAAAACGGCATAGGGAGAGCCTATACTCAACCCTCCCTACACCGCCTGTATTCCGGTTCATGATACTTGTTTCATGAACAACCATACACTGTTTTCACAGTGCTTCAATAATGAATCAAAAATAATATTTGTTTGTCTTTTTGAGAATTTCTACTCCTCATCGACAGATTCAAAGGAGAAATAATAAATCGTGTTGTCAAAGCCATCATCTTCTGTGACTATACCAGCTGTAACGCAGGTATATTCTTCTGAAGAAGCATTTATGTCACGATAAGTTCCCCCGATGCCTGCATCTTCATCAAGTGTCGACCAGTAATACGCTGAATCACTGGCGATTTCTCCTGCATCCACCATGTCATCATATTCATCCACGAGGGTATTCTTGTAATAATAAATACCGGCAAGGATCTGTGTCTCTATTGTACTTGCACTGTATCCCGAAGAAGAAGTGGAAGTAACCGTAAGAGACTCCGGCAGATCTGCATCAACCAACATATTCTGAGCAATTGTATACATATCATCTGTATCTGACACATGATAGAAGTTCTCAATCCAATAGTAAATGTAATTCACCGGATTCAAGTTGGAGTCCTGCGGATAGTACATAAAACCGATATAGAACGGAATTCCCATACCATTCTCTACGGTCTGCATCGTCATACCATACACACACTCAGGCAGATCATTGAGTGCCCGGATTCCCTTTGCCGTCATAGATGAAGTGATTGTTATATCAGAATTTATAATCACACCAGTCGCATTCGCATTGGTAGACGTCGGGGCGCTCAGAATAGTATTCAACTGCGTCTCTGTCAGATAATATCCTGTCACATAGCTGGTGTTCCCTCTACTATCCGTTTTTTCAATAGTTGTCGCCGGGATGGTTTCTCCTGAAATCGTCTCACCGGCTGCCAGCAGGTCATAGATATCCGTAGCAATACCGGACGCATACTGTGCGGCACGGTCGGATCCCTTCGTTATGAAATAGCCGTTGGTCTCATCATATTCCACGCCATACGCATAGTTCACCTTGGTCAGGGCAGATGTCGTATTACCTTCGTCGTCTGTCGTTGTCTTTTCAAACAGCGAAAGGACATAATAGTACAAACCACGGTCATACTTGTCATAGTTCACGGCAATCTCATACGGACTCTGGTCATAGCGGGTCGTCTCATCCGTCTCGTTCATCAGATTCTGAACCACGGAGCCAAGGTACACCAGTCCCGTACACATATCGAACTGGTTATACTCCAGGCCAAGTCCATCCGAACGAGTACCGCTTGCCGCGTACATGCCGGAGCTTGTACCATAACCAAGGAAGATGACCGGATCATAATCCTCATGATCCTCCTGATAGTCTTCCAACAACGAAGTGTATCCATTGGAATCCTGTGTTCCGGATCCGCCGAGCAGGATATCCGGCTCATAATAGAAAGCCGGATTGGTTGTTTCCTCTCCATAGTCTCCGATTGAAATCGTGACTGTGCCGCTTGCCTGACCGGTCGGGCCGGACTTGTTGCTCTCCCACAGCAGTGTATAAGGCGTCCCCTTCGTCCAAAGCGCATAGTCCGTTTGATTATAGTTTCCGCCGCCGCTCTGGGTGGTGTATAAGTTATAGAAGAAATTGTAGATATAGGGATCCGGATTGTCATTCAGATCACTACCGAAAATCCCCAGGTTCGCGGAATCCGTACCATAGCTGCCGGTACTGCCCGCAGAATTATAGATGCCCGCCCCATTGGTCGATGTCACATCGATGCCCAGAAGAGACAGTGCTACTGTATTCGCGGCAGCCGTGGATCCAGACACCACTGTACTATCAAATTCATCTTCTGCTATAGGATCTTCCGGTGCCGCATAGTTCGAGGCCAGCGCGCTTCCCGACAGCACACTCACGCTCAGAGCAGCAGTCAATACGCCCGCTGCCAGCTTCTTTAATTTAAAATAGTGTAAGTTCTTTTTCATAAATTAACTTACTCCTTTCTGTTATTCCCAGCCAATATGGCTGCTTTTTAGTATCTATAAAACCCCTTTTATGACTTTTTCCAAGTGTGCTGAGTCCTGTAAAGAACTCGTTCCATCAGCTCCTTTCCTTTGAATTATTTATGTACACATGCCAATTGAGACATGATAACATACCATCAGCTTTCTTTCCCTGCAAGAATTGCATCCACCTGAGCGTCTGTCAGATCCGTACATCGGTAAAACGTGGCATAATATTCCCTGATTTTCTCCCTCACCTGATCCTCTGTGCAGGTTCCCTGAATCTTCCACGCAGTCCAGACTGCCTCAAGGATACTCTCCGCGCTCCCGCCTGCCCAGTCGCCCAGTCCGCTGGGGTTGACATAAATCTCGTATTCATCTTCTATATACGCACCCACACTGGTTTTCTCGCCGCCGCCCATCGTTAAATAGCGTCCTTCAGCAATGCCTACATAATATGCATACTTTGTATACATTCCGCCGTCCTGTGTGCTGCTGCTGTAATTCATATCTTTCGTCCAGGACTCCTGTATTTCCTGTGAGTCCACAATGACAGCCGGATATTCCGAAGCCCCAAGTCCCCAAAGCAACGCGTTTCCATATCCCTCTATCACTGAAGAATCTCCTATATTCCCAACATCGACACCGTCTATCGTCATGGTTCCCCCCATCACAAGCACCCACAGCTGATTGAGATACAGATACTCTTGCGTGCTGCCCCATATATACTGATTTGCACCGGCACCATAGACCTTCCTGTAATTCTGGTTATAATCACCATAATTATTGACGATGCCGGCCATATCCCACATATCATCCACCGGGCTGGACAACAGCCGGCTGGCAATGGCTATTCCGTATCTCGACTTAAAACCAACTGAAGAAATAACCAGCTGTGCCGTGCTGTCCCATTCCGAGACGAACAGCGTCCACTTCTGGGAATCATAATCGCCGACCAGATCCTCCATCCCACTGCAGAAGGACACATACGCATCCCGCATCTCCGATGCCTGATCCGTGCCGAGCACGGCCGCCGCCGCATTCACCGAGGACAGGATGTCCTCATAACTGTCGAACTGCAGCGCGGTACAGGAAATCCCGCGGGACGACAGCGCGGTCACATCCTCCTCGTTGAGAGCGGTGGCATCCAGCAGGGCGGCCTGCGGGGTCTTCCCCTCCGCGATCAGCGCGTCCAGGCTGTCCGCGTCCAGTGTCCCGGTGCTGTCGCCGCTCCAAAGGATCTCGATGTCCTCCAACTCGTCCGCTGGGAAATATTCGGCCATCGCCGTGTACGTCGCCTGGTCGGTCGCGTACAGTGCGCCCTCCCCGCCGAGCATCTGCGTCAGGATCGCCGCCTCGCCCGTGGCGATCACGGCGCCGCATGCCACAACCGGATTCTCATCCTCCGGCTCACTGCTGCTGCCGGTATCGGCCGCTTCACTTCCGCCGCTGTTATCATTCTGTTCTTCGCTGCTGTCATTCTCCGCGGAACCGCCGTCCTCAATCTGCTCGTCGCCGCCGTCGTTCTCCACAATTTTCAGATCCTCCTCCGGCTCCTCATCGTCCTCATCGTCTGTATCTATACCGGCCTCCGTCTTATCATTGGTCGATCCGATTGACTCGCCGACGTCACCTTCTCCGTCCCCGGAAGCGACTCCGCTGCCACCCGAGGACTCGCTCGTAGTATCATTGCCGGCCAGTACCTCATCGGAATCCTCTGTGCTTCCCTCTGTGATGGAAGCACCGCCCGTCTCTTCCGTGGTCTCCTCCGCGTCCGTTTCAGCCAGCTGGGACTCGCCCGCCTCGGCCGACCGCTCGACATATTCCGGCTCCGGCGCCTGCTCCTGTGTCTCCTCCGCGCTGTCGTCATACTGGTCCTCGGCATAATCGTAGTAACGCTCCTGCTCCGAATCATCCCGCTCATCCCGGGAGAAGATCTCCTCGTCCTCTTCCTCATTCTCCTCATCATTGTCCATCTGCTGGACATCGTAGTCGATCTCTTCCGTGTCATGCCAGTAATGGGTCTCAACGAACGCCAGGCTCTCCTCGCAGGCTGTCAGCCCGAGCAGCATGCCCCCCGGCCAGCAGCAGGATGAGGAGACGTTTGCCCCACAGCTTTATTTTCGGTTTCTTTTGGGATTTCATTTTTTTGGTTCCTTCCTTTCTGCCAATGACATTTTTATGACATGTTGATCTGTGCTGAAAATTGTTCTGAATGCGGAGAGCCGATCCTGCCGGACGGCCGCCGTTACCGAAGTATGCGACCGCTCTCCTATAAACAAAAACGACGGCAGCTATGTGTAATATGTGGTCGCGCTGCGGTCAGAAAGCTGTCTGTCAGCCATATTGAAATCTATGCACCATCCGGACAGACAGCATCCGCACTACTCCCCGAAGAATGCGGAAACTGCCTGTGCTTCAGGATGCATGACGTAAGGATTTTGCCGTTCAGAGGGAAATGGGAAAGGAGAATGGCTCCGACAGGATGGACATAATACACATTATGTCAAAAAAGGTGTAGGGAAAAATGTCCGGCAGGATGTCTGAAACCGGAAAAAAACGAAAATGTTCCATAAGAGATTCAGACTCTGCTGTCATAGATAACGACTAAAATTTGATTGCGTGGCGACTCATGACGGCAAATGCCATATTGCCGCGTCTTATTTTCATGTAAAATTACAGCAAAAAAGCGCTTATGCATATAGTGCAATTAGATACATGATATCCGCATAAGCAAA
>JAJQFQ010000126.1 GCA_021201035.1 Clostridiales bacterium
CGGGGCAGTAAAAGCCGGAACAATGCTGGACGCATACGTTATTTAGTGGTATAATACATATCATTGTTATTGTGTGCGGGTATATCCTGCGATGATTGTGCAGATGATATACCCGTGTTTTATTATATCATATATCGCAAAGCACGTAACTACCTTGACAGGAGAAACCATTACATGAGAGACAAATACGGAAGAGACATCACATATATGAGAATATCTATTACAGATGAGTGCAATCTGCGTTGCCTGTACTGTATGCCGGATAAGCGGACAGATTGTATTTCCTCTAATACGGATTTGATGAGCGCTGACGAGATTGTAGAGATTACGGAAGCGGCCGTGGCAGCGGGTATATCGAAGATTCGTGTGACCGGAGGTGAACCGCTGATCCGGCCGGATGTGATTGATATTTGCCGGAGAATTTCCGCCATCCCCGGTGTGAAAGAACTCGCGCTGACAACCAATGGGATTATGCTGGCTGAGATGGCATATGCCTTGCGGGATGCCGGCGTCGCCCGTTTGAATATCAGCCTTGACACACTTCAGACGGAGAAATATACCAGAATCACGAGACGCGGAAAGTTTTTTGAAGTAATTGACGGTATCGACCGGGCCCGGGAGGCGGGGCTTGTTCCGATCAAGCTCAATACAGTGCTGATCGGAGGCTTTAATGATGATGAGATCGTGGATTTTGTGAATCTGGCGCGGGACGGAAATGTGGAGGTTCGCTTTATTGAACTGATGCCTATCGGTGCCTGTGCTTCATTTCCGAAGCATTCATTTGTCAAGGGCGACGTTGTGTTGGAAAAGGTTCCGGAACTGGTTCCGATTGATGATTCGGGTGTGGCGCGAATGTATTCGTTCCCGGACGGGAGAGGCAGAATCGGTATCATCAGTGCGGTAAACCAGCATTTCTGTTTATCCTGCAACCGGATTCGTCTGACCGGCGACGGAAAGATAAAACCCTGTCTTCACTCAAAGGATGAGATCGTGGTAAGGGGGCTCCACGGTGAGGATCTGGTGAGGGAGTTAAGGCGTGCTATTGTTGACAAACCGGCACAGCATGTGAAACTGACATATGGGAATGTGAGTGAGACAAACCGCTATATGAATCAGATTGGCGGATGAGATCTTGCGGTTTAGTATGATAGATGACAGGAGAAGTGAATATGAGTGATGGGATGACGAAGGAAACACAAGTATATAATCAGCTCAGGGAAGCGATTCTGCGCAATGAGTTCGAACCGGGTACGGTACTGGTAGAGCGGAAGCTTTCCGAGAAATATCATGTGAGCCGCTCACCGGTTCGTTATGCGCTGCGGCAGCTGGCGCGCGAAGGATTGCTGACGGAGGAACCGGGGAAGGGAATAGTCGTTCCGGTATATACATTAGAGGATATTCTTGGCGTTTATGATCTGCTGGAAGTATTGCAGGTCTATGCGCTTCAGGTTTCCCTGAAAAATTATGACTCGAATTCCGATCGGACGCTGACTCAGATCATGGAAGAGACGGAGAAGGAGTCTGAAGTTGGTGATCTGATTGAGCGAATGGAATGGGATGTAAAATTTCACAGCTTTATCATACATTCTGTACATAATCGTTGGCTGGATAAAATGTTCGAACTTTTGTTGAATCAGAAGAGACGTTTTGATGTGACATCCTTTGAAGATATGGAACATGGTAAAGAAACAACGAAACAGCATGAGAAGATATATGAGGCGATTATGGCCCGTGATCTGGACGGAGCGATTGCAGCGGAACGGGAACACAGTCAGTATATCAAACAGTATTACATTAATAAATTAGTAACCGGAAGGTATAATATATGGCAGTAAAGACATTGATTTTTGAACAGAATTATAATGTGGGAGAGCCGATGGAACCGATTACGTTTTCCCTTTTCAGGGAACAGGAGGGGGAAGAAGTATGTATGACCCTGTCTTACGAGTTCCGGCAGTCCGGGACAGAATCGGTGACCTGTAAGCGATTTTTCTTTCCGGTGCAGGCCGAGTATGAGAACCCGTTGCTGAGCTGGTATAACCTGATCTGCTGCAGCAACAATTACGGACCGATTCCGGTTGTGTCTTATATGAATACTTCTGTACAAAACGGGAAGAAACTGGCGGCGACGATTTATCCGGAGTCCGCGGAGATTTATATGCAGACTCTGGCGCAGGTTGGAGATGATTTTCACTGTTTTCCTTATCATACGCTTGAGTATCAGTATATGCTGTATATCAGCAGGAAGGGGTCTCTGGCGGATTATTTTGATCTTGACGAGATTCTGGGTATTTACGAATCCTGTGATGTACATCTCGACAGGGAGAAGATGGAGGATTATTTCAGCAGGGAACTGTCCTGGTTCGGCAATGAGGATGTCTGTCCAATCCGGATTCATTTCTGTGAGGGCGACGAGGAGTTTGCAGTGACCGGATTACTGTTCGGTTATCCGGTGGAGAGCACGGTCGCGGTGATCCGCAAGACGATAGACCTGTGTGAGTAAAATTCTGTAAATGAATATTTTGTAAAAAGTTACTGGCAGACAGTAACTTTTTCTAATTTTTGGGCAAGGGAAAACTTGTGGTATACCACAAATAAACCGAAACTCAAACCAAAGGTAAAACAAACGGAATTCATTTATTACATTTGCTCATAATAGAAATATTCTGTTGAATAACAGAAAAATCGAGTCAGTGGTATACTATTACCATCAAAGATGGCAATTCGTATAAATAATGCCATTCATAAAGGAGGATATTTATGAAGAAAAGAATGACAAAAATTCTCTCCATCGCGGTAGTAGGCGCGATGGCACTGAGCCTGGCGGCCTGCGGCAGCACAAGCTCAGGCAGCACAGAGGACAGTTCTGCGGCGGATGAGACCAGCAGCGCTGCCGAGACCACGACCGCGGATTCCGATATTTCCATCGGTATTGTCGTAAAGACGGCGACGAACGCCCACTTCCAGGATATCGCTTACGGCGCTGTTCTGGCTGGACAGGAGCTTGGTGTTGAGGTGAGGGTAGACAACACCACGACGGAGTCGGATGTAGACGGTCAGGTTACAAAGTGCGAGAATATGATCTCCGCAGGTGTGGATGCGCTGATTCTGACAGCAAATGATTCAGACGGTGTTTCCGGTGCGGTTGAGGCTGCGCATGACGCAGGTATCCCGTTTGTGACAGTTGATACTGAGATCACGAACGTATGGGGCGATGAGATTGATGATTATATGCCTAACTACATCGGTGTAGACCATGAGGAGATGGCATATGAGCTGGCGAAAACCGTGATTGACGCGGCCGGCGGCGAGGGCAATGTCATTATCCTTCGCGGTGTGGACGCGGCAAGCTCTTCGATCGAGAGAACAGCCGGATTTGAGCGTGCGATTGCTGAGTATGACGGTATTACACTGGTTGATTCCCAGAGCGCAAGCTATGATCAGGATACAGCGACAACTACTATGTCCGATCTGATTCAGGCACACAGCGATATTGATATCGTTCTTTGCTGCAACGATCTGATGGCTGTAGGTGCGGTTACCGCTCTTGAAGAGAACGGTATTGAAGTCAGTGAGGATGGTGTTCTCGTAGCGGGAATCGACGGTAACCTGCTGGCTCTGCAGTCTATCGATGAAGGCAAGCTGTATGCTTCTGCATATGACTGGTCCATCCTTCAGGGCTATTATGCGGTATATCAGGCTTATGATCTGATTAACGGCACGGATTCCAGCGAGTGGGAGTATCAGGCTAATTTCGAGGACGATGTCTACAGCTTGTACACCTTCACACCGGATACCATTATCACCAGCGAGAACATTGATGAGTATCTGCCTCACGGCGAAGAGCTGGCTGAGTGGACCATGGGTACGGAAGTTGAGTCTGTTTCCGACTACATGTGGGAGTTCATTGATAAGGGTAATGAGTTATTTGATGCTCTGTAAATTGTAATATTATAGTGAGCATGGACAGATCGGCCGGCACAACGTGTCGGCCGATGTTCAGAAAGGCTGGATTTGATGGGAAAAGAAATTTTAAAGATGGCGAACATTTGCAAATCCTTTGCCGGAACACAGGTGCTGCACGATGTGGATTTTGATCTTCGTGCGGGGGAGGTTCACGCATTAATGGGAGCGAACGGCGCCGGGAAATCCACGCTGATGAAGGTGCTGGCGGGTGTATATCTGCCGGACAGCGGAACGATTGCGCATAATGGTCGTGTCATTCCACTGAAAGGAACGGTACATGACGCCCAGCTGGACGGTATTGCCATGGTGTTCCAGGAGTTGAATATTCTGCCGCACCTGAGCGTACTGGAGAATATTTTTATCGCGAATGAGATTGTTAATAAAGGAATTTATGACTGGAAGGCAATGCGTAAACGTGCCCGTGAAGTGATGGATGAGGTGGGTGTAGATTTTGATCTGGATGCCAGAGCCGGAGACTTGCCGGCGGCAACGCAGCAGATGATTGAAATCACGCGTGCGCTGAATCTGAATTCCAATGTCATTATTTTTGATGAGCCGACTTCCTCATTGACGATGCAGGAGACGGATATCCTGTTTGCCCTGATCGGCCGCCTGAAGGAAAAAGGCGTCGGCATGGTTTATATCACGCACCGTATGTCTGAGGTATATCAGATTTGTGACCGTATTACATTGCTCCGGGACGGAAGACTGGTTTTCTCTGATGATATTGCGAATGTGGATAATCAGCGGCTGCTCGTCGGCATTGTCGGTTCTGAAAATACAAATCAGTTTCCTGAAAAGTATCACCATGAGGGAGAAGTGATCTTTGAAGCGAAAAATGTTACCAGCAAAGGTTTGTATGAAGATGTAAGTTTTCAGTTAAAAGATGGCGAGATTCTCGGCTTTGCCGGATTGGCAGGTGCGGGAAGAACCGAGATAGCGAAGACGATTTTTGGTTGTTATGATCTTGATGAGGGTGAGTTTTTATTTGAAGGTAAGAAACTGGATGTCAAGAGCCCGGTGGACGCGGTGCGTCAGGGCATAGGTTATGTTAGCGAGGACCGTAAGGTCGAAGGTATCCTGGCGGTACGTCCGATTCGTGAGAATATGAGTCTGCCGAGTATGATGACTCTCGGAAAAGGACTTCACATTCGGAATAATCAGGAGAAAGATGGCGTAAATAAACTGATTGACAGTTTGAAAATAAAGACGACAGGTATGGAGCAGAAGATAGAGAATCTGAGCGGCGGTAACCAGCAGAAGGTTTGCCTTGCAAAATGGCTGATGACAAACTCGAAACTGTTGCTTCTGGATGAGCCGACCCGCGGTGTGGACGTCGGAGCCAGAGCGGATTTCTACCAGTTGATTCAGGATCTTGTGAAACAGCATATCGGAGTCATTGTAATCTCCTCGGAGGAGGATGAGTTGATCGGCCTGTGCAACCGGATCATCGTGATGCGCGAGGGCAAAAAGGTTGGCGAGTTTAACGAGGATGAAGAAAACCTGAAGGAAAAAATGTTGAAATTGATGCTGGATATATAGTGCTGCCGGTAATAGAACCGGTGAATCGACCGGTTCGTTTATCTCAGGTGTAGCGATAGAATCAGCGATAATAGGAGGATTTTATGAACAACGTATCAACAGGGAAAAAGATATACGACAAATTTGGCGTGTATATCATTTTAGTGGTTCTTGTCGTACTATTTTCTGTCGCCGGGAGCGGATTTTTCTCCCTGAGCAATCTGACCAGTCTCCTGCGTACGGGAGCTGTATATATTTTGTTTGGCTGCGGTATGACATTTGTCATGATCAGCGGAAAAATCGATCTTTCCATCGGCGCCATAGCGGCTCTGGTAGGCTGTTCTGCTTCAATTTGTATGCAGGCAGGTATGCGCCCGATACCGGCGTCTCTGATCGGCATAGTCATCGGGCTTGCATGCGGTTTTGCCAATGGTTTTTGTATTGCCAAGCTGAAAGTTCCGTTCTTCATTATGACGGCCGGCATGATGTATGCAGCCAGCGGTCTGGCGCTGGTTATCACGCGTGAGACTTCCATTCGTATCGCGGATAATGAGAATGCGGCGGTGCAGTTTACTTTCTGGGGATCAAAGACGATCGGTATTATTCCGTCTCAGTTTATCGTGGCAATCATCTTTTTCGTGATCTGCTTTTATCTGATTCGGAATACGAAACTGGGCCGATATACATACGCGATTGGCAGCAACGAGCAGACTGCCAGACTTTCCGGCGTGAATGTAGACAGATATAATATTATGATCTTTACACTGAACGGACTTGCGGCAGCGATTGCCGGTCTGGTGCTGGCATCCCGTCTGCGGACCGGCAGCCCGAACATTGCCGACGGCGGATATAATATTC
>JAJQFQ010000039.1 GCA_021201035.1 Clostridiales bacterium
CCATGATGTACATCGGGTGGTCTCCTTTTTTACGGTTGAGGAAACTGGTTCCCCTGTCAGTTGAAACTGTTTCATCGGACGATATATTCTGCAACATACTGTTTGCAACGTCGTTTTTCGGAGAAGGTCCGGCCGGAATCTGTCCGGGCCGGTCACTCTTTATATCGTCCATGGACAGGCGTGGGATGTCGGGTGCATTTCTGTCGGGACAGCGCCCGCATGGTGTGTCGGTATCATTTTCCGCGCAACCTCCAGGGGCTGTATCGACAGTTGTTTCTTCGGAAATATGTTCGGATGCCTGATGTCCTTTTCGCGCCCGCAGGGATTCCAGAAAGGCTTCGACTCTGGTTAAAATCTGTCCGGCGCACTGGCTGGTGGCGTCAGTCTCCAGTTTTACGATGGGCAGTCCGGCATTCGCCTTCATGTCGGCATATTCATAAGAATAAATATCGCAGAACTTTACCGTGTGATAAATGATGCCGTCCAGATCGCCGGACAGATCGGACAGGCGCTGTCTGCGGCCGTCTGTCCGGTGCATACGCATACAGGGTATCTGATGCAGCAGGCTGTCCGTGTAACTTGAAAGTACATGGTCTGCATCAACCCGGTATTCCCGGCAGATGCCGGTGCAGGTGAGGTCAAGGGCAATCTCCGCTCCGTGATCGGTAATCAGCTGCTTGACCCCGGAACCGGGTCTTGCACCCGCGAGACATATTTTCAGGTCACATTCTTTTTGGGGAATCTTTCCTTCCTCAATGAGCTCCTTTTTTCGAAGCTGCATGTCGACTTCGCGACTGCATTTTTTTACAAGCCAGGCCGGATCAAATGATTTGCCGGAAAATGCGGTATAGTCTCGAATCAGCTGGTTGATTTGATTTACATAGAGAGAAATGGTAAATTCATTTATTTTTCGCGGCAGATCAAAACAGAAGAAAAATTTCTCCGGATAGCGGCGGCTCAGTGTATCGTACAAACGTCGTGAGCTGTCGCAGCAGCTGGTAAAAATCATACCTTCGTAATTATGGTTTTCAAATTCCTCCAGAACCGCTTTGACAAAAGAGCACATGTTCGGGTGCATCAGTGTGTCCGCCTGCGTGAAATTTGTAACGTGCGGTTCCATCATCACGACAGTATCGCCAAATGCCTCAATGATTTCAATCGGTGCATACTTGCACATATATGTAATCATACGGATTCTCCCTTTTGTATCATTTCCAGAAACGCTTCAACGCGTGTTTTGATCTGCCCGTCGTGGCTGTTTCGGCGATCCATCCCATCTCCGTCCAGTATGAGGAGCGGCATGCCGATCTCCTGCATTTTTTCCTTTAATATCATGGCGCCGCCGGCGGACTGTTTGCAGCCCCAGTGGCAGAAGTTTATCACGCCGTCCGGCTGTATCTCCCGTGCGACAGACTGAATGAGATCTGCTTTCCGTTCGTAGGAGCCGTTGTAGATGTTGAGAATCATTTTTTGGGCCAGAGATTCGAGCGGATGGCCGGCGTCCAGCGGAGCAGTGTAGTCCAGACTCATCTCTATGCCCTGAATCTGGTAATCCGGGTTAAGGTTGAAATAAGACTTCAGCGTTTGCTGGTACCAGGGCAGCAGGTGAACCCAGAATATATTTGTCCCGTGAAAATCGGGCGCGGACGCGACCTCAGCTTCCATCTGCCGGTAAAAGCGCAGGATTTCCGGCGTGCCGATATTCAGATGGTTGGCGAACAGCAGGTACATCTGCAGAGTCAGTGTGCTGGGATATGCTTTCGTCCGCATCATTTTTAAGATTCTGGCATAGCAGGCCTTGGATTCATTTTCACGCCGCAGTGATTCGGAGAGCCGGGTGTAATCCAGTTTTTTGTGAAACGTCTGTTCCAGTTGTGCGATCAGTTCCTGCAGTTGTTCAACGACATAGTGTTCCGCTTCCGGGGAATACTGTTCCGGAATGTCCAGAAGAACTGTCGGAACCTGATGCCGGTCTGCCAGATGCCGGAATGTGCACAGGTTGCCGTCGCAGATGATGGAGGTCGTTACGGCAAACGCGGCTGGCGGGATGATGCCGCTGTCGATAGCTCCGATAAAGTTCTTATGGTATGAGCAGAGCGTCGGCGCGATGCCCTCATTCTCCGCAAAGTCCAGAAAATAGTCTTCTGTGCCCATGCCGGATAAAAAGGAGGAAAGGCATTCGATAGAGAGCGTGTGTACATCAAAGCACTGCAGAATCTCGACCGGCGCGAAGAGGTTGGCCCAGACGGTTCGTTTCGGATGCCAGAGGGCGCTCTGTACCTCGTCCACCGCATAGTGGTTCAGATAGCGGTAGGCGGCAGGGATGTCCTTGTTCGCCAGATGACCCGAGCGGAATTTTTCAAGCATAAAACCAAACTGTATGATATGCAGAGCGGTGCGGGGATGCTCCGGCGCATATTTTTTCACAATGTTTCCGTAAGCCTGGACGATGTTCATGTTGCTGTTCTCCCGGTAGAGACAAAAGGGAATATTCTTTTGTCTGTTTATATATCAGTCGGTGCTGTTGGTTATAATTTTACAGTTCACACTATTATAAAGAAAGAAGCGAAGGGACGCAAGAGAAAAAATTTTCCTGTTATGTCATGTGCTTTTTGCAAAAGATTCATAAAAAATTTATTGGGATAAATCTGTGTGTGTGGTATACTACTATCACTAACCGGGATGAATGCGGTGTAAAAAGGTTTCGGATGTTTTGCTTCCGATGCTTTTCAATCCGACAGAATATACAGATAACAGGGGGAGGGATATGATGAGCCCGCAGGATAAAGTTGAAAGAGTTTTAAAAGAGATACATGTGCTTTTTTCGAAAAGTCCCACCTATAACGGACAGCCAGACAAGATGATCATTGACCGTAAGGAGTTTCTGAAGCTTCTGGACCGGCTGAATAACGGCATATTTGATATGATGGAGCAGTATGAGCAGACCCGGCAGAGCCGTCAGAACGCAGAGCGCAGCTTCCGCAGGACGGGTAATGAGATCATTGAGAAGGCGAATGCCAGCGCGGATGATATCTACGCGGCCTCCGTCATTTATACGGCGGATGCCATTGGAAGGATTCGCAACCTGATGGATGAGACGAATGATTCGATGAATGACCTGTTTCGCCGGTTTCGCAGTGAACTGCGGGATGAGAAGAATCTGCTGAAGTCTCACGAGATGGAACTGGAGGCACAGCTGGCCGATCTGGCGGACACGAAGAAGTATCTGTCTGTTTTGCAGGAGGTTAATCGTGAGCGTGAGCGGCAAAACAGCGCTTCGGAAGCAGGTCGGGAAGCAAACAGTTCGTATGCGGGAGCAGCATCTCATGGCGGCGCTTCGGCGGACATCCGGGTGAATGAAGCATATTTTGAAAAGACGGGAACCGGTATCGGGCAAAGTGCGGCGGAGCGTAATTTTACACAGTCGGAGAAACCGGATATAAAGGTCAATAAAAACGCGGCATATTTTAAATGGAAAGAGGAGCAGGCGAACCGGGAATCAGGCGCGGATGAGTCAGGTGAGGCGGAGAATGCTTCGGAGACGGTTGATTTGTCGATTGAGCGAGACGAGAAGGGTGTGAATCCGGCAAATGACAGCAGGCCGGAAGGCGACCAGACGGATGAGAAGACTCCGGAATATCCGAATCCTGATTTTCCTGATGAGGAGGCGATCATGCGGGCGGTACTGGAGGACGAACAGACCCTGGAAACGGAGCAGAGAGGCGCTTTGGTTCAGGGCAAGACCGGAGCCGGAGGTATTCTGCGGACCCTTTTGTTCGGAAAAGATGAATGATCGTGCAAAATGTCTTGATTTTTGCGCTTTTACTTATTATAATGAAACAAGCGGAAACCGATGGAGATGGAAGCCTTCATCGGTTCTTGTCATTTTTTCATGAAAAAAATTCCATACATAATATCAAGGAGGATATGGACATGAAATTATATGAAAACGGCGTTTACCTGCTGAACGGCACGGAGATTGTCGAGGATACGGCGGAGGCTTCTGCCTGTCTGGCATCGAAGGGCGTAAAGGCGGACAGAGCGGCTGCGGCGAAGGGGACGATGGCGTATCATATTCTGGAGGATCATAATACCTCCGGCAATATGGAACAGCTTCAGATTCGTTTTGACAAGCTGACTTCTCATGACATCACGTTTGTCGGTATCATTCAGACTGCGCGGGCGTCAGGGCTTGAGCGGTTCCCGGTTCCCTATGTGCTGACGAACTGCCACAACAGCCTCTGTGCGGTCGGCGGTACGATCAATGAAGATGACCACATGTTCGGACTGACCTGTGCGAAGAAATACGGCGGTGTCTATGTGCCGCCTCATCAGGCAGTCATTCATCAGTATGCGCGCGAGATGCTGGCCGGCGGCGGAAAAATGATCCTCGGTTCCGATTCACATACCCGTTACGGGGCGCTCGGTACGATGGCGATGGGTGAGGGCGGACCGGAGCTGGTGAAACAGCTTCTGTGTCAGACCTACGATATAAAGATGCCGGGCGTGGTCGCTGTGTATATGACCGGCGAGCCGGTGAAGGGTGTCGGCCCTCAGGACGTTGCGCTGGCGATTATCGGTGTGGTGTTCAAAAACGGTTATGTAAACAATAAGGTCATGGAGTTTGTCGGACCGGGCGTGGCCTCCCTGAGCGCTGATTTCCGGATCGGCGTGGATGTTATGACGACGGAGACGACCTGCCTCTCATCAATCTGGACGACCGATGAGAAGATTCGGGAGTTCTACGAGATCCACGGCAGAGCCGGCGATTATAAGGAACTGAATCCTGAGCCTGTAGCGTATTATGACGGCTGCATAGAGATTAACTTAAGCGAGATTCGTCCGATGATTGCCATGCCGTTCCACCCGAGCAATACTTATACGATTGAGGAATTAAAAGCAAATCTGACGGATATTCTGGCTGACGTGGAGAAGCGTGCCCTTGTCAGCCTTGACGGGGCGGTGGAGTATTCGCTGAAGGATAAAGTGCGCGACGGAAAGCTGTATGTGGACCAGGGTATCATTGCAGGATGTGCCGGCGGCGGATTTGAGAATATCTGTGCGGCCGCAGACATTCTGGAAGGAAAAAGCATCGGACCGGACGAGTTTACGCTGAGTGTTTATCCGGCGTCCATGCCGATCTGGATGGAGCTTGTGAAGAATGGTTCTGCCGCGCGGATTATGGAGACGGGCGCCATCATGAAGACGGCATTCTGCGGACCGTGCTTTGGCGCGGGCGACACGCCGAGCAATAATGGTTTTTCAATCCGTCATTCCACGAGAAACTTCCCGAATCGTGAGGGATCCAAGCTTCAGAGCGGACAGATCGCATCGGTAGCGTTGATGGATGCGCGTTCTATCGCGGCAACGGCAGCGAATAAGGGGTATCTGACAGCCGCCACGGAGCTGGATGTGGAGTACCGCGGACAGAAATATTTCTTTGACAGCAGAATATATGAGAACCGTATCTTTGACAGCAAGGGCGTGGCGGATCCGGATACGGAAATTCACCTTGGACCGAACATTAAGGATTGGCCGGAAATGAGTGCGCTGACCGAGAACCTGGTCCTGAAAGTGGTGTCGGAGATTCACGATCCGGTTACCACGACGGATGAGTTGATTCCTTCCGGTGAGACGTCTTCCTATCGTTCAAATCCGTTGGGACTGGCAGAGTTTACCCTGTCCAGAAAGGACCCGGAGTATGTGGGGCGTGCCAAGGAAGTGCAGAGAGCGGAGAAAGCAAGGATATCCGGTGAGAAGCCGTCCGACTATCTTCCGGAGATCGTACCTGTGATTGCGGCGATCCGGACAAAATATCCGCATATCAAGCGTGATAACTTCGGCATCGGCAGCACGATCTTTGCGGTGAAGCCGGGCGACGGTTCCGCCCGTGAGCAGGCGGCCTCCTGCCAGAAGGTGCTTGGCGGCTGGGCGAACATTGCGAATGAGTATGCTACCAAGCGTTACCGTTCCAATTTGATTAACTGGGGCATGCTGCCGTTTTTAATCCCGGAGGGAGATCTGCCTTTTAAAAACGGAGATTATCTGTTTGTCCCGGAGATCAGAAAAGCCATCGAGGAGAAACTGACGGAGATTCCGGCTTATGTTGTGAAAGACGGAGGTCTGGTTCCGTTTACGCTGAAGATGGGAGATCTGACGGATGACGAGAGAGAGATCATTCTGAAGGGATGTCTGATCAACTATAACAGGAGATAAGACTTTCCATATATGATGAAACAAAACCGAATTCAATGCGGATATGTTGCCGTGTTGAATTCGGTTTTGTTATTTGAGTTTTATTATACTTTTTAATAGAAATTTTTCAAAATAGGTC
>JAJQFQ010000011.1 GCA_021201035.1 Clostridiales bacterium
CACGGGACCCCGATCTTCGAAGCCGGCAATTGTACACCCATATCTATCATGGACAGCGTCAATGAAGGTGCTGACTGCATGTTTTACATTGAAAAAAATCTGGCAGAAGATGTCCGGAAAGCGGGACGTGACACGGCAAAGAGCTTCGGTATGAAAAGCCGTTTCGTACATTTTGAATTTTTCCGTCTTCTGTCTGACCACGAGGGCATCGGCAAAAAAGGAACAGTCATGGCTCTGGAAGTCAATATGCGCCCCTGCGGCGGCTTTACACCGGATATGATCAACCATGCCCGTGAGACGAACGTATATAAAATCTGGGCAGACATGGTCGCCTTTGACAGGACAGAGGAGCAGGTCGGCGGATATCACTACTGCGGCTTTGCCGGACTTCGCGACTATAAAAATTATGTGCTCTCACACGATGAGATCATTGAAAAATACGGAAAACAGATCAAAATGGACAGCCGTCTCCCGGACGCACTTTCCGATGCGATGGGAAATAAGATCTACATGGCGACCTTTGATACGAAAGAAGAGTTGGATACTTATTTTAAAGACCTGCTGGAAACGAAATGATTTTATCTTTATAAAGCACTGAAACGAATACGTCGTATCCATCATTTTTCAGATTAACAGGCAATCAAAAATTTCTTTCGGAACATCACATAATAACGGGCAGAAGATCTCATCTCTGCCCGCTGTTTTTCATAATTTTCCAATTTTATGCAGTTTCAAGCTGCAGGATACAGCTGTATAAAGCCGGCATGCCATTCACATCTTTTACACCGGCCATGCCACTAACATCACACGATACCGGCGATACATGCCAACCCCTCTCGCATTTCATCCTCCGTCAATCCTCCGTAACCAAACAAAAGCACCGGTTTCCCGAAACCGGACGGACGGCTCAGGAAATATTCGGACAGGCCATACACCCGCACCCCCTCTTCCTGACACTGAAAAACCAGTTCTTCCTCCGTAAGTTTCGTGTCAATCTCCGCCAGCAGATGCAGTCCGGAATTTTCTCCGAATATTTTACTGATCCATCGGCATTTTCTCAGTTCGGTTAATAAGAAATCATGCTTCGCCTTATAAACGCTGCGCATCCGGTTCAGATTCTTCTCAAAGTATCCTTCCCTCATGAAACGGTAAATGGATTTCTGTATGATGGCCGGCACCGTGCAGGCATAAAAACCGCAATGCGCTCGATACTCCTCCAGCAAACGCTGCGGAAGCACCAGATAGCTGACACGGGTCGCCGGTGCAATGCTTCTGGAAAAGGTGCCAAGATACACGACCCTGCCGGCCCGGTCAAGGCCCTGCAGCGCGGGAATCGGTTTTCCTCTGTAGCGAAACTCACTGTCATAATCATCTTCTATAATATAACGGTTTTCCCGCTGTACCGCCCACCTTAGCAGCTCCAGCCGGCGTTTCATCGGCATGACCGTGCCCATAGGAAACTGGTGAGACGGCATCACGTAGACAATATCTGCCATTGAATCCTGCAGCATATCCGCACGCATCTCATTTCGATCCATATCAATTGGCTGTACCTCATAGCCGATATTCCGAAAAGTCCGATATGCCTGCAGATATGTCGGAGACTCCATGGCAACCGTATGACCGACTCCCAGCATCTGACAGAGTACGATCAGCAGATATTCGTTACCCGCACCGACGATAATCTGTTCCGGGCTGCAGGATACATTTCTGGAACGAAAGAGATAATCACAGATAGACTGCCGCAGATCCGGCTCGCCAAAGGGATTGGAACTTTGCATCATATGTTCTCCCTCATCAAGCATCAGATTTTTCATAATCCTGCCCATGGCCGGATACGGGAACTGAGACAGTTCCGTGCCGTTCGGCGAAAAATCCACACGGTATTCCGATACTGTTTTTTCCTGTGTCAGCACAGACACATCTGTATGCCGCAAACAGTCAGTAAGATGATACAATTCCCTGACGTCGCAGGCAAAATAACCCCTGTAAGGTTCTGAACGAATATAACCCTCCGACAAAAGCTGATCGTATGCCAACTCCACAGTGCTGCGGCTGCAGGATAAAAACTCAGCTTCAAATCTCGTGGACGGCAGCTTTTCCCCCTCCGGAATATGCCCCTCCAGGATGCCGTCACGGACAGCCTCGTAAATCTGTTCATATAATGGTTTCTTCTGATCCGGTTCCAAATGTATGGCAAATTCTTTCATATATCAAAATTTAGCACATACCGGCATTTGAGTCAATCCAGTATTATTATGTAAAAAACAACAGGAGACAATATCTGCCTCCTGCTATTCGTGTCTCAAATTTACTCTGCATCCGGTGCACAATAGATATCATACCGATCCGGCCATGCATTACAGATCAATGTCAGATGATACCGGCATGCCAGCTCCACCGCCGTCTCCGTAGGAGACGACTTAGATACCAGAACAGGTATCCCGGCAACAATCGCTTTTTTCACCATATCCGTAGGCACACGTCCGGTCGTATACAAAATGCACTTGCTTCTGTCATAGCGATGCAATGCCGCGTAACCGATGGCTTTGTCCAACGCGTTATGCCGTCCGATATCCTCACAGGAAAACACAACCTCTCCGTTTACACCGAGATAACAGCTGTGCGTGCCTTTCGTCTTGGCATGGAGCTTTCCGCCCGCCACAAACTCATCAGCCATGGCAAAAATCCACTCCGGCTCCCAGTACGCCTTTTCCAGCATCCGCGGCTCCCGCTCCGAAAACAGCTTCCGGAACACCTGATTGCCGGTGCAGCAGGTCGGTTCCTGACTGACAGTCTCCGTCAAATCCGCTTTGCCGTGCAAAAACACCCGCGCCCGGCTGGCGTGTTCACAGATATAAAGCATTTTTATCTCGTCCGGATCCTGAATATACCCGTCCGACAGCAGTCGGCCAACTACCATCTCCTTGATATACTGCGGTGTGCAGACCAGCCGGATGGCAAGTTCTTCATTAATATAGATATCCAGAAAATGTTCGGTGATTACCGTACCGGAACCGGAGACGGCCATGCCGCCCCCGTTCCTTGTCACGGTAACTTTTTTCATATTCTCCGTCAGGTTCAGCTCGGTAGACTGATCTACGATATTCTTCACAGAAGTTACGCCTGTCATTACAGGTATTCGGTTATACGCTGCTGTAGCCGCCATCATCATTTTCTCCTCCCGCCCCGCTGCGGTTTCTTTAGATAGTCTCTTCTCCGAACCTGCCCGGTAATTGCTGGTTCCCTGCACTTCCATAGTTTCCGATATCAACCGTTTTTCTGCGCCTAAGCCTTCTCAACCTTGACCGCGCACACCTTATACTCCGGAATCCGTGCGTATTTATCAAGCGCCGCGTTCGTCAGCCAGTTGCAGTTACCGTCCGGGAAATGGAAAGGCATCCAGGTCTCACCCTCGTTTACCTTCTCCCCGACTCTTGCTGTTGTCTCAATGCTGCCTCGTCTGGAGGTAACTCTCACTCTTCCTCCGTTTTCCACGCCGATCCGGCGCGCATCGAGTTCGTTCATCTCGATGTAGGATTTACCTTCGATCTGCATCAGTCCCGGCGTCTTTCCGGTCATGGCGCGTGTCGTATAATGGTACAGGATACGTCCGGTCATCAGGATCAGCGGATATTCCTCATCCGGCAGCTCCGCGGACGGAACATACTGCGCCGGATAGAACCAGCCAAGTCCTCTGGAGAACTTGCCGACATGCATGATCGGCGTTCCGGGATGATCCTTCGTCGGGCAGGGCCACTGCAAGGTCTCGCCCGCATCCAGACGCTCAAAGGAAATGCCTCCGAAACTCGGCGTCACCGAAGCGATCTCGTCCATGATCTCAGAAGGAGTCAGATACGGCTGCGGATAGCCCATCCGGTTCATCAGGTCGATGATGATATCGGTATCCGGACGGATATCAAAGGACGGATCCTTTGTCAGGTCGACCGCCTTGCGCACTCTCTGCACGCGGCGCTCCGTGTTGGAGAAGGTTCCTTCCTTCTCAGCGTAACTCATACCCGGCAGAATCACATCCGCATAGGCCGCGGTCTCTGTCATAAACAATTCTTCCAAAACGAAGAAATCAAGACTCTTCAATGCTTTGATGATATGTGTCGTATCCGCATCCGTTACGACCGGATCCTCTCCATATATATACAGACCTTTGATATCTCCGCGAATTGCCGCCGGAAACACATCGGTTGCATGGGTTCCGACCTTCCGGCTCAAAGGTACGCCCCAGGCTTTCTCAAATTTCTCGACAACGCCTTCCTTTGTGATTTTCTGATATCCGGGGAAATCCGTCGGCTGCGCACCCATGTCGCAGGCGCCCTGTACATTATTCTGTCCGCGAAGCGGGTTTACGCCGCATCCCGGCTTACCGAGTTTTCCGACCATCATCGCCATGTTGGACATGGACATAACGCCCTCAGTTCCGGTAGAATGTTCCGTTACACCAAGGCAATAGATAATCGGCGCCTTCTCTGCCGTTGCGTACATCCGTGCCGCTGCGATCAGATCCTCCTTATTGATATTGCAGATTTCAGCCACCCGCTCCGGCGGATAATCCTCCACAATATTCTTCAGTTCTTCAAATCCCTCTGTGCGCTCCGCGATAAATTTCTCGTCGATCAGGCCTTCTTTGATAAAGATATGCATCATGCCGTTTGCGAAAGCCACATTTGTTCCGGGTTTCAACTTCAAATGAATATCTGCCTTTTTCGCGATATCGATCGTCCTCGGATCTGCGACAATCAGCTTCGCTCCGTTTGCCACCGCACGGCGGATCTGCATACCGACCACCGGATGCGCCTCCTCCGGATTGGAGCCGACAAGCATAATACAGTCCACATCATGCGTGATGTCATAGATCGGGTTAGTCATGGCACCGGAGCCCAGTGTCATTGCCAGTCCGGCCACGGATGCAGAGTGGCACACTCTCGCACAGTTATCGACATTGTTGGTGCCAAAGCAGGTACGAACCATTTTCTGCACCATATAGACATCCTCGTTCGGGGAACGGGAGCAGGCAAATCCGGCCAGAGAATCGGAACCGTACTTTTTCTTGATCTCCATGAATCTGGAAGCTACCAGATCAAGCGCCTCATCCCAACTCGCGCGTTCAAACTCACCGGTCTCATGATTCTTGATCAGAGGGTATTTGATCCTTTCTTTCGAGTGAACGAAATCGAACGAACCGGAACGCCCCTTGACACACAGTCTTCCGTGATTGGAAGGACCGTCCGCGCCCATCACATCCACGATCTTATTGTCTTTGACAACCAGATCCAGCTGACAGCCGGTCGCGCAGTGCGGGCAGGTCGTACGCACATATTTCACTTCCCAGGAGCGGTACTCTTTCCGGCGTTTCAGCGTTAAGGCTCCGGTCGGGCAGGCCTGTGTACAGCTTCCGCAGGACTCACAGGTGCTGTCTGCCCAGTCAATGCCGAACGGGCTGGAAATCTTCGACGCAAAGCCGCGCTCCGTCGTGCCGATGGCGCCGCGTCCCGCAATTTTCTCGCAGGTATTCACGCACCGATGGCAAAGGATACATTTATTGGGATCGTAAACGATGAACGGATTCGTGTCATCGATCTCATACTCCTGAATCTCTCCCGGATAACTGGTCTGCTCCACACCGTATTTCCGGCACAGATCCTGCAGCTTGCAGGCGCCGTTCTTTGTACAGGTGAAACAATCTGTCTTATGATTTGATAATAGCAGATCCAGTACAGACCGTCTCGCTTCCACTACACGCTCGCTCTCCGTGTGAATCACATTTCCTTCCGCAACCGGGAAAGAACACGCAGTAACAAGCTTCGGGTTCCCCTCAATCTCTACCAGACACATTCTGCAGGATGCCTCGGGGTCGAGTTCTTTGATATAGCAGAGAGTAGGAATTTCAATACCGACCGACTCCGCAGCCTGAAGGATCGTTGTTCCCTCTTCTACCGTGACTTCTATTCCATTGATTGTAACATTGATCATTTTATCGCCCCATCCTTTCCTTACTCTTTGTAAATCGCGCCAAAACGGCATTTCTCAATACAGGTTCCGCACTTAATACACTTCGAAGTATCGATGGAATGCGGCGTTTTTACTTCACCTGTGATCGCATCCGCCGGGCAGTTGCGCGCACACAGAGTACAACCCTTACACTTACCAGGGTCAATCGTATTAGTCGTCAGCGCGCGGCAGGTGCCGGCCGGGG
>JAJQFQ010000021.1 GCA_021201035.1 Clostridiales bacterium
AGCAGTGAGAACCTTCCGTCAGGCCGGTCGATGTAGTAGTCGCCGCTACCGCTGCATCTGTTACCACGGTATGGCCCGTCGCTGCTATCACTTCCTGCGCCACGATTACCGCACCGCACACCGAGCAGTGTGAGCCCTCCGTCAGGCCGCTCTCCGTGCATGTCGCCGCTTCCGCTGCGTCTGTTACTACGGTATGGCCCGTCGCTGCTATCACTTCCTGCGCCACGATTACCGCGCCGCACACTGAGCAGTGCGAACCCTCCGTCAGGCCGCTCTCCGTGTATGTCGCCGCTACCGCTTCATCTGTCACCACGGTGTGGCCTGCAGGCACCACTTCCTGCGCTACAAGTACCTCACCGCAGACCGAGCAGTGTGAGCCTTCCGTCAGGCCGCTCTCCGTACACGTCGCCGCGACTGCTTCGTCTGTCACCGCATCATGAGCCCCTCCTATTGCCGGGATCACTTCCTGTTCCACGAATACTTCTCCACAGACCGAGCAGTGCGAGCCTTCCGTCAGACCGGTATCCGTACACGTCGCAGCCACCGCTTCATCTGTCACCACGGTGTGTCCTGTCGCCGGAATCACTTCCTGCGCTACGAGTACCTCATTGCAAACCGAGCAGTGTGAGCCCTCCGTCAGGCCATCCTCCGTGCATGTCGCCGCTTCTGCTTCATCCGTCACTATGGTATGGCCTGTTGCCGCAATCTCTTCCTGTGCTACGAACACCTCACCGCAAACCGAGCAGTGCGAACCCTCCGTCAGGCCGTTCTCCGTGCATGTCGCCGCTACCGCTGCGTCTGTTACCACGGTGTGCGCAATGGTAATTTCCTCACCCGAAACCCACGCTTCGCAATAGGTACAATAGTCTCCTTCCTCATGGCCTGGCTCCGAGCAGGACACCGCTGACACAGCATCTCTACTTTCAATATAATCATCATGTCCCACCGTCTCCCAGCTCAGGATCGGGTAGCCGAGATGATATTTCGTGTGCGGGTTATCCTGCCAGCTGTCCGTCCCCAGAGTCTCCGACAGATCGGTCAGCTCGTCCGAGGAGATCCAGATCGCCGCCGCCTCGTCATCCGTGAGGACTTTGGACGTGCTGTTGCTGTAGAGATAATCGCTCCCGGTCACTGCCAGCGTGCTGCCGGAGCTGTCCAGGCAGTAAGAATTATCTACATAAACACGGTAAGTATTGGACGCAATCTCACCCACCAGGGAACCGCCGGAATATGTATCCTCGTCCACGGTATAGGCTGTCTCGCCCGCATTGTAGGCATTCGTCAGAACAAGCTGTTTGCTCGTATAACTACTATTGTAGCAGGAATTGTCTCCCACGATGCCGCCCACCGTGCTGGCCGTGCCGCTGACGTTCCCCGAGTTATAAATATCAGACATATCGGTACAGGTATTGTTCTGCCCGATGATCCCGCCGACACAGCTGCCGCCGCTGACACTGCCCGTGTTATACACGCTGCTGTACAGGTTATAGCTTGACCCGGAAGCTGAGGTACTGGATTTATTCTTTGAATCCATCCCCGCGATCCCGCCGACGTAACTGCCGCCGGAAACAGCGCCCTCGTTGCCGCACCGGCTGACCACAGACTTATAAACGGATCCGGTCATGTTCATGCCAATGATGCCGCCTACATAGCTTTCCGTGCCGCTGACATCCCCGTAGTTAACGCAGCCACTGACCGCGACATTACTCATTACAGAATCAGGATCCGTACTACCGGATGCCGCCATGGCAACGTCGGTCTCCACGTAGCCGATAATTCCGCCCACATAACCCGTGCCAGATACCGCGCCGTTATTTACGTTATCGGTAATCTCCGCCGTTTTTAAGCAACCGGCGATACCGCCCACATAATTCTCTCCGGATACCGCGCCGTTGTTCACGGAATCCGAGATTTTAAGGGCACATTGCAGATTCATATAAGCTATGATTCCTCCAGCACGCCCCTCGGATGTAACAGTTCCTTCATTGGTACAGCCGGACACTTCCACAAGCGCGCCTGCTTCCCTGGTTCCGCAGCCTCCCACAATGCCGCCCGCATTAGTGGCTGCAGAAACCGATGTCTTATTCACGCAATCCGTGACCGTTACTCCGGAAGAACCTGAAGTCACCCACGCCACAATGCCCGCCGCGGTTTCACCCGTCGTAGAGACGGTTCCGTCTACCGTAAGATCACGTACCGTTGCACCGGCAGCCCATCTTATGAACCCGACGGCACTTTCGGCAGAGCCCGTGATGTTCAGTGTGATCGTGTGGCCGTTTCCGTCTATTATCCCGGCAAAGGGATAGTCAGAAGAACCACCGATCCCGGTAAATCCGGAGTCCGCCGTCATCGTGATGTCCGCCATCACTCTTCCGTTTATGTCCGTTCTTCCACTGAGCACAGCGGCCGCAAACCAGAGCACGTCATCCTCATCATACAGGAGATAATACCCGTCATCGGCATCCTGTGCCGGAGTCACAGTCGTGATCGCCTCTGTCTTTGTCGCCCCGCACACAGTACAGGTATACGTCATAACACCCTCGGAAGTCTTTGTAGCCGCTGTTGTCACAACACCCTCGTCCCAGGTATGTGCGGGATCTACTTGCGTCTGTTCCTTGATCCACTCGCCGCATGTTTCACAATAAATCCCTATCGTCAGGCCTGACTCCGTACAGGTGGGCGCCACAGCATCGTATATTTTTACATTATGCTCATGCGTAATCATCAGCGGCTCTTCCCACGTCAGAAGCGGATACCCACTGTGGAAATCGGTATACCCGTTCTCCTGAAATTCGCTGCCCAGAGTATCCGCAAGGCCGGCCAGCTCATCACCGGTTTTTCCCATCGCGGCAATTTCCTCATCCGTGAGAGAGGTGGCGGTAGAAAGGCTGTAAATATAGGAAGTTCTACTATCCGCCGCCAGTTCCCCCGAAAGAGAACTCAGGTAATACACATTGTCTGCATACAGATACAAACTGCTGGTCAGATAACCGACCAGAATACCGCCATCCACACTATTACCACTGGATGTATAAGTCACTGTCCCGGCGCTGTAAGCATTGGAAAGAATCACATTCTTTTTATGATTGTAGCCTATAATGCCTCCCGT
Organism: Clostridiales bacterium; assembly: GCA_021201035.1. GTDB lineage: Bacteria > Bacillota > Clostridia > Lachnospirales > Lachnospiraceae > Eubacterium_I. Next base: position 3,110 of record JAJQFQ010000021.1, read on the forward strand.
ATATTTATTTGTTCCGCTTACTGTCCCTACATTATAGACATCAGACATACTGGAATAATTTTCACCGACAATGCCTCCCACATATTGTGCACCGCTAACAGCTCCCGCGTTATACAGACTCTCCATGGTATTGACCGGGTTTGTTGATGAGCCGCTCATCGACATAATGCCACCCGCATAATTTCCGTTTACCGTGACATCCCCATCATTACCGCACTGGCTGAAGGTAATTGATGCAGCAGTCAAACGATTTACCTTTCCGGCAATACCTCCTCCATAGTTACTCGAATCCGCACCGGTAATATTTCCTCTGTTCACGCATTTTTCTAAAGTCACCTCTGATCTGGCGTAGCACTCACCCACTATACCTCCAGCACCATTTGTAAAGGATATCTCTCCCGAATTCATCACTTTACTGATTGAACCATTTGTGAAGTAGCCTATAATTCCTCCAACATCGGCATAACCGGAAATATTCCCTGAATTTTCACTATTAGCAATAGAAACCGTTATACCATATGCATATCCAACCAAACCGCCCACATAAAAATATCCATTTATATCTGCTGTGTTGGCGCAGCCTGTAATCGTCACACCCAATTCTTCATCCTGTGCCAATACATATCCAACCAGACCGCCTACATAGTTATAATCAACAGCGTTTATTTCCCCTGCCACAGTCAGATCTTTTATTGTCGCACCCGCCACATAACAAAATAATCCTGCTCCGGAAGGACTGTCATACTCATCCATATCTTCGGGTTTCGTAAGTGTCATATTTAACGTTACCGTATATCCATTGCCATCAAAAATACCGGCATATGGATAAGATTCATTTCCGATCCCTTCAAAACCGGAAGAACTGCTCATGGTAATATCCTCGCTCAGTCTCCCGTTGATTTCTGTATTGCCTTCCACCACCTGAGACGCAAACCAATTCAGGTCATCCTCTGTGGACAGAAGGTAATAACCGTCCTCATCCTGAACGGGCGTTTCCGTGCTATCATCCGCAAAAACAGGCGCTGCTGTCAGAGAAAAGATCATGGCAACAGTCAGCATGGCGCACAGCACACGTTTCGTCCATTTATATAACATAATTATACCTCCTTCGAAAAACTCGTAGTTGTGGGCTGAAAAGCCCACAACTACGGTATTTTTCACATCGACTACTATAAATTCAAACCACGAGTTTTCACGGGAATGCCCCCGGAAAGAAGCGTCTTTCCAGAAGCACTCTTCCACTCTCAACTATAACGTCGTTGTAAAATCCAGTACCGGGAACAAAGTCTTATCATCTGATTTCCAGGCATATATTTCATATTCGGAATTTGTATAGGAATTCATGATTCCTACCATTTTCCCATTTCTGTACTGCGTATATCCGTACTTACCTGTCTCATCATACTGATTTCCCAGAAAATAAATATACACTCTGTTATTTTCCTCATTTGTCATCGAGGCATATGGATATTCCGCATCACCGACATAGAGGCAGTTTTCTATTTTTCCGGGCGCCACTCCCACGAAGCCTCCGGGTGAATGACTATAAGAGTTAATAAGCGTCCCCTGCGCATTGCCAATCAAACCGCCATACATTGCATTCCCATAAATCTTCACTGAATTCGAAACGCCGCAGTTTATAACCAGACTGTCCGGGTAAGCGCGGCCTACCAGACCGCCCGCCAGACTATCACAGGACACCGTACTGTCAGTAAGAACCACATTTTTTAATGTTCCGTTCAGGTTCGCAAAAAGACCGCCATACCGCTCATCATCGTCATCCGTTACAACCATCTTCAACCCGGAAATAGTATATCCCTGTCCGTCAAAAGTCCCTGTGTACAGGTTTGTATCCGACAGGCCGATCGGTGTCCATTCGTCCACGTCACTCAGGTCAATGTCACGCGCAAGCCTCGCGTCCAGTTCTGTCGCTCCCTTGTTTACCATGGACGAAAACCATACCAGGTCATCAGCATCCTCCAGAAGATAGTAGTTGTCCGTGTCCTGATCCGGTATGTCACCGCTCAACACTACGACCAGCGCCAAACGGGCTGCCTGAAGACTGCTGGTCAGGTCGTCAACCTCCTCCTGTGTATAAACGAGATCTCCATCCAATACCTTCTTTGCCTCAGCCATCACTGTTGTCAAAGCTTTGTAGCTGGCCGACGTGTAATCAGATGAATCGAGCGCCGCGCAGATCGCATATTCCTCTGCCAATGCCTCGGTATTAACATCTTCTGTATCATCATCGCCTGATCCTTCTCCATCACTCACGGCAATTGTGAATGTTTTGGTGGTGCTGACCCAATCATTCAGAGAAGCGCTCACTGTGACCGTAGCTGTCCCTGCAGCAGCAGCCGTCAGCGTCATCGTGCCGCTGACCATGTCTCCGGCGGATGACACCGTACCGTTGGCCGTTATCGAATCCGTCACAGATATGATGGAAGTGTCACTGATCGTCACCGTGACATCAGCCGTGTAGGTGACCGGCGTTGTGTCGCAGCAGCATCCATATCCTGTAATAAAACACTTCGCGCCATAAGTCCCACATATATCAGGGCACTCGCTCATTCCGCAGCCCTTATACTGGATATGCACATACGGATAAACCGTAATGCTGACCGTATCGCCTTCTTCTACAGTGGTCGTATCCGTCGTGACGCTGATAGTTCCATGCGTGTAATCATCTGATGCAGCCATAGCCGTTATCCCGCAGCAGGAGAATACCATCACCGCGGCAAGAATAAATGTAGTTATCTTTTTGAAAAATTTTTTCATTTAAATCCCCTTTCATGTCTCTTTTGCAATTTGTCATAAATACCTCCATTTCACATTCTTCGGTTCCGTCCCCTACGGGTCACGGCACTGGTGCGTTGAAAATACACTTCCCCTTTTCATGCTACCCCTCCTCTCGTCTGATAATCTATATCTGCGGCTATTTACCTGTTTCTATCTCCATGTTCCCGCGTAAACATCGTCTGTCGATTTGCCGTAGGCAATCACCTGATCC
>JAJQFQ010000121.1 GCA_021201035.1 Clostridiales bacterium
GCAGGATTTCGTCCTCATTTGAATCAAGATTGCGAACTCGTTTCGCAATTACCTACTCATGCAATTCTGTATATTTCTGAGTATATCATGTTCCGGCTGGCACTAACATGACGCTTTTTGTGAAAAACAGGAAGTTTTTTGTCTTATCAATGTTACAGCATTCGCTTCTTCCATAAAATAATTAACGTCAGAATGCATGCTCCCACAATGATAAAACAAATTATACTGAATCCGTACGGCGTGTTGGACAGCGGCATCCATTTCTCATTCACATTCATTCCGTAAATACCCGAAATAATCGTCGGGATAGCCATGACCAGCGTAATGGATGTCAGATATTTCATGACATTGTTCAGACGATTATTGATAACCGAAGACAACAGTTCTCTGGTACCATTAATGATATCACGGTAAATCGCAGTCATTTCTATCGCCTGCTTGTTCTCTATGATCACGTCATCCAGAAGCTCCGTATCCTCCGGATACTGTTCCAGACGTTTGTAACGGGTAAGCCGGTCCAGAACCACTCCATTCGCACGCAGAGAAGTGGCAAAGTATACCAACGTCGACTCCAGATTATGGAGATCAACCAGATCTACATCCTCCGTATTATCACCGACATTCTCCTCAATGGCCTTTCTCCGTCTGTCAACCATACGCAGCCTGCTCTGATAAGTAGTCGCTGTGTAAAACAGAATCTGATAGACAAAACGCATTTTCTTCTTTGTGGAAAACTCCTTCACACGATTACGGACAAAATGCTGCAGGATCGGCGTCTCCTCCGTGCACACCGTGATAATGCAGTCGTCCGCCAGAATAATACCGAGCGGAATCGTGGTAAAATTCTTCCGTGTGGAATTGGTTACCTCCTCCTCGGCCGGAATATCGACAAGAATCAGCGTATAGCCGTCCTCCAGTTCAATACGGGAGCTCTCCTCCTCATCCAGTGCGGCCCGCACATCGGCGATATCAATGCCAAAGCGGTCAGCAACATCCTGACACTCTTCCATAGAAGGGTCGGTCAGACGGATCCAGGAACCCGGCTGAACAAACTTCACCTCACAGATCTCTCCGTGAAATGTCCTGTATGTAGTAAACATATCCATCCCCTCCTTCTTCTATTCACGACACTTTCATAGAAAACGAACACTACCATATATGAAAGCCGATTGCTCATTTGCCTGTCTATTCACGACACTTTCATCATACATCCGTCTTCGCACAGATATCAGCCAGACAGCACCTGTCACAGTGCGGCTTTGTCCGCGCCGTGCAGACATCGCGTCCGTGCAGAACCAGCCGATGACAGAAATCATTGCCCTCCTCCGGCGGAACAATCTTCCACAGCACTATCTCCACCTTCTTCGGATCTTTGATATGATCCACCAGCCCCATACGGTTCGTCAGCCGGATACAATGGGTATCTGTCACGATCGCAGGCTTTCCGAACACATCCCCCATAATGAGATTCGCGCTCTTTCTCCCCACACCCGGAAGCTTTAAGAGCAAATCAAAATCATCCGGCACCTTCCCTCCGTATTCATCACGCAGCATACGCATACAGGCACTGATATCCCGTGCCTTGCTCCTGCCGAGTCCGCAGGGACGGACAATCTCCTCGATCTCCTCCGGCTCCGCCTCCGCAAGAGCCTCCGCCGTCGGATACTTTGCGTAGAGATCCTGTACGACAACATTCACTCTCGCATCCGTACACTGCGCCGCCAGGCGGACACTGACCAACAGCTTCCAGGCATCGTCATATTCCAGACTGCAGTCCGCATCCGGATATTCTTTTTTTAATCGTTCTATGATTTCAAGCGTCAGTTGTTCTTTTGTCATCCGGATAAGCCTCTCCAAATACTCACACTTTGTTTATCATACCACAAATGAGATAGGGTTACCAGACAATTTTTCCGGCATACGGAAAGACGGAATCCGGCGCAATGCAGCGCAGGATAAATATCACTTACCCATACTTTTTTCTGCCGAATCATGTAACAAAACACGTAACATGCACAAACGCAAACCGCAACTGACAGTTGCATTTTTAAGAAAAAAAGCTTACGCTTAGATTCATACTTATTTATAAGTTTTATTTATATCTTTAGGAGAATTTACCATATGCATCATATATTAATCATCGGCGCCGGTTCCATCGGCATCTCTCTGGGTGCGTCCCTGCGCTCTCAGGGCATGAATATCACCTTTCTCGCCAGAGAAAAAACAAAAATAGCCATCGAAACAAACGGCATAAAAAGAACCGGTTTATTCGGAGAGATCTCTATTGCAGCCGGCGAAGTCTCTTCCGTCTCATCCCCGGCTGAACTTGACTCCCGCAGCATGGATTATGCGCTGATATGCACCAAAACGACAGCCAACGAAGACGCTGCAGCCATGCTTTCCGAAAACCGTGAATGTCTGTCTGAAAACGCCAAAATCGTCATCCTGCAGAACGGATGGGGCAACGACCGACCGTTTCTCCGGTATTTTTCAGAAGATCAGATTTATCAGGCAAGAGTAATCACCGGATTTGCGCGCACCGCGCCCAACATCAGCAACATCACGGTACATACCGCGCCGATTTTATTCGGCTCACTCTATGGAAAAGATACGACCTGCATGGAACCGCTCGCCAGCGCGGTTGCGGCCTCCGGTATCCCCAGCGAGACAACCACGCAGCTTTCCGAGGCGCTCTGGGCCAAAATGCTTTATAATACGACACTGAATCCGCTCGGTGCCATCCTGCATGTTCCCTATGGAAAGCTGGCTGACGCCCGGGCTTCCCGACAGATTATGAACCGCCTGATCGACGAGACGTTTCTCGTCATGGAACACTGCGGTTACCGCTCATTCTGGAATACGCCCGACGAATACCGCGAGGCATTCTACGGCAAGCTGATTCCGGATACCCGGGCACACCGTTCCTCCACGCTGCAGGATATAGAGAAAAAACAGAAAACAGAGATAGAAACACTGAACGGACGCATCGTCCGCCTGGCTGCGCAGCACGGACTGAATGTGCCGACGCATCAGATGATCTGTGAACTGATCTCCGCATTGGAAGACAATTATACAGACTAAATACCCTTCAATGAAAAAAAACAGCTTATACAAAAATTGCAGAGTGTTTTTTTCAGACTGTTACAAATCACAACCTCTTATTAATCATAATCAACTTTCATCAGGCAAAGTCCCTTCGCCGGGGCGGTGAAACCTGCCAGGGCACGTTTCTTCGCTGCAAGCAACTCCTCCATGCTCTCCGGCGTTCGCTTTCCATACCCCACCTCCAGCAATGTCCCCGTCAGAATGCGTACCATATGCTGCAGAAATCCGGTTCCGTGATACGTAAAGATCAGGTAAGGTTCTTCCTCAGAAATCTCAATCCGATCCACCTTTCGCACGGTGGATTTTTTCATGCGCGGATTACTGCAAAAGCTTGCAAAATCATGTGTGCCGATCAGAAAATCCGCCGCCTTTTTCATCCGTTCCACATCCGGACGTTTCTCTGGAATATAGACATATCGACGATCAAATACCGGCTTCGCCTCACCCACATAGCAGGTATAACGATATGTCTTTCCGATCGCGTTGTATCTGCTGTGGAATCGATTCGAAGCCTGCCTCACTTCACACACGCAGATATCTTCCGGCAGGTACTCATTCATATAATCCCGGATCTCCGATTCTGTCATTTCTGTCTCAAACCGGGCGTTTGCCACCATCGCACGCGCATGAACGCCCGCATCGGTTCGACCGGCACCGATCACTTCGACCGGCTGTCCCGTCATGCGGCCAAGCACCTGCTCCAGCTTCCCCTGTATGGTAAGCGGCGTGCTCGGCTGATGCTCCCAACCGTAATACTTTGTTCCGTCATAAGACAGAATCATCTTATAATTATTCTTCATGTGACTCTCCTCAAAGAAAATAAGAGTTTAAGCTTCTGGCATCACGGTCTTACTTTCCTGTTTTTGATTTCCATGTACACAATAGTTTATCATAAACTCCTGCTTCCGACTACTTTAATCCCTTGTCTAAAGCCAACAGGATTTTAACAGCCCTCATTTCTATCTGCACATGCCAGCCCACACCATCTGCACAACATTTTTCCTTGGAAGTCCCTATATCAGTACATGCTTTGATGTAGATTTATGATAACAAAAACAACAGGGAAACTAAAATTATTCCAAATCAAAAGGAGGCATCATTCATGAAAGGATATCCGACAGACAACGGTTACATGGGACTGGTAAACGGAAATTACATGCTGTTCGCGACGGAGGACGATTACCGTGACTATCTCGCCGGCTGATCAGGCGCTTCTCAAAAAGCCGCGCTTCGAGTGAAAAATCTGTCATACAGCGAACAACGTTTCCTGATATCAAAAACATCCGCAGACAGAGTTTCCGTATAAACGGAAATGACCGCTATGCCGTCATCACTATCTTCTGCGGATGTTTTCTGTTTTCCATAAATGTATCATCAACAGACTGCCCTTCTGTAACGAAAGCCTACAGCTGCGTCAGAATAAATATATCATAAATAGACTGGATCGCCCGGTCAAAATCCTCATTCGAAACACCGATGATGATATTCAGCTCACTGGAGCCCTGATCGATCATGCGGCAATTAATCTTCGCATGCGCCAGCGCTGAGAAAATCCGTCCCGCAGTCCCGCGCATCTGACGCATGCCGCGTCCCACCACGGCAATAAGCGCCAGATCCGGCTCCACACTGATCGAATCCGGATTAACCGCACGCTGAATCCCGGAGAGCACAACCTGCTCATGCTCCTGAAACTCATCCTGATGCACCAGAATACACATGGTGTCGATGCCGGACGGCATATGCTCAATGGAAATCTGATTCTCCTCAAACACACTCAGCACCTTACGGCAGAAGCCGATCTCGGAGTTCATCATATCCTTATCCACCGTCACCGCTACGAAGCCCTTCTTGCCGGCGATACCCGTAATTGTAAAGCGCGGCTTCTTGCTCGTCGTCGCCACGATCATCGTGCCGGGGTCGTCCGGATGGTTTGTATTCTTAATGTTAATCGGAATACCTGCCTTGCGCACCGGGAAAATCGCCTCCTCGTGGAGAACAGATGCCCCCATATAAGCAAGCTCGCGCAGCTCACGATAAGTAATCATCTCCACCACTTCCGGATTCTCCACAATATGCGGATCAGTCACCAGGAATCCAGAGACATCCGTCCAGTTCTCATACAGATCCGCCTGCAGCGCACGCGCCACAATGGAACCGGTAATATCGGATCCGCCTCTGGAAAATGTCTTCACCCGGCCATCCGCATACGCACCGTAAAATCCGGGAATTACTGCATTCTCACAGGATTCCAGCCTCTTTGCCATAAGCTTATTTGTCTCGTCCGCCGCAAACGTACCATCCTCCTCAAAAAGAATCACCGTCGCGGAATCTATAAACTCATACCCCAGATAATTCGCCAACACCTTTCCGTTCAGATACTCGCCCCGGGAAGCCGCATAATCACGTCCCGCTTTCGCCTGAAAATTCTCCCGGATAATCTGAAAATCCTCGTCCAGAGAAAAATCCAGTCCGAGACCGCTGATAATATCACGGTACCTGTCATGGATTGTCTCGATCTTTTTCTCGAAATCCCTGCCTGCCTCTGCCGCAGCATAACAGTCGTACAGCATATCCGTCACCTTCGTGTCCCCGTCAAAACGCCTGCCCGGCGCCGACGGAATCACAAACCGGCGGTCAACATCCGCCCGGATGATATCTCCCACTTTCTGAAACTGCTCTGCACTGGCCAGAGAGCTTCCTCCGAATTTCACAACTTTTCTCATCATATCTTCCTCGCTCGTTTTTATAGATAGGGATGACTGCATAGCAGTCATTTTCGTTTATAAATCGCAGCGGCTCAGAAATTATAAGCCACATTTCAGTCCATTATATATGCTTCCGGAAGGATTGGCAATTATTTTTTATGTTTTATAGAGTTTCGCCGGATTTGATGCTCTTTATATTAACTTTTCAGAACTGGAATTCTGACATCTGACCCCTTCACAAAAGCCGTACGGACGTTTGACAGTTGCATAGAGTAAAAATCAGTTGCAGACCGCATAAAGTCT
>JAJQFQ010000033.1 GCA_021201035.1 Clostridiales bacterium
CAGTTGGTTAGAGCAACCGGCTCATAACCGGTCGGTCCTGGGTTCGAGTCCCCGATGGTCCACTTGTTACAAAAGCTAATAAATATCAATAGATGGCCCAGTGGCTCAGTTGGTTAGAGCGCCGCCCTGTCACGGCGGAGGTCGAGAGTTCGAGTCTCTTCTGGGTCGTTCGTAGTGAGTTTTTAATACTCACTACAAGTAACGCGTGGGATCTTAGCTCAGCTGGGAGAGCATCTGCCTTACAAGCAGAGGGTCATAGGTTCGAGCCCTATAGGTCCCACTTCTACAGCAGATTTGTTGTAGCAATGCCGGCGTGGCGGAACTGGCAGACGCGCAGGACTTAAAATCCTGTTGTGGTGACACAGTACCGGTTCGATTCCGGTCGCCGGCATTACATCCGGCACTTGACAAGGGTGTTATAATGGATGTGTAAAGAGAATATGTGTGCGTAGCTCAGCTGGATAGAGCACTTGGCTACGGACCAAGGTGTCGGGGGTTCGAATCCTCTCACGCACGTAAATGACCTCCGGAGAGATCCGGAGGTTTTACTTTGATCGGAAAAGTGAGTTCACCTTTTTTTCACAAAATGAACATATTTTTGCAACATTGAAACTATACAATGACTTTACCAAATGGATAAAGGAGGCATTCATATGTTTGAGGATGAAAAAAGAGGACAGAATTTAAATGAAAACACTGATATAAATGGGGATCAGAATATAGAAACAAATCAAAATGTAGTAGAGGGGCCGGGATTTGTGATGGCTGAGATGCCGGGCGATGCTGCGGATCGTGCTGATATGAGTGATACGCGAAATTCCAGTGGTGATCATGCTTCATACGAATCAGATGTTGTTTCTGCAAACAGGTGTAATGAAAGTTCGGCGGAAGACACATCATATTCACAGCCGCAGGATACTTCCGAGAGAAAGCAGTATTCCTATATTCCGAATGACCCGGATACGCAGCGGCATGCTTCCGGTAACGGAAATTCCCACAGGAAAAGAAAGTCTGCGGGACGTAAGAATGTCTATGCGAAAGCCGTTGGCTGTGCCGTGCTCTGCGGTGTAATCATCGGCGCCTGTGTGATCGGTTCCTTTGCGATCGGAAAGAATGTCGTTTCGTCGAATTCTTATTCGTCTGTTGCTACAACCAGCGCAAATCTTTCTACCGTGAGCAGTGATGACTCCGGCAGTTCGGATGAGACTGTATCCGATGGTACCGAGTACACGGTTGCCCAGATCGCAGAGCAGTGCAGTTCTTCCGTTGTGGCGATTGCGACTAAGACGATTTCGGAAGTACAGACGATGTTCGGCGTGTATGAGCAGGAGAGTGAAGGAAGCGGTTCCGGCGTGATTATATCGCAGACTGATACAGAGCTTTTGATCGCGACAAACTATCATGTCATTGAGGATTATGAGGAACTGACAGTATGCTTTAATGATTCTGAAGATGCCATTTATACGGCGCAGGTTAAGGGCAGTGATTCTAGCAATGATCTGGCTGTTGTAGCGGTCGAACTTTCTGATATTGACGCGGATGTGCTGAACAGTATTTCTATTGCGACGCTTGGCAATTCCGATACGCTGCAGGTAGGTGACGGTGTTGTGGCGATCGGTAATGCGCTTGGACTGGGACAGTCCGTAACATCCGGAATCGTAAGCGCTCTGGATCGTGAGGTTACGATTGATGATGTGACATATAATCTGCTTCAGACAGACGCTGCCATCAATGCAGGCAACAGCGGCGGCGCACTGTTTAATATGAAGGGTGAACTGATCGGAATCAATACGGCAAAATTCTCCAGTGACAGCTCTTCTTCCAGTGCTTCCATTGATAATATGGGCTTTGCCATTCCGATTTCTACTGCACAGCCTATCATTGAGGAATTGATGACGCAGGAGACAAGAACGAAGCTGACAGAGAATTACGGATGCCTGAATATTACAGGATCAGACGTTTCTTCTGAAGTGGCTGAGATGTATGGAGTTCCGGAGGGTGTGTATGTTGCTTCCGTCATTGAGGGAGGCGCAGCGGAAACGGCCGGTATGCAGGAGGGAGATATCATCACGTCTCTCGGCGAAACTACTGTGAGCAGTATCTCCGATCTTCAGGATATGCTGAAATATTATGCGGCCGGGGAAACGGTTGAAGTTGTAGTTCAGAGAAACGGCGGCAGCGGTTATGAGGAGATGACCCTGACGGTGACTCTCGATAATGCTTCCGAACAGGATACTTCCTCATCAACAGATTCCTCGACTCAGAGTGATCAGGGTCTGGATGACAGTTATAATTACGGAAACGAGGATTCGTCCGGGACAGATAATTCTCAGAGCGGCGGTTTTTCTTTCCGCTGATGTAAACAGAAAAGGAAAATATGAAACAGATTGCGTGACTATGCCTGCAAAGTCTGTCCGGGAGACAGACCCTGCAGGCATATGCAGGTTAGAGGGGGAGAAATGATGAATGAATTTTTATATGTTCTGAAGCTGCAGCTGATGGACAGACTGACACCGGATGAACTGAATGAACAGATCGCGCTGTATGAGAACTATATGAATGAGCAGATAGCTGCTGGAAAAACGATGGAACAGGTGATGCGTAAGCTGGGCGATCCGGAAAAAGTAGCTGATATGATTGTAGAGCATTACGCAGGGCCAGACGCGGAAAAAAAAGAACCGCAGCAGAAAACCGAACGGTTTTTTCGCAGCCTGACGGCTGATGAGATCAATGACCAGATTCAGAACCCGGAACATGGGATTCATGCCGAATTTAAAGAAAACGAGGGATGGGATGTCCGCCTGGGTAAATTCAAATTAAATACCTGGTATGGAACATTAATTATATTGGGCATTGTCCTTGTCCTGTTTGTTCTGTTTTCGGAATTGCTGAAAAAATAAAAAATTTTAAAATTATTTTAAATGTTTTGAATAAATCCGGATGAATTACAGATAATAGCCATGTAAATTACAAACAGGAGGTCATTAACATGGCAAGAAATTATTCGGCAGATGATGATTACACAAATGAAAACAGCACTAATAAGACGCAGAATAAATCTCAGAATAAGTCCTCAAATAAGGCTTCTGACTGCGGAAACAAGTCTTCAAACTGCGGTAAAAACGCATCGAATGCATCCAATGCGTCCAATTCTGGAAGCAACTGCGGTTGAGTAACAAAATACAATGATTCGCATATTACGATAAGGAAAACAAGTATACACCTGCTTGCACAACATATCTTATATGCAAAGGAAACGGGCTGCCTGTGCAGCCTGTTTTTGTTTCGTGGAAAGTTTGTCCTGTGAAATAAAAAGCGCAAAATTTCGCAAACAACACTTTTTTCGATATGTTGAACCGCGGGATGTGAGGTGATATGGAATTATGCATTATCGGAGCAAAAGATATCAGCGTATATGTCAGGAAAAGAGAAGCTATTCTGGTTGATCTGAGAAACGAGGATGATTATCGGGATTTTCATATAAGAGGAGCAATCAGTGTTCCTGCAAAACATCTGTCTTGTTTTATGAAGCGGTCAGACAAAAACAGACTGTATATTTTTTATTGTCAGCATGGAAGTCAAAGCATACAGGAGGGCAGAATATATGCGCGCAGAGGATACAGAATATGTTCCGTGGCCGGCGGAATAGAAGGTTATGTTCGTTTGCTGCAGAATGGAAGAAACCTGTGATTCAGAATGGAAAATGCTATGACGCATGAAAAACAGATTGATAAAATCTAAGTTGACAGCAGGATTATAAACAGATTATACTGTAAGAAAATCCGGAATCTCAGTACAGCGTTTCATAAATAACTAGACTTTATGCGCTGGATGTTTTTCTGAGAGTGCAGGTCAAAAAACGTAAGCGTAGCGGGCTACGCTGAGGATTTTTGACCTGTGCTATCGGGAAAACAGACAAGCAGAAAGGTCTAGCTATTTTGAAAGCGCTGTACTAGTGTCTCTTCTCAGAGATCCCGGGAAGGATCAGATATAGTCGGAGGGAGCACATATGGAAGTATATGAATTGATTTCACCCTGTCATTTCGGCATGGAAGCTGTTCTGAAAAGAGAGATTTATGATCTTGGTTATGATATTGTAAAGGTCGAGGATGGCAGGGTGACTTTTGCGGGAGATGCTGAGGCGGTTTGCCGGGCGAATATTCATCTTCGGACGACCGAGCGTGTTTTGCTGAAAGTCGGAGAATTTCATGCGGAGACCTTTGATGATTTATTCGAGGCGGTGAAATCATTGCCGTGGGAGAATTATTTGCCGGAGGATGCCAGGTTCTGGGTAACGAAAGCTTCTTCCGTGAAAAGCAGACTGTTCAGTCCGACAGATATTCAGTCTATTGTCAAAAAAGCGATTGTGGAACGATTAAAGGGTTTCTATGGCGTCAGCTGGTTTGAGGAGACTGGCTCCTCCTATCCGATTCGTGTGTTCCTTAATAAGGATGAAGTAACCGTCAGTCTTGACACATCCGGTGATTCCCTGCATAAACGCGGATACCGGACACAGACAGGCAAAGCACCGATCACGGAAACGCTGGCGGCTGCCATGATTTTACTGACGCCATGGAAACGGGAGCGTATTCTGGTGGATCCGTTTTGCGGCAGCGGTACCATTCCCATTGAGGCAGCGATGATCGCGGCTGATATAGCGCCGGGCATGAACCGGACATTTCTCGCACAGACATGGGCGAATCTGATTCCGCAGCACCTCTGGATGGATGCGACAGAAGAGGCACAGGATATGGTTGACCTTTCTTTTGAGGCACATATTCAGGGCTATGATATTGATGGTGATATCATACGGGTGGCACGGGAGAATGCCAGGCGCGCCGGGGTGGACAGCCTGATTCATTTTCAGCAGAGGCCGGTGTCCGGACTGAATCATCCGAAGAAATACGGCTTTGTGATTACAAATCCGCCTTATGGAGAGCGTCTGGAGGAGAAAGAAGCGTTGCCGGCATTATACCGGGAGATCGGACAGGCATTTGAACGGCTGGATTGCTGGTCAGAATATCTGATTTCTTCCTATGAAGATACAGAACGCTGTATCGGTAAAAAAGCGGACAAAAAGCGTAAGATATATAATGGAACGCTTCGGACGACGCTGTATCAGTATCTCGGACCGAAGCCGCCGAAGTCCGGTATGAGAACCGTGTGATACAACTGCGGAGGAATGCAGATGAAGAAAAGAATCATTTTTGCAACGAATAATAAAAATAAAATGACAGAGATCCGTCAGATTCTGGATGACCCTGACTGGGAGATTCTGTCTATGAGGGAAGCGGGGATCGAACTGGATATTGAGGAGAACGGCACGACATTTGAGGAGAATGCTCTGATCAAGGCGCAGGCAGTCTCCGCGTATTGTGATGAGATTGTGCTGGCAGATGATTCCGGACTGGAGATTGATTACCTGAACCGGGAGCCGGGCGTTTACTCTGCCCGTTACGGCGGGAGAGATACTTCCTATGAGATCAAGAATCAGATGCTGCTGGACCGCCTGCAGGGAGTTCCGCGGGAGAGGAGAACCGCGCGTTTTGTCTGTGCGATCGCGGCAGTGGTACCTGGACGGGATCCGATGGTGGTGCGCGGGACGATTGAGGGATATATCGGTGAGAAGCCGGCGGGAGAGAATGGCTTCGGCTATGATCCGATTTTTTATGTGGAGGATCTGAACTGTTCTACGGCGGAGCTTTCTCCTGAAGAGAAAAACGCACGAAGTCACAGGGGAAATGCGCTTCGAATGATTCGAAAAAAGCTGGAGGCGATATAAATAAAACAGCAAACGTATCATCATCGATAGTTTTATTACTTTTTGATATTCATTAAAAGGGGGAATTTTATGCTGGAACAAATTGATCTGACGAAATCTATGTCGAAGGAGGATTACCGGACACGTATGGATGCTCTGGAACCGGAGCTTTCCCGATTGCAGCGCGAATGTAAGGCGCAGCATATTCCGGTGATCATTCTTTTTGAGGGATTCGGAGCAGCCGGCAAGGGATATCAGATCAGCCGTCTGATTCGTGCGCTTGATCCCCGCGGATTTTATGTATATTCCATCGGCCCGGAGTCGAC
>JAJQFQ010000092.1 GCA_021201035.1 Clostridiales bacterium
AAAAGAAAATCTTTGTCCTTCTGGTTACGTTTATAATTCTCTACTGCCTGCTGTTTCCGGCAAGAATGGCCATGGCTGTCACGGACGGACTGACACTCTGGTATCATTCTGTCCTGCCCACCCTGCTTCCCTTCAGCATCTTTTCAAATATCATCATCCGCTCCGGCCTGTTCGACCGCTTCTTCGAACGGCTGCAGCCTGCAGTCAAACGGATTTATCCGGTCCGCAGTCCTCTGATCTATCCGCTCTTTGCCGGATTTTTATTTGGTTTTCCTCTCGGAAGCAAGATCTGCGCCGATCTCTGCCGCGAGGGAAAAATATCTCCGAAAGAAGCAGAGATCATCAGTTCGATCAGCAACAATTTCGGTCCGGCCTTTATCTGTAACTATCTGTATCAGACTGCTTTCGGCGGACAGATTCCTGCCGCGGTTTTCTTCGCAGCCTGCTATCTGCCGCCGCTGCTCCTGGGACGGCTGTGGCTTATGCGCCTGTCTCCCGAAAACCGGGGAGCCGAAAACAAAAAAGGGCACCCGGATCTCATATAAATATGGAGATCATGGATGCCAGTATTATGGACGGTTTTACAACTATGATAAAACTCGCAGGGTACATTATGCTGTCCGCTCTGCTCGCAGATATCATCCGACAGGTTCCCTTATCAGATGACATCCTGCACTGTATCTGCATCGGAGCCGTCGAAATCACAAACGGTATACATCAGATCAGCCTGCTGTCATCTGACATGGCCGTCCGGGCTGTTCTTGCCGTGGGAATCGTTAATTTCGGCGGATTGTGCGGATTAAGCCAAACCTGGTCCATCATGCGGTCAACAGGCATACATATCAAAAACTATATCTGTTTTAAACTGCTCTGCAGCCTGTGCGGAATGATTCTTGCAGTCCTCATCCTGCAGTCATCAGATCAGATCAATCTCATCCGTCTTCGTCTCCTGCTCCGATGATTCAGACTCTTCCTCCGAATCTTCCGAAGGATACAACTCGGTCCGGTTTGCCTTAACGATATCATAACAGTTCTGAAGAGAGGACAACAGACCGTCATATTTGGCCTTGGATGTATCGATCGCGTGAATCAGAATATTCTCCGTATTGCTGAGAAGATTATCTGTATACTCAATCGAAGCCGTACGAATCGCGTTCGCATCGTCGGTAGCCTTGTCAAGAATCTCCTGCGCCTGATTCGTCGCAATGGATACAACCTCATTCGCCTGGGCATACGCCTGCTGCATGATCTGATGCTCACTGACAAGCTCATTTGTCTGAATCTTTGCCTGTGCAAGAATCTCATCCGCTTTCGCCTGCGCGTCCGAGATGATGGCATCCTTATTCGCAATGATCTTCTGATAACGCTTGATCTCCTCCGGCGTCCTCAGGCGAAGCTCAGTCAAAAGCTCCATAAGCTCCTCTCTGTCAACCACGATCTTCCCTTTTGATAAAGCCTGCGGTTTACAGTTGTCTATGTATTCTTCAATCTCCGCAATGATCTGTTCTAAACGGCTGTTCATATGAATAAACTCCTTTCTCTACGTATTCTGTCTATGTAAAACTCGTTTCAGTTACACCATCTGACGCACTTCGCAGCAAGTGAGAAGCACTGTCCTGAATAGTTACCGGCAATCGATATGAAACTTCTCATAAACCTTGCCGATCACAGACTCCGGCACAAACTTGGAGATGTCGCCTCCGTAGGAAGCCACCTCCTTTACAATCGTAGAACTCAGATAAGAATAAAGCAGACTGGTCGTCAGGAAAATCGTATCCACCTGCTCATTGACTACATGATTCGTCTGTGCAATCTGAAGTTCGTATTCAAAATCGGTGACTGCCCGCAGTCCGCGGACAACAATGGTGGCGCCGATGCTTCTCGCGTAATCGGCCGTCAGACCATCAAAAGAACTAACCGTCACATTCGGAAGATGCGCCGTCAGTTCTTTTATCATACTAACACGTTCTTCGACAGAAAACAACGGATTTTTTGCATTGTTTTTTAATACGGCGACATTCAGCTCGTCCACCATTCTGGATGATCTCTCTATGATATCCAGATGTCCGAAGGTAGGCGGGTCAAAGCTCCCCGGATAGATTGCTCTTTTCATTTTTCCTGACTGACAAAAGTCAGTTCCCCCTTTTCATAAAAATGTGCTGATTGGTTTTGTATGTTTTAATCCGGTATATATCAAATCCTTTTCCGGACAGATCCTCCGGCGAAAAATCAAGCGATTCCTCCACGATGATCATCGTCTCCTGACGGCACAGGGAGGAATTTTTTAAACAGGAAAGGACTTCACCGGCCATACCGCGCCCGTAAGGCGGATCCACAAAAATAATGTCAAATACATACTTCCCTTCAAGTGAGCGCAATGCCGTCATAAAATCCATACATTTCAGCTCAGCTACCGCCTGAAATTTTGTAAATTCGATATTTTCCCGAATACACGCCGCCGCTTTCCGGCTGCTGTCCACAAAGACAGCTTTTTTTGCCCCCCGGCTGAGCGCTTCCAGACCGATTCCGCCGGATCCGGCAAACAGATCCAGGAAAACGGCTCCCGGTATATCATTCTGAATGATATTAAATAACGTTTCCTTAATCCGGTCTGTCGTCGGGCGGGTGTCAAGGCCCTTTACCGTCTTCAGCGGCATGCTGCGGGCCGTACCTCCGATAATCCTCATCATTTACTCCTGACTCTGTCTGTTGTTTTTCTCTACGACCTGAGAATCATTCAAAAACAACGGAACGATTCACGGCATTAATCCTGTTCCTTTAAAACATCTTTGTTCTTTGCAAGATAGTCGATCAGAGAAATCGCCGTCAGCACCAACGCAATATACAGCACAATCTCCGCCAGTATATAGATGAGATCAACACCGCCGATAAAAAGACTGCAGGCACAGTTCAGGATCAGCAGGATGATGGCAGCCATCTGAAAAGTCGTCTTAAACTTCCCCCACATGCTGGCTGCGATCACGATCTGGTGATCTGCCGCGATCAGGCGGAAGCCGCTGATAATAAACTCACGAGCAATGATGATGATCACAATCCAGGACGGGATCTTCTCAAGCTCGACCAGACAAATCAGGGCGGAACAGACGAGAAGCTTGTCCGCCAGCGGATCCATAAACTTCCCGAAATTCGTAACCAGATTATATTTCCGGGCAATCTTTCCGTCCAGCATATCCGTCAGGCTGGCGACGATAAAAATGATCAGTGATATTATCGGAGCCGCTTTTCCCAGACCGATGTCCGCCAGAAGGAAAAAAACAAAAAACGGAATCAATATCACACGAAACATGGTCAGTTTATTCGGTAAATTCATAATTTTCTCCCATTCAGATCAGTTCCCCGATCAGGTCATATTCATACGCACCCGTAATCTTCACTTTTGCAAAGTCACCGCTCATCAGTTCCTGATCGGTATTGATAAATACATATCCGTCAATATCCGGTGCATCCCGGTAGCTCCTGCCAATATAGGCATTCTCATCCGACACTTTGCCCTCAATCATAACAAGCAGCTCGGAGCCGATCATATCGGCATTTTTGTCCATAATGATCTCCTCCTGCAGTTCCATCACTTCCGCCTGCCATGCAGCGCAGGTTGCCTCATCAATCTGATCCGGATAATCCGCAGCAGGCGTATTCTCCTCCCGGGAATATTCAAAAGCACCGAGCCTGTCAAACTCTGTCCGGTTGATAAACTCCATCAGTTCCTCGTGCTGCTCCCGGGTCTCCCCCGGGAATCCGCAGATCAGTGTCGTACGCAACGCGATATCAGGAATAGCCGTCCGCAGCGCCGTAATTCTCTCCTCCAGCGTCTCGCGGCTGGTACGGCGTCCCATTTTCTTTAAAACAGCCGTACTGATATGCTGAATCGGCATATCAATATAATGACAAACCTTGTCATTATCCCGGATTGCCTCAATCAGTTCGTCATAAATCTCCTCCGGATAACAATACATCAGGCGAATCCAGTAAAGACCAGGTATCTTGTTCAGTTCATTTAAAAGCAGGTGAAGGGATTTTTTCCCATACAGATCTATACCGTAAAGCGTCGTCTCCTGTGCTACCAGAATCAGTTCTTTTACTCCCTGAGCCACAAGCTCTTTTGCCTCCGTGAGCAGCGTATTCATCGGTACGCTCCGATACGGTCCCCGGATGGAAGGTATGATACAGTAGGTACACCGCTTATCGCAACCCTCCGCAATCTTTAAATGCGCATAGTGGCCTCCGGTGGAAACACTTCGCTTTGCCGCATGCTTTTCGATACCCTGTAATTCCTCATAAGCCTGATATTTCTGTCTGGCAAGCACGAGGGTGACCGCATTCAGGATATGTTCAGTGGAATTAGTGCCCAGAACCGCGTCAACCTCCGGTATCTCGGTCAGAATCTCCTCCCGGTAGCGCTCTGCCAGACACCCGCAGACGATCAGCGCCATGCAGGAGCCCTGTGTCCGGTAAGAAGCCATCTCCAGTATAGTCTGAATACTCTCCTCCTTTGCGTCGCGGATAAAGCAGCAGGTATTGATCACAATGATATCCGCTTCCGCCTCGTCATCCGTCATCGTATAATTGTGCTCTACCAGCTTCCCAAGCATGTATTCAGAATCAACCAGATTCTTGTCGCATCCCAGAGAAATAAATAATATTTTCATGTCCACTCCCCGGATAAAGATTATGCGTCCTCCTCATCGTCCTCACCGAGGATACGGACATCTTCATTATAAAGCTCCTCAACGGCGATCGATAAAGGTTTTTTATTTTCCGCGTTTTTAACATTCGTCTCAGCGCCGGCGATAATCTGGCGGGCGCGTTTCGCCGACGCGATCACAATGGAATAGCGGCTGTTTACAACCGGCATCTCTCCTATATTATCAGCTTCCTTATTCACAACTTTCATTAATTCTACATAAGACGGGTGTATCATATCTGTTCTCCCTTCACATATTTTTTCAGATCCTGTTTTATATCTTCCATACGGCTGAGCCTGTGTCTCATGCGGCATCGTTCACTGCGTATAATATGATGAACCTCCTCCACACACGCATCCAGATCATCATTGATGATCAGATAATCATAAACCTCGCAGCCGTCCGCTTCCTCAACCGCACGGGTCAGCCGTGAATGAATGACCTCGGGTGTCTCTGTCCCTCTGCCGACCAGCCGGTCTCTTAATATCCGTGCAGACGGCGGTGTGACAAATATCAGCAGCGTATCCGGAAATCGTTCCCGGATCTGGAGGGCTCCCTGAATCTCAATCTCCAGAATCACATTCCTGCAGGCCGACAGCTGTTCCGCCACATAAGATCTGGGCGTACCGTAATAGTTATCCACATACCGGGCATATTCCAGCAGCTCATCATCCGCGATCATCTGCTCAAACTCTTCCGTCGTCTTAAAAAAATATTCCCTGCCTTCTGTCTCTCCCGGCCGGGGCTGCCGTGTCGTCGCCGAAACAGACAGCGCATATTCATCGGGATAACGGGATAAAAGCTCTTTCATGATCGTACCCTTCCCCGACCCGGCAAATCCCGAAAGAACGATCAAAAATCCTGTATCTCTCATATCATTCCACCTCCCTGTCCTGACAGCGCCCTGCCAGCGTCTCCGGTTGAAGGGCAGATAAAACAATGTATTTTGTGTCCGTAGCGATCACGCTTTTCGTCCTCCGTCCCTGTGTCGCGTCAATCAGCGACTCGGTCTCCTTCGCTCTCTGAACCATTCGTTTCGCCGGAGCCGAATCCGGGTTAATGATGGTAACTACCTTATCCGTATTCAGGATATTGCCAAACCCGATATTGATAAAACCTGACATAACCACCTCTGATATTATTCGACGTTTTGTATCTGTTCTCTGACCTTTTCAATCTCTGTTTTCAACTCGATTGCTGTATTCGACGTCTCCAGATCATTTGCCTTGGACAAAATCGTATTAGCCTCCCGGTTCATCTCCTGTGCGATAAAATCAAGCTTACGCCCGACGCCGTCTCCACCCTCAAGTGTATCCAGCATGGACTGAATATGCGCCCGCAGACGAACCGTCTCCTCATCCGTACAGATCCTATCCGCGAACAGCACCATCTCCGTCGAAAGCCGTGCCTCGTCCATCTGGACGTCACCGAGAAGCTCATGGACCTTAGCCTCCAGCCTGCTGCGGTATTCAGCCAGAATCTCAGGCGCTCTTGCTTCCACTTTATCAACACCCAGCAGCATGTTCTGAAGCTTTGACAAAAGATCCTCCTTCAGACGTGCACCTTCACTCAGCCGTCCGTCCACAAACTGTTCCAGAGCTGTGCGGAGTGTCCGCTCCAGAAGAATCCATATCTCCTCCTCATCCAGAGGCTGTTCTTCCATAGAAAAGACCTCCGGATACCGTGAAAGCGCCGCTGCGCTGATATCGCTGGGCAGTCCGAAATCCGCCGCTATATTTTCAACATAAGAAAGATACTCTGCGGCCAGCTCACGGTTATATTTTACCGCGGCGGAATGGCCGGATAATTCCTCATATGTAATAAATATATCCACCTTGCCCCGCTGAATATAATCCTTCAGCAACGCCCGAATCGCCGTCTCAAAAACATTCAGTTTCTTAGGCATTCGGATATTGATATCAAAATATCTGTGATTCACCGACTTAATCTCTGCCGTAATTCTGCGGTACTCGTCGGTATTCTCACAGCGCCCGAATCCGGTCATGCTCTTTATCATGATCTGCTCCTGTAATGAAATAAATGTTTACAATTCAATCTATTATACGTTTTTTTATCTGTGAAGTCAATTTCAAAAAAATGATTTTAACCGGAAACCAGTTCAATCGCCGAGATATCCGGTATACCGACCATGGAATAATTGGTGTAATAGATCACAAACCCGGGTCTGCCTTTATTCGGTTTTTTGACGTTCTTCTTCTGCAGATAATCGATTTCCACCTTCTCACTTCCTCTGCCCCTGGAATAAAATGCCGCCAGCGCCGCGGCTTCCTCGAAGGTACGATCAGGAAGTTCACCGGTCTTTGTCTTTACCAGAACGTGGGAACCGGGCATCTGCTTCGCGTGAAACCACCAGTCATTCCCCTCCGAGAAACGAAACGTCAGTTCATCATTCTGCAAATTATTTTTCCCGACATAAATATCGAAACCGTCTGCGCTTCGGTAATGCCAGGGACGGCTTTTCTGCTGTTGTTTCTTACGGCCGGATTTCTGGCGGATATATCCGCTCTGAACCAGTTCCTCCCGGATCTGTGACAGATCGGCTTCGGACCCGGCGATATCCAGGGCCGCGGCAACGGAATCCAGATGCTCAATTTCCATGCGGGTCTCCTCAATCAGACCGGTCAGGGCTTCGTTTGTACGTTTCAGTTTCCCGTACCGGTCGAAATATTTCTTCGCATTCTCCTGCGGCGTCAGGTCGGGATCAAGGGGAATCCGTACCATTTCATTTGTATAATAATTAAGTGCTTCGAACCCTTTGGAACCCTCCGGCACCTGATATCCGTATGTGTGAATCAGTTCTCCGTAAATTCTGTATTTTTCCCTTTTGTCCGTGTCCTTCAGCTGTCTGGCCTGAAGGTCATATTTTTTACGGTTCCGCTCCAGATTGATAGATACGATATGACGCAGATCGGCGGATTTCTGCCGGATGCGCGTATAAGCATTTTTTTCCGCATAAAAGCTTTCCAACACTGCAGAAACAGACGCATACGGCTCATCGATACAGTCAGCATAGGAATACAGCGGCAGAGATGAAAACTCCGTCGGCACACCGCCTTTTCTGTATATATGCGGTTCAAACCTGCCCTCCCGGATCTGTGCCATGGCAGCGCAGAAGCCGTCTGCCAAAACAAACCATTGCTGCACTGTCACCGAAGCGCAGGAGGCGTGGCCGTCAATACCGGCGCGATAACAAAATTCATTTGCCATCAGCGGACTGATACCGATGTAAGAACCGTAGATGGCCTTTGAAACCACGGACGGCTTTTGGGAAATTGTCTTTATAAATCCGTCCGCCGTTTCTGTCAATGGCGACTTTTTCCCTTCCTGTACGGGGATAAAATAGGAACGGCCGGGCAGCACCTCGCGCACGGAACTGACCTGCGCAGATATGTGCTTAATGCTGTCCAGAATCTTATCCTGATCATCCGTAAATATGATATTGCTGTGCTTTCCCATCAGCTCTACGATCAGCTTTTTCTTACAGAGATCTCCAAGATCATCCAGATGCTCCACCTCAAACACGAGAATCCGTTCCATTGACGGCTGTGTAACGGAAAGAATGCGTCCGTTCGCAATGTGCTTGCGCAGAAGCATACAGAAATTGGGCGCGGTCATCGGGCTCGGTTTATTCTGCTCTGTCAGATAAGCTAGCGGTAAAGAAGCGCCGGCAGACAAAAGCAGCCGCCTCTGACCGTTTTGTCCCTTCAACGTAAGCAGCAGTTCGTCCGTCTCCGGCTGCGCGATCTTGCTGATGCGCACACCGGAAAGTTCTTTATTCAAATCGTATGCCAAATTGGCAACGACAATTCCGTCAAGAGCCATATCGTTCCTCCCTCAGCAGTGTTTCATAAAAATATGTGCAATAATTTAGAAAGCCCGTATATCTTTTGCCAGACTAAACGGAATAATCTCGCCGGCAGTTGTATCAATATATGCTTTTTCTTCATGCATATAATCTATAATATCTTTTGCTTTATAATTTCTGAACTTTTCAATCACTTTATCCAATATGATTTTTTCTTTTTTACTCAGCACAGAATAATCCATGCCGACAGTCGGATAAATATGAAGCATTGTATCACAGGTATAGCTCATTTCCTCCTGTACATTTAATTTTTCAAGATTCATCAGGCTATAATGTCCGACAGGCAAAGCTCCCATTGATTCATGTCTGTAAACCATACCTGACATTGCATACCCATTTTCAATAAATGCCAGCACATCCGAATACCATAACATTTTCATGAGTTTCACTTTAAAAAGGTTTGTAACTTTTTCTGCCATATATGAAATCATAGCCTCAATTTTATCAATATTCAGCACAACAAAACCATTTGCATCTGATGGTTCTTCGAAATCAACATAAGCACACTCAAAAGTCTGACGTGACAAGAATTCTCTGCCATATGCATCCAGTTTTTCAGTCATTTTTTCTTTTATCTCTAAACGCTTTAATCCCGAAAATTTGTGCGCATTTTTCTTTAAAAACTCTAAAGCTTTCAGTGGATTATCTTTAATAAGCCGAAGCATTGTATCATATGTTTCATCCTGAATCGCTTTACTCTCATAACGGGAAATAGTGGCTTCTCCCCACCCGAGAAGCTTTGCAAGATCAACCTGCGACAAACCATAACTCCTTCTTATATCCACAATCTCATCGGATGTAAGTAATCCTTTTTTTATACGATACGCATTTCTCGCATTTAAAAGATTCTCATTTGTCATTGAACCCGTTTCAAATTCATTCTCATCCTCATCAGCATTTGTGCAAAAATAAAATCTTTCGTTATAACTTACCTTTTCACCCTTCAACATTACGGATGCAGTACGTATTCTTTCTTCTACTTCGTGTTTTTTTTCACATAAAGGGCAGTCCATATAAACTTTCTTTATTAATGTGTTAGTCATCATTGCCATACCTCCCTTGCGATCTCGTTCATGCATAAGGGAATGTCATTTTCTCCTTTGCATAATGAAACGATACACATAAAATATGTCTCTGCTGATTTCCTTTAATTTTTAATTTAACATATATGATCTTATTGTTTATATCCTTTCCAAAAACAAATAACAATGGGGGATTCATATCATTTTTATCAATTTTAGTTTCTGAATATTCCTCAATGGTAAGCTCCATCAGCCGTTCCACAACATCTCCTGCATCATAATCAAGATCCAATAATGTATATGGTGTCGAATATTTCTGATCGCTGCCCTGTTTCTTTTTTCTGATCAGAATAAAATCTGTATCCAAATTAAAATCTTCAGCTCCGATTAAAGTTTTTAACTCATCCAGAAAAGACAAAACATCTTTCTTTTTCGATTGTATACTAAGGAATATAAAATCACCTCCGCGACGTTTTTGCTATCAATTGATAGTATACACATCAAATGAAATATTGTCAAGTGTTATATCTTTCTTCCATAAACATGATACAGTTCCGGTCGCCGATGTTTTAAAAGCGGCAGCTGCTCCCGCACTTCATCCACCACGCCCATGTCTATCTCTGTCACCTCTACCTGTTCGGTCTCATCCATCTCCATCAGCACCCGCCCCCAGGGATCAGTAATCACAGAGTGTCCCCAGGCCTGATAAGAAGCATATTCGTCCCGCGCCAGAGAAGTGCCGACCATGAACACCTGATTGTCCGCCGCCCTCTGCCGGAACAAAAGCTCCCAGTGCATCGGACCAGTCGTCGTGTTGAACGCCGCCGGACAGAGTACCAGACGTGCTCCGGCATCCGTCATCAGGCGCAGCAACTCCGGGAAACGAATGTCATAGCAGATGCAGATTCCCATCTTCCCGAACTCCGTATCAAAAACGACGATCTCATCTCCCGCCGTCAGTGTATCGGATTCTTTAAAGTATTGCCCACCGCGGACATCAATATCAAACAAGTGCGTTTTCCGGTATTTTGCGATCTGCCTGCCTTCCCGGTCAAACACATAAGCCGTATTATATATTTTGCCATCCGCGGTCTCCGGAATCGTACCGGCCGACAGATAGACGCCGTTTTGTCTTGCCAGTCCGGAGCAAAGCTGCCAGGTCTGACCTCCCTCCGGCTCTGCAAAAAGCGGGAACTTCTCGTTCTCATAAGGGCACTGGAACATTTCAGGGAGCGCCACGAGATCCGTATTCTTAAAACTGTCCCCGGCAAAAAGAGTCCTGACTGATTCTAATGTTTTTTCTTTTGATTCATACACTCTCGACTGAACGCTTGTGATTTTCATAATAATTTGCCTTCCCATTATAGAATATAAAGAATGTGCTCTGGCGCATTCTCGCACCGAGCGCGGCCGCATAAGCAGTGTGTAGGAAGTTTACAAACAGATAAGGCCGCTACAGATTCAGCAGCGCATACTCATCTCCCGCATACATCCGCAGCCTCTGGCGCAGCACGCGGTGTTCTTCTCGCACCAGCTTCGGATCATCCTGCATCAGCATCGACACTTCAGCGGAAGCTCTGCCCATCACCTGGGCATCCTGATAAACATCCGCCAGCTGAAACCGGAAATCGCCGCTCTGCCGGATGCCGAAGAAATCTCCGGGTCCGCGCAGCTTCAGATCCTCTCCGGCTATGTAAAAGCCGTCATTGGATTGATTCAGAACCGCCAGTCTGCGGTTTTCCTTTTCACTTTTATTTCCCTGCATGAAAATACAGTAGGACTGTGCGTCCCCGCGTCCGACACGCCCGCGCAGCTGATGAAGCTGGGCCAGGCCGAACCTCTCCGCGTTCTCGATCATCATGACCGTCGCATTCGGCACATCCACGCCAACCTCGATCACCGTTGTAGAGACCAGAATCTGAATCCTGTTGGCAGCGAAATCCTCCATGATACGGTTCTTCTCCTCCGATTTCATTTTGCCGTGCAGACAGGAAATCTGAATGTCCGGAGAAAAAATCCCCTTCAGCCGCTCCGTATAATCCAGTACATTCTCCCCCTCGGTATATTCGGACTGCTCCACCAGAGGACAGATAATATAAACCTGATGCCCCCCGCGGATCTGGCTTTCCATAAAATGATACGCTTTTTCACGGAACGAAATATCTACCACGCAGTTTTTCACAGGTTTTCGTTTTGCAGGGACTTCATCCAGCACAGAGATATCCAGATCGCCGTATAAAATAATCGCCAGCGTCCGGGGAATCGGCGTCGCGCTCATCACAAGGATATGCGGACGGCACCCTTTAAAAACCAGGCTCTCTCTCTGCTTCACACCAAACCGATGCTGTTCGTCCGTGATCACCAACGCCAGGCCATGGTATTGCACCTTCTCCTGAATCAGCGCGTGCGTACCCACGATCAGCGCTGCCGGTTCCCGCTCAATCGCCGCATAAGCCTCCCTGCGCTGCGCTGCGCCCAGTGAACCAGTCAGAAGAATCACGGGAAAATCAAGTCCCATCTGCTCACATAAGTGCTCCAGTTTCCCGGCATGCTGCCTGGCCAGCACATCGGTCGGCGCCATGATCGCAGACTGATAACCGCTGTTTGCGCAGTCCAACATCGCCAGAAAAGCCAGAATCGTCTTTCCGGAACCCACATCGCCCTGAACCAGACGCTGCATCACCTTTTCCGAACGCATATCTGTCTGAATCTGCGCGGCCACCCGGCGCTGAGCACCGGTCAGTTCATACGGAAGCCGTCGTATGATATCCTGCACAAAATCATTGTCTGATTCAACCGATCCGTCCCCGTTCTCCGGCTTTATAAAATGAAATTCATTTTTCAGTGTTCCCGACTGTTCCTTTGTCAGCCGCATACACAACAGAAAGAAGAAAAACTCATCAAACACAAACCGTTCCCTTGCCGTGATGCAGCCTGCCTCATCCGCAGGCATATGTATGTTCTCTAACGCGAAATTATATTCAGCCAGCTGATTGCGGACACGGATATCCTCCGGAAGATATTCCATCTCGATCGGCAGATCTTCCAGCGCCAGACGCACTGTCTTCTGAACCTGTTTGTTTGAGAGGCCCTTCGTCAGGCCATACACCGGCTGCAGAGTCTTCTGCCGTTCCCTGTACTGTTCCGGCGACAAAACCTCCGGCTGTTCCATGTAAAGTAAATCATTTTTTTCCGACACCCGTCCGTAAAAAACATACATACCGCCCGCTTTTACGACAGAACGAATATAGGGAGAACGAAACCACATAACGCGTAGCCGCCGTCCGCCGCCGTCCAGATCCAGAACCGCTGTCTGCATCCTGGAATGCTGATTCAGAACCGGCGTTTTGGGAACCCGTATATAGATTGCATTTTTGCGTTCCGGAACGAGATCCGCGATCTCACAGATCTCCGGACAGCGCTCATAGTCGCGCGGAAAATACAGGAGCAGATCGCCCACGGTATAGATACCCAGCGTCTGAAATAATTTTTCTGTTTTCGGTCCGATTCCTTTGACGGATTTAATCGGGGCATCCGGTTTCATATTTTGCTTCGCTTTCTGTTATAAAATTTCCGCATACAGTTCTTCGGCAAACAACCATGCAGCAGACAATCAATCTTATGCCGACACATCAAACTACGGTAAATACACGGTATCATTATAATCATTTTCAGAAAAAAAGAAATGTTTCGGCACAAAAAAACATAATTTTTTGAAATAATTGTTGCATTTACTTATTTCTTCTGATAGAATGGTCATGTTGTGAGTCCGGTAACATATCCGGACTTAGTAATTGCTAAGGAGGTGCAGTCATGGCAAAGTGCAGTGTATGCGGAAAAAGTGTTCACTTCGGAAAGCAAGTGAGCCATTCTCATAGAAGATCAAATAAAATGTGGAAACCCAACCTGAAAAAGGTCAGATGTAATGTGAATGGCACACACAAGAGATTGTACGTATGTACCAGCTGCCTGAAGGGCAACAAAGTAGAGCGAGTTTAACTCCCGATTTTTGAACTACGAAAAGGATCCGCGGTGCGGGTCCTTTTTTTATATCATAGGAAAGTTCATCCTATGATATAAAAAACGCTCCGCGAGGATGCGCACTCGCGCGACAGGAAGAATGTCGCTTATGCGACCGCGCTCGGCGCGAGAATACGCTAAAGCGCATTCTTTTTTATATCATAGGAAAGTTCGTCTCTCTCATTTATCTGCTGAACATATGATAGCCGATCAGCAGTAAAGCACCTGCCAGAAGCACGCCGACAAAATTATTGGGGACAAACATCATAAAAAGCATGCCCACGGCAAACCAGAACATCATAAATCCGAGTAATTGTCTGAAATCACGGCTCATCCGTATCATCCCCCGCTTTCATACACGCCCGTGCAATTCTGCTGTCTCCCCGGGCCTGTATTCCGAAAAATAAAACCCGGGAACGAATCTATCCTTACCAGATCGTGATTTCATCACGATTCACTTGCGCTCATTATATCTTATGCACACGGATAGATTTTGAGTCTGACGCAAACGATGATTTCAGCGGTATTACAGATGATGCTATAACTCATTCTCAATATTTAATTTTTCTTTCAGATCCTTTGCAGCCTCCTCACGGGCTTCTTCTCTGGCCGTTTTCTCCTCCGGATGCTTCCGCTCGTCCATTTTCTTCATGAATTTATTCACAAAATCCGGAATCATATCCAGAATTTTTGAAATGCTGTCCTGATTTTTCACACTGACCATACGGGTCATGCCGTCCCTGATCACCAGTACCGCGCTGGGTGAGATCTTTCCGCCCACGCCGCCGCCGCTGTTTTTCTTTTTCTCTCCGATAAAGGCTCCGGCGCCCATGCCAAAGGAGACGTCCACTAACGGAAGAAGAATCGTATCGTCAATATAAATCGGATCGCCGACTACCGTTTTGGATGATACAAAGCCATCCATCCCCTGCATCAGGGAGTCCACTGTTTTCTGAAAAGTATTGTTGCCGTTCCCGTTCGTATCTGCCATAATCACACAACCTCCTGCTACTTTCTGTTTCTCATCTGACCGATAAACAATCGGATATCTTTCTGTCGAACCAAACTCACAACCAAAACAACTGCATGAATCATCATCATGCGTCCTTTTGCATAAATGCTGCCTTCTATAAACGTCTGTTCTGCTTCAAAATCAGGAAGAATCCGCAAATCCGTCTGATAAAACAGAGGAATCACAGCCAGCACACCGACGATCTGTCCCGTCCGTGAAGGATCCTCCAGTCCGAAAGCCACACGACCCGATAATTGTCTGGGACGAATCCGGAATAAAAATGTCTGCAGACCGGGCCAGACGGCACTCAGAATGTCATACTCACTGACAAGGGACAGTATACCGGCCGCATTCCTCAGAAAAGAAAGCACGCGGTTCTTTTTCCCGTCTGAAGACTCTTCTTTTTTCTCCTGCAGATCCTGTTTTTTCTTTTTAGCTGCCTTCCGGGCAGCCTTTCTCTGCCTGCGCTCCCGCCGCCTGCGTTTCTGTTCTTCATCGGTAAAATCAAATTTAAAAAAAAGGATCGATAAAACCAGACTGGCTTTCTGATCATACAAAAAACGGAAGCGGAAAAGCCGGAACAGCCAGTTAATGCGAAAGCTGCAGCGACGCCGGTCAATATCTATCTCCAGTTCATAACGGAGCGGAAGAAAAAGGAATACAGCTGCGGCAGCCGCAATGACAAGCAGCACAATCCCTATGATTTTACAAACGAATAATACCATAACCATACTGATAACATCCTCTGAACCGTGCCCGTGAAGCGTTTATTACGCCCCGCTCATATATGCCGCGATATCGGCGTCGCCGCGGGCTGAAACGGTCTCGGAAACAATCTGTTCCGCAATGGAAATCGCTTCCTTTTTTGTCGCTCCCATCCCGACGATTCGAAGACTGTCCGTCGGATAATGCTCCTGCAGCAGCAACAGACTCGGGATGATCTCCAGGATTCCCTGCTCTCCCTGCGGAAATGTCAGCAGGTAAACACCGGGGTGAACCATCCGGTTGGAAATCCGGTATTTCAGCATCTTATATTTTTTTGAACAGTTTTTCCCGAGATAAAACGGATCATTCCAAATCATACATATTCCTAATTTTCCCATTGATTGTGAATTATATACACACAATCCGAAAACCGGCTGCGTCACACTTCAGGAAATCGATACCGGCTCTCATTGAACATATCTCCTGCTGCCCCAAAGCCTGTCCTTCTTCAGCTCCAGATATTCCCTGTAAGCCTTTTCCAGAATCTGCTTCTCGTTCGCAAACTTCAGCAGATGAAAAGCCTCATGATATTTGTAATAGCCGGAATCCATAAAATACTCTTCACGCTGCGGCTTGCTGTAATAGCTGTTCGCCATCATCAGATACCAGTGCACCTGCTTGTTTACCATATCATCCGATACGGTAAACGTATAATTGGTCTTACCGATATAACGTATGATCGCAGCCGTAACGCCTGTCTCTTCTTTTACTTCTCTTGCAGCAGTATCCTTATACCCCTCGCCGGGTTCGACCGTTCCTTTCGGGAGAACCCATCCTTCGTACTTGTTACGATAATTCTTGTATAACAGCAAAATCTTTCCACGGAATATAACCACACCACCACAGCTGGTTGCCTCAATCATTGCATTCCCTCCCTGATGTGGCCGCACAGGCAGTGAAAGCCATACTGCCTGAAAACTATATTTAGTATACGCTTTTTATATAAAACTTGCAAGGAAAAACGGGCATAAAAAGCTGAACCGTTTACTGATTAAAATATGTATCAAAAACCGCCTTTGCCACGGGAACCGCCGACTGGCTGCCGCTCCCGCCGTCTTCCACGATGACCGCGATGGCGATATCGGAATAACCGTCTTTTGAGGCATAGCCGACAAACCAGCCATGGCTGTTTCCCTCGCTGTCATATTCCGCCGAACCGGTTTTTCCGGCCGCCGTATAGCTCTGTCCGCTTAAGGCCGTGGCCGTTCCGTACTGAACCACCGCGGACATATATTCCTGCAGGATTGCCGCGTCCGATTCCGTCATAATGGAACCATATTCCGAGGAACTGTACCTCTTGACGGTCACGCCGTTCTCATTTTCCGTGTGATCTATGATATATGGCGTATAAACCACGCCGTTCTGATCGATCGCGGCTGCGATCATCGCCATGTGCAGCGGTGATACCGTTGTATCGCCCTGCCCGATGGCCGTCTGCATGATCTTGCCTGTTCCCGCATCCGATGAAAGGGAAAAGCTGCTCTGTGCACCGGACAACGTACCCGGCAGGGAAGTGTTAAACAGCATGTCTTCCAGCAACGACGAGAACTGATCAATATCCAGCGTGAGTCCGATTGAGGCATAGGAGGTATTGCATGAATTCGCAAAGGAAGTAATCAGATCCTGCGTTCCGTGTACACTGTTGTGGTAACAGTGAATTTCCTCACCATCTACGGAAATCTCTCCCTCACAGTCAAACAAATAAGAGCTGTAATCATCATTCTCGTGAATATATTCTAATGTCGTAAATATCTTAAACACGGATCCCGGCGGATAGGAACCGGATGTCGCACGGTTTAAGAGCACCGAGCTGGAATCATCATTGACTATGGAATCCCAGTTGTCCGCCAGCGTATTCGGGTCAAAATCCGGTTTTGAAACCATGGCGAGCACTTTTCCCGTGGAAGCCTCCAGAACAACCACCGCGCCGTCATTACTGCCGAGCGCATGATAGGCCGCCTCCTGCACGTCATAATCCAGTGTCGTCACCACACTGTCTCCCATATTTTTCTCATCCTTCAGATCATTGATGATCTGCTTGATAAAAAATGCGTGTGAGCGCAGCAGATTGAAATTGCAGGTGGATTCAATGCTGGATTTTCCGTTATTAAAATATCCGACGGAATGGGCAAACATACGCCCGTAAGGATAATATCTCGTCTCCGTTCCGTCCTCCGCCACATTTGTCGTGGCCAATACCTGTCCGTCCGCCGAAAGAATATCTCCCCGGATCACACGCTCCGCGTACAGATCCATACGGGCATTATAAGAGCTGTTGATCGTGCTCTCACTCTTAAACACCTGAAAGTACGCCAGATAGGCAATCAGCAGACAGAACAACCCGACAAAAACGTAGGTGATGATCAGAAATTCACGGTTTCTACCAGATTTCTTCGATTTCTCCGTCCTGTCGGTAATCCGATCCGTTTTTCTCTGGCGTCCGTCCGCGGCCGCTTTTCGTCTTTTCCGACGACCCTCCGCCGCTTTTTCGTCTGTCTGACTGTCCAGATCGATCAGATCGATCTCGCTTTCGCTCCACCGGCTTTCCCGCTCTTCTGCTTTTTTTCTGCCCGAACTGTTTTTTTGCATCTGCCTCTCCTTCATCCTGCCTGAAAATATACAGGCCCTGAATAATTGCAAACATCAAGATGGTACATAAAATCGAACTTCCGCCATAGCTGACTAAAGGAAGGGTCAGTCCTGTGGACGGGATGCACTTGATCACGCCTCCGATATTTAAGAAAACCTGAATCCCGTACACGCTTCCGAGCCCCAGCGCAATCAGTCTGTAAAACGGATCGCGAATCTGCATGGCTATATTTAAAAACATGATAAAGCAGCTTAAGCACACCAGTATGATACAGATACCGAACGCGCTGCCCATCTCTTCCACGATCGCGGCAAACACGAAATCCGATGTGCCGACCGGAATTTTCTCCGGCATACCCTGAAACAGACCGAGTCCGGCCCAGCCGCCCGTGCCGATCGCGAACAATGACTGCGCTACCTGCCAGCCGCTGCCGCTGATATTCGCAAACGGATCCAGCCATGCCTCCACCCGGACGCGGACATGGGAAAACAGCTTTGACGCCGCAACGGCCGCCAGACACCCGACTCCCAGACCGCCAAAGAGATACAGCGGCTTTTTCGTTGCCGCATAGAGCATGATGATATAAGTAATGAAAAAAATCAGCGCCGCGCCCAGATCCGTGGATACGACCAGGATCAGCACATGGATCGCCGCAGCCGCGGTCGTGATGCAGATCTGCCGGAAATCCGTCGACTGATACAGCATGCAGGCAATAAAAAACACAAAAATAATCTTCACGAATTCCGAAGGCTGAAACGTAATGCCCGCGATGGTAAACGACAGATATGCGCCGCCCGTCATCTGTCCGAGCACAAGCACAATCCCGAGCGCCAGAATACCGACAATGCCGTACACCCAGGTAAATTTCCGCAACGCTTTCAGCTTCCGGATCAGCTGGGGGATGAAAATCGTTACAACAGATGCGAGCACCGCGATCT
Source organism: Clostridiales bacterium (assembly GCA_021201035.1). Taxonomy (GTDB): domain Bacteria; phylum Bacillota; class Clostridia; order Lachnospirales; family Lachnospiraceae; genus Eubacterium_I. The sequence continues at coordinate 18,937 of JAJQFQ010000092.1, forward strand.
CGAACTGCTTCACCGCACTCTCAAAATCCAGACGCGCCAGAATGATAAACCCGATCAGCATCAGCATACACATATGATTGACGACCATGCGCGCCGCCCGCTTATAGATAACCCGATAGATCAAAAACAAAAACAGGACAAACGCCACCTGCGCCGCATAGAAGATCAGATACCTGATCTCCATCTGCGAAGCGAACAACACGAGGTAAGCATCCAGGTGGATCAGCATCATACAGGACGTCTGGCTTTTATACATCCGCTGCTGCCGCGCTTCCTTTTTTACACCCAGAATGGCAAAGCTGTAATATGTATAGATCATAAACAGGAAAATCATCACATATTTTGAAATTTCCGTAATTAAATGCAGCATAAACTTTCTTACTCCACGCCCCGCTGAAAATGACCGGTTGTAAAGCTGTCCCTGTCCGGCGGTGAAACCGGATTTCCTTCCGGGAAGGACTGCCTGTAATCTTCCAATACCTGCCGAACCCGCTCTGCTCCTTCCGTCACGAATGAAATCCGGTATGACGAAAAGCCAAGTGTCTTCACCGCATCCGCCTGATGAAACAGATATGCCGGCATACTGTTGTATATGATATTATAACAATTGAAACAGTCATTGCTGACTGAAAATTTTTTGTGATATCGGTCCGCCAGATACAGAGCCGCCCCGGAACCTCCGTTTTTCGTACATTGTCTGTAGTTTTTATAAATGCACTGGGCGGAGATCATCAGCGGCTGGTATCCGTAGAGACAGAACTGCGCCCTGCCGTTCGGCATATGCGCCAGTTCCTTTTTATTCAGCTCCGGGGATGCCGTGTACTGCCGGAATCCTGTCTTATCCATATTTATACCCATATCTCCCGGGCTGTCAGAAAAAGCTTTATAAGCCTCCTCCGAACAGATATACAGCGGATAATCAAGGGCAATCTGCTCCGGACGCAGCCGCAGCGTCTGCAGACAGAATCCCAGGCTGTCATAGCTGCGCACCCAGACAATGTCAAAGCTGCGGATCACATCCTGAATTTCTTCACTCTCATAATATACAGATGAATTTTCCCGGAAAACAAAAGGAAAACAAAAACCTGCCTGTTTTCCGGAAGCAGCGATTTGCCGCCTGGCTGAATCTAAAATTTCCATCAGTTCTTCAACAGACGTCATGAAATGAAAGTCCAGCGAAATCATAGTTACAAAAGGATGACGAAGCGCCTCCTCCATCTGCTCCGGGGAGGAAACCTGCACATTCAGGATGTTATGCCGGTTCGCGTCTGTCTGTTTTCCGGCCGCCATTTTGTCACCGGATGCTCCGGTATACTTTTTCAGGGATACAGCTGTTCTGTCATAAGAGTGTAACATATGCTGTTCCAATTGGCAAAGCGCATTTCTCCGAATTTCATTCAGCTGCCTGACCGGCACAAAGCATGATTCCCCCAGATCAACGTCAAGTGAAGAAAAAACGAAAGAGGTATCTCCGGTTTTACACATGCGTTCCCGCACCTCTTTCAATACAAGCGGCTGCTTCTTTGCTTCGGACACCATCTCTCCCCGCACGGTGACTGTATATCTTTCTACGTCGTTTTCCGGAGTCCGCATAGTATCCGGCACACACGGAATTACCCTATTACTTCCGACAGACGTATCCTTCGAATCATTCGTAGCATTTAATATGGTTCGGACCGATAAAACAAGCGGCTCACCCTGCCGGATTGTTATTTTCCCGGCAATGGGTATTTTATCCTCCGTCACGGGACGATAAAAATCCTTCGCATCGCCGCTGGCGTGAGAAGAATCAGTCAATGTCACCATCGGCCGTCCGTTCCGCATCTCATAATAGCCGCGCGTAAAACCATTGCGGTTCCCCAGCGCAAGAAGATACCTGTAATCCTCATTCTCTACCCGGAACTGATCCGGCGACGACTCATACAGATCCAGATACTTCCGATATATCTGCGTCACGCCGGCCGCATATTCGAGCGATTTCATACGGCCTTCAATTTTAAAAGAAAAAACACCGGCCTCACACATCTGCGGGATCCGGTCCAGCGCGCACAGATCCTTCAGGCTCAGCGGGAATTTTTCTTTTTTATGAAGACAGGCTCCCGTCCCGTCCGTCACCTGATAAGGAAGACGGCAGGGCTGGGCACATCGGCCGCGGTTCCCGCTTCTGCCTCCGAGCAGACTGCTCATCAGGCACTGGCCGGAATAGCAGTAACAGAGCGCACCGTGAACAAAGCTCTCAATCTCCATACCGGTCTGTTCATGAATCCGGCGAATCTCCCCCAGAGAGAGTTCCCACGCCGTGACAATACGTGAAGCCCCGCATTGCTGCAGAAAAGAAGCCCCGTATACATTGGACACCGACATCTGCGTGCTTGCATGAACCGAAAGCTCCGGAAAATATTCGCGCACAAATTGAAATACGCCAAAATCCTGTACGATAATGGCGTCCAATCCATGTCCATACAAGGCTTTCAGGTATTCGTACAGCTCCGTACCTGATTCCCTGTTTTTCAAAAGTGTGTTTACCGTCAGGAAAATCTTCCTGCCGTGCAGATGTGCATAATCCAACGCGGACAGAATCTCCTGCGTTGAAAAATTCTGTGCGAAAGCACGGGCGCCGTATTTCTCACCGCCCAGATAGACCGCATCCGCTCCCGCCGCGATCACAGCCCTGCAGATATCAGGAGAACCCGCGGGAGCCAGCAACTCATGTCTCATCGTCTCTTCTTTCCCTCTGAACGCTCCAGCTTCAGCTGTGCCTCAACCAGACTCTGTTTCACCTCGGATAATTCATTTTCCTTCATTTTCAGATCCGTTTCCAATTGCTGAATCGTCTCCTGAGCCTGAATCAGTTCTTCCGCAATATTCAGTTCAATGAGAATCGGTTTTAAATCCGGCGGAAGCAACCGGTAAACCTGCATATTCTCCAGTTTCCGGATCATATTGTTGACATACGACGCCATCCGCTGAATGAGCACCTCATCCTCCGCGCCGCTCATCGCCAGCGCCTTGCCGCCGATGACAACTTCGATGGTATTATTCTGCGCCATGCTGTTCTCCTTCTATCTGCATTCTGTTTATCTGTGCTTCATCAATATCTTAATCTTTCGGCAGCCCGAAATGCGCATAGGCCAGATCGGCCGCCACTCTCCCCTTCGGCGTACGGTTGATAAACCCGGTCTTCACCAGATACGGCTCATAGACATCCTCGATCGTCCCGGCGTCCTCGCCGATAGCCGCCGCCAGCGTCTCCAGTCCCACCGGACCGCCCGCAAACTTCTGTATGATCGTCAGCAGAATCGTCCGGTCGCTCTTGTCCAGTCCGCAGGTATCCACCTCCAGCAGGTCCAGCGCAAAGGAGGCAACGTCCTTCGTGATCACGCCGTCATATTTCACCTGGGCAAAATCCCGCACACGCTTCAGCAGACGGTTCGCCAGACGCGGCGTGCCGCGGGAACGCCGTGCCAGTTCGGCGGCTCCTGCCTCCTCAATCTCCACATCGAGTTTGCGCGCGGACTGCAGGATAATCGTCTGAAGCTCCTCCGGTGAATAAAACTCCAGATGCTGGATCACACCGAACCGGTCCCGCAGCGGAGCCGTCAGCAGACCCGCCCGCGTCGTCGCCCCGACCAGCGTGAACTTCGGCAGATCCAGACGGATAGAACGCGCCCCCGCGCCCTTCCCGATCATAATATCGATCGCGTAATCTTCCATCGCCGGATACAGAACCTCCTCCACCTGGCGGTTCAGACGGTGAATCTCATCCACAAACAGAAGATCATTCTCCTGAAGATTGCTCAGGATCGCCGCCATCTCCCCGGGCTTCGCGATCGCCGGACCGGAGGTCACCTTCATATGAACACCCATCTCATTCGCGATAATGTCGGACAATGTCGTCTTGCCCAGGCCGGGAGGCCCGTAGAAAAGCACGTGATCCAGCGCCTCGCTTCTCTGTTTTGCAGCTTCTATATAAACCCGAAGGGTATTTTTGATCTTATCCTGTCCGATATACTCGTCCAGTGTCATGGGACGCAGACTGGGTTCCATCCGGATATCCTCCTCCTGAATCTGTGTCGATATCATACGTTTTTCCATGTAACCCTCTTATATTACGATGTTGGGGTCAAAAGTATTTGACCCTGGTATCATATTACAGTAATGCCATATTCTTCAAGGCCTGCTTCAATACCGTCTCCACATCGGAATCCTCCGTGATCTCGATGCCGGACAAAGTCGCCGCAGCGTCCGCCGCGCTGTAACCGAGCGCCGTCAAAGCCTCCATCGCTTCTTTTCTGACAACATTATTATTAACAGGCAATACATCGGCTGTATCCTGCGCTGTATCGAGCGCATCTTCCAGACTGATCTTGTCCTTCAGTTCAATGATCAGCCGCTGCGCCGTCTTCTTCCCGATGCCGGGCGCTTTCGAAATAGTCTTCACATCCTCGCTCACCACGGCAAAACGGATCTCGTTCGCCGATAATGACGAGAGAAGCGCCAGCGCGCCGCGCGGACCGATGCCGGAGACATTCAGCAGAAGCTGAAACATGGCCAGTTCGTCCCGCGAAGGAAACCCGAAAAGAGAAAAGGCATCCTCACGCACATACAGGTAGGTATAGACCTTCACCTGCTCACCGCGGCGCAGCAGACCGTCCGTCATACGCATCGGGACACGGATCTGGTAACCGATGCCGCCGTTCTCTATCACAATATAATCTTCATAAATCTCTTCCAGAGTGCCTTTGATATAAGAATACATATTCTTCCTCTCCCTGTTTTTTTATTGTATCGGTTTGAAACTACCGCGTCAACACTTTTTTTCTGATCAGAAATTCTTCGGGCAGACAGAATGAAAGCGGCGGGAATCCGAATCCCGCCGCTTTCATTCATCATATTTTTCCTGCTGCATGTTTTCTTATACGGTATGCGCGTCTTCTGCAATGCCGTTTCATGAATGCCCGGGTAAAATCTTACTGTCAGACATGTATTCGTCTTCTGCGGCCCAGGAAGAACAGAAGTCCTGCAGCTGCGCACATTGCCAGACCCACGACAGTGTACATTCCAGTACCCATGCCGCCGGAATTCGGCAGCTCGTAGCCGGCCGTATTTGTGGCAGTTACAGACACAGAGTTAGATGTCCGGCTGACCTCATGAGAAGAATAACTCAGGTTATAACCATCCGGAGCCTTGACCTCCACCAGATAATAGCTGTCCTGAGTCAAATCCGTCCAGGTTATTTTGCCGTCATCATCGGTTGTCTGCACGCTGTACAAATACCAGACAACTGCCTTCGATCCCTCACCGACTGTAATCTGCTTTTCCGGTTGGACAGACAGTGCGTCATAGTCCGCATCAGCTATTTGCTTATCGCTATCCTTTGTGTACAGGGCAAACACCGCGCCTTTCAGCATCGTAGTGTAATCCTCAGCCGTATCATCGTAGCTGTCAGCATCCACCTTCGTCAGTGTAAGATCCCAAACATTGCATGTATTGGAAGCAGTAAGATACAGCGTCTTATCCCGGTCATAGGTAAATGTATAGGAACTGCCGTTCGTCGTGTCCCCTGAGGTTCCGTTTGCGGCTCCCCATGATTTAAAGGTGTAGGTATCATTATCCGGATACTCTGCAATCGTATATATTTGACCCTGCGTCCATGTCCAGCCGCTCCATTCCGAACCGCTGAGGGACAGGTATCCGGAGTCAGAATTACCCTCCTCTACAGTCACTTTAAATTCCTTGTATTTTATACCTCTTGCATCCAGTGCACTTTTCAATGCTTCGAGACTTTCATAACTGTTATCGTCACTGTCCTTTAACTCACTGCCCTCGTATACGATAAAGGAAAACTCTGTATCTTCCGAAGCCGTATAAGAATTGCCGTCCAGATCAACCAGCTTTTTCTCCAGTTTCGGCGCGGAAGGCACCTGCACGCCCACCTCCAACGGCATTGCACTCAGCCAGATCTCACTTGATCCCGAAACATTCATCGTATAGTCATAACCGAAATTATTCCAGGCTGTCAGTCCGGGATCCGGATATTCTCTGGTTGTTTCATCCGTCTTTACCTGTGCGTCAAAGCTGATCGATACCGTAGCTCCAGCTGGAATGATCGTGCCCGTGCTGTCCTTGATAATAATCCGGATTGCCGTTACTGTATCAATTGTCCCGCCATTACTATCGGTAGCGTATACACTGTCATTGATCCACTTGTCATTTAAAGATACAACGCCGTGTTCATCCTCAACAGCAGTAAAATAATCAGCGATTGAGATTTTACTGTACTCGATTGTGTAGTAAATTTCCGTGCCGGCAGCAGGCTCTGATGCCTGATACGCATTCAGCGAATATATGTATGTGGTAACTGTATTCCCTTTTTCATCTGTAGTTGTAGATGTTCCCAGGTAAGACAGCGAACTGCTGTCAATTTTCTTCGGTGATGTTATCACAATCTGGAAGTTCGGATCATCCGCCAGCTGCACAGCATACTCACTGCCTCTGGCTGTCGTGTCATATGTCATATGGTCGCCAACCGCTGGAAGATTGTCAATCACGACCAGTTCTGTCATCGCATAATCCGAGCTGTCGTTTTTTACAGACAACGTGTATGTGAAGATACTGTCCTGACTGCTAAGAACAATACTGTTTTCTTCCTCCCCGGACACCGCTGCAGAACTCAAACCCTTTTCCTGAACCGTCTTCCACGCGCTGGTTGACGAGCCGGTTGACACTGTCACAGCAGACGTTGCATACACACCGGAGCCATCTGATGTTATTTTTCCCGACTGGACATAATCAAAATCCTGAAGTACAGGAGTCAGCGTCACTGAATTCAGATAGGTTTTATTCTGGTAGTTACCCGTCGGATTGTATGACGCATATCCCAGCGTAAGATAACCGCCTTCCGGAATTGACCATACCGTGTCGGTAAAGCCGATCTCTAAAACAACATCGCCGTCGTCGCTCAGGGAAAGCTTCACCGTAAATTCTCCGTTCACACCGGGTATCGTGACTGCATTGCCGCCCACCGTGACCGAAGCAGCTGTAGTTCCCTTACTGCCTTCATACGAAATCTCTACCGTGTCTCCGTCAGACAGTGAAACCACGTCTTCCGCATCCGGAAATGTAAACAGGGTTCTGGAATCGTTTGTCGTTCCGGTAGAATCCACGATTGTGTAGGTGACATCCTCTGTAAACACATATGGTTCCGGCATAACGTCTGTCACCGTATAATCATAGATAGCCATCGTCCCACTGTTCGACAATGTTGCTTCCCAGTATATAACAGCACCCGCATTGACGGAATTTTCATAGGTCTGCACGGTTTTATCCGAATTCGTCACATAACAATAGCCTACCGTCTGTTTGGCGGCTCCCGGAACGATATTTCCGCGGCTGACCGTCACGCTCGACACCAGCCAGTTTTCGTTTCCTGTTCCGTCATCATAGCTGATCTCACTGCTGTTTTGTACCGTCGTGGATCCGTCGTTCGTATTCCCATTGTACCACCGGGTAATACCTCCATCCACACTGAAGTCCTTTCCGGAGACACTATGATTCTCTGCAGCATTCACACCGTCTGCATTATTATAATTGGTGTAGGACATCGCGATCGTATTTTTCGCGTTATCTTCCGTGTTGGCATACGTATCTATCTGGCAAATATAACCAAATACAATAGATTCCCCGTGATCCAGGTAATACTGACCGGCATCCTCATCGTATTTGATGGAATATGTTCCCCCGTCGCCTGCTCCGATTGTAAATATCAGCGTACCGTCACCCGACACCTGAGCCGTCACGGAAGCGCTCATATACGTCACACCGGTCTCCTGTTCGATCAGCCAGTGATTCGCGCTTGTATCAGCGCTGCTCACGGTAGTTCCCGATCGCTCTTTGCTGAAATGTAAGCAAGTCTGCCATCACTTCTTATGTCACCCGTTGCACCCATCATTACATATGTGAATCCCTCCGGCAAAGTATCATAGAGATCATTGATATATAGCCTGGAGTAAGCATCGTTGTAAAGTTCCACATAATACCAGACATACCGGTAAACACTATCCTCATTATTATAATTTTCTCTGCTTGAACCGCTCGGATAAAGGTTTATGTTTCCGCTTGTCTCTTTAATACTGCTGCTGCTCTGTGCAAGCGTGTAGACACCCTTAGTCAAGACTCACTTCCGGTGATGTGGTTAGTATCTTACCGGACGGGATTTCCACCCGCTAGATGTTACGACCTTCGCTGGACGCATTGCCCGACCCCAGAACATAGTATTCAACCGCATCGGCGCCTTCACCAATGGCAACTGTCGTCACACCGGCTCCGGACCAGGTCGGTTCCGTTGCCGTCGGAGTCCAGATGTTAGCTGCAATACTGCTGTTGCTGCCGTTTAAACTGACCGGTACCAGAAGGTACTGGCTGCCGTACAGATCATCTACCATCGCCAGATCATCATAAGAACCGTCGCCGTAATGGGTAAATGTCAGCTCATAGGTGAGCGCATCGCCATCCTCAGCAGAAACAGAACTGTCAAGCTGATTGCCCTCACTGTCATAGACAGACTTCCCGATCCACGATTCCCGTTTCACGGAAGCGGATACAGAACCGGTCTTTGTTATCTGTTTTCCGCTCGGATCATACAGATATACCCGCTACGGTGAGTGGGCCGGCAATGTTTATGGTGATTGGGATGCGATGTTTGTTTCTTTCTGTCTGTATTATTCAGGCATTTCGATGGAAGATTTTCCGGAAGTGACCGGCGCCTATGCATGGTCTGTCTTGCTGCAGGACGAAGGGTTATATGTAGATGCTGCCGATTATCAGCCGGTGACCGGAGATCTCGTCTTCCTTGATACAGATGAAGACGATAAAATCGACCGAACCGGTATTGTGGTGCAGATTGATACGGAAATGGACGAAAACGAAGCGGAGATTATTACAAAACTGTATGTGATTGAAGGCGATTACGTGGAATCAGAGGATGAAAACGATGCGGTTTGCCGGATAGAATATGAGATAGATGACGCCGGAATCATCGGTTACGGTGTTCTTCCGGAACAGGCAGATGCGGCAGAAGCTGATACGGATGCGGAAATAATCGTGGAAGCGGATTCTGAAAATGATGAAGCGGAGGATGGTGAAAGTGAAGCGGAAGGTGATGAGACAGAAGCTGTCACTGTAACTCTGAGCTGTGAAGGTGAGGATTATATTGTAACTGTAGTATATGGCGCTGATGCTGCATTGCCGGATGGTACGGAGCTTTTGGTCAGTGAGTATGCTTCGGATTCCGAGAACTGGCAGAACCGCTACGAAGAAGCATCAGAACTATACGGATGGGATGATGATGCATATGATTTCCGTCTGTTTGATATCAGCCTTGTGGCTGACGGCGAGGAGGTTGAGCCCGCCGCTGAAGTGCAGGTAACCATTTCTCTTTCCGGAAAGGATGAACTGACGGAATATACGATCACGCATTACGGAGAGGATGAGGCGGAAGAAATCGAAGCTGTATCTGATTATGCGGATGACACGCAGACCGTCAGCTTTGAAACGGACGGATTTTCAGAGTATAGCCTTACATCGGCTGCAAATCCGAATTTTACGGTGCAGTATTATGCGTGGCCGGATGTGGTGAGTACGACGGGGGTAACTGATGTTAATCTGACGGTTCTTGATACCAGTGGCGGAACATTGCCGACCAATAGTACCAGAAATAAAAAGATAGATCTTGATCTTGCAAAGACTGATTCCGGAGACTATGTGGTTGCCACAAGTGAAGAACTGACAGAAGTGTACAGCAGTGCTTCATATGATTATACAGAGGCACCGGGACTGGAGTATGTAAATAAGCTTGCAAAAAATACCGGATATGAGATTTCCCAAATCTGGATATTGAAGAGCGGGAAATCTTCAGACAGCACGAGTGAATCGGATTGGGACATCTACACTTATACAGAAGGAATGGATTTTACTAATAATGCGGCAAGTGCAGACGAAAAAACTATCTTAATAAAAGATAATTCTTATATTCGGATTGTATATGATACCGTTGATGTTACGAGTGATTTTAAGGCTAATCTGTATGACTACGATATTACGGATGGAAAACTTTATACTTCAAATAGTACATCAGGAGGAACGACGACCAGCACGAGCGGGACAGTATACGTTAATACAGTACAGCAGGGTATTAACAGTGCGGGAAATTACAGCGGAACTGGTACAAAGCTTGCTTTTGGTAACAGTAATACAGGAACCGGGCTTGGAACGTTGGCTGTTGCATCGTTATCCGGAAGTACATTGAATCAGTACAACAGGTTGGGCAATTCTTCAGGAACTTACGTGGATTATGGTTGCACCTTTGGTCTTGTCACGGGATTATCGAATGGTGTGATACAGTATGCAAATGGCGTTAGTGCTCCGAATCTTTTTGATGATGGAACAGCTACAGGGAAAACAACCTACACGAATCAGAATTTGACTTTTATCAAAGAGGGGGATACTTATACTTTGACTGAAGTCAGCGGTTCCGGTGGAGTCAGAGCAACCGGACTGGAAACCTTTTCTCATTTGACCGAATATACAGATGGTGTCTCAGGAAATATTAATATTTATACGAATAACTTCTGGCCAATGGATGTGGTTTCCCATGACAATCAGGATTTATTGTTTGGCGATGCTTATTTATATGCAAATGGACTGAAAAAATATATTAATTCTTTTACAGGAGCAAATCTTCCAATTAGTGATGACAGCAAGGCTCACAACAGCTACTTTGGCATGCAGTATTCTGTCGACTTTACACTGACATCGGACTATGTCGGCCCGTTGAATTATTATTTCTTCGGTGATGATGATATGTGGGTTTTCCTGACGGATTCCAACGGGAACAGTAGGTTGGTCTGCGATATCGGAGGTGTTCATTCTTCGGTTGGCGAGTATGTCAATCTTTGGGATTATATTGATAAGGGATCTTCCGATACTTATACACTTACTTTCTATTATACTGAACGCGGTGCTTCCGGTTCAACCTGTTACATGCGCTTTACGCTTCCATCAGTGACATCATCGACACCGGTACAGGATACCGGTACCTTGCGGGTGGAAAAAAAGTGCAGGCTGACAGCAGTAATGATGACAGCTTTGATTTTAATCTGAATTTAAAAGACAGCAGCAACAATGCATTGACCGATACCTATGCCTACAATATTCACAGCGAAGACGGAACGCTGGTCAGCACGGGTACCATCACGAATAATGATACATTTTCACTGAAGGACGGGCAGTATATTCTTGTGAGCGGTCTGCCTGACGGAACGCAATGTACGGTGAGCGAGACTACAACAGGGTATGTAACATCTTATACCGTAGACAGCGGAAGTAAAACGACGGGAACAGAGGCATCAGCTATCATTGAGAAGGATGAGACGGTTACGGTTCATTTTATTAATAGTGTCACATATGAACTTCCTTCTACCGGCGGCTTCGGTACCCGGATGTTCGGACCGATTGGTCTGGCTCTCTGCGGAAGTACGGGGGTATTGCTGAATCGGTGCAGAAAACGTTATCGTGTCTGAATTGATTTGTGTAAATAAGTAAATGAAAGGGCGATGAGAGCGCATGCTCTTGCCGCCCCTTTTCGTTTGCGCCGCATACATTGATTGGCGTATTTTAATGGGTCTGAGGTGTACCTCTTCGGGAATAATGTTTCGTTTTCCACCGCCAGCAAGTTTTTTTCGCCGGAAATCCCTTGAAAACTTTTGCCCATTAAAGCATATAATAATCATGTGATTGTTACCCTTAACAGCTTTTACCCACTTGGGGTTAGCGATGGTGACATTGATTTCATCTTCCAGAAGATTAAAGACGGGAATTCTTACTGTACGGTCTTACGAGCCACTTATTTGCGCTTGAAAGATGGGGCTTGAAACAAACGGCGGAGATGCAATGGACAGTGTCGAGTTTGCCGACGGAAGCGTTGTTGATCTTTCTGACTATGTACCGCAGAGATCCGGTTATGATTTTGACGGCTGGTATGCGGATCAGGCTTTGACGGAGTCCGTAACATCGGTAACGCTGGATGCAGATAAAACCGTGTACGCCAAATGGACAGAAAAAAAGGCAGAGAGTCCGGCTCAGACATACACAGCTCAGATACTGAATCGGGTATACAGGGTTGTTCAGCAGATATGCTCCTTTTTGACGAGGATATTTCGTTAACCGGTGACCGTGTTAATCCGGGTGAGACAATTGATGGTATTATGTCCGGGATCAGGCGCATAAAATGTTATTGTGCCTGAAGACAATAATCGAAAAAATAATATTGATATAGGCGGTGAGAATGAAAACTCTCATCGCCTTTTTTCAAAACATCAGGCAATTTACGGACTGAGAAATCGATGAAAAAACGGAATCCGAGAGATACTGTGAATTCGTCATTTGTGAAAAATATTAAACATTCGTGCCAGTCAGCAATAATATTGAATCTCTTTAAAGTAGTTATACCATTTTTTCTCAATTTCAGAATGCCGCGCTTCTAAAATATCCATAATGTCTCGCAGCTTTCTTTGGGGAATATGAGAGTTATTGTTACAGAGCAGGCATTTACCACTTTTTGTAATCCATATCTTTGTAGCGTTTTCTTTTGGAAAACCTTCAGATACATGTACGTGAACAGGTTCCAGAGGCTTATTTTCATTTGACCAGAAATATATAAGATAAGAGCCTATTTTAAAAATTTGCGGCATTATCAAAGCCTCCTTCCCGTGCAAGGCGGATGATAACGTGTGCTACCGATTCCAAATATTCCTGGAAATATTTAATATCTTCTACAGAAAAGCCATCTATATTTTTCCATTCATAGGAAGGAAGGTAGCATTCTGCTGACTTGAATCCGCCGAATACGGGCTTCTCGAAATACACCTTTACAGTTTCCATACCGTTTTCTTCGTAGGTGTCAGAGTGAACAACTTCTGTTTGATCGGCCAGAGTCATAAATTGATACATCATAATAAGAATCTCCTTTCTTTCTGCGGGGAAAATATGCATGGATTGTTCCCTTTTATGCTATAACACTTATACACTATACATATCGAAAAATCAAGAATTATTATCTCTGAGCGAGCATAATGATAACCCGCTTGTATTCCGCACCTTTGACAAAGCTCTTGCAGAGAATCCCGGAGCAACACCGATTTTTCATTCCGATCGGGGGTACCAGTACACATCGAAGGAATTTCGTCAGAAGATTATAAATGCAGGAAAACTTTTTGTTTTTTTAATTGTCTACTTGACGGGAAGCACACCATATTCAAGGCTTGGAGCGACTTTCTGTTTGTACCAACTGTCAAAGGACAGGATTATAGCCAGTGAAAGCGATGAATGCAAGAAAAACAGATAAATATGTTGTTAGATTTTTATTTGAATTTAAATAAAACCAGACATTGTTCATATGAGCGGCGGCGTGTAAAAACGTTGTCATTTACAGTTTATGTATTATAATAAAATAATATAAATGTTGTGGTGGGTACTTATACGAAGAGCGACGGCACCACGGGAACGATGATCGCTTCAACGATTACTGTCAGCCTTGATGATAATGAGACGGATGTGACAATCGGAGATACAGCTTATACCTGCTATAGATGCTTTTTCTGTATGTGCTTGAGATAATTTTTCTTGAAGGAGCGGACATTATCAAAAAACTCTATTTCGGATGCAGAGAAGTTTCCTAATTTCAGCTTTCTCCGATAGCAATTCCATTGTACAGACTAAGTCGGCAACCTGGAACAGTTTGTAATCAACCGGTTTCACCTTGCGGAATTCAACATGGGTGTACCGCGTGTTGAATACAGAAGTTAAAATCTTCGTGAATTCAATCTGACCGTTGTCATAGTAGATAATTACTCGGTCATAGCTGTTCCAGAATGATTCGTTGGAGCGGAGGATTTCAGCAATTG
>JAJQFQ010000065.1 GCA_021201035.1 Clostridiales bacterium
ATTAATGTTTACAATGAGAATAAGCCTAACGTAACGATCGTCGGCAGCTATGACAGCTCAGGCACACTGCTGACTCAGATCGAGGAGGCGAACGGCGATGGCATCGATATTTTCTTCTCCGCTGCGCAGAAGCAGATGAACACGCTGGAGGAGGATGACGGACTGGTCGTTGACGGTACCAGACACAATGTAGTAAACAATCAGGTATGTGTGATCACCTATACAGGCAGTGAGACTGCGGTAACCGGTCTTTCCGATATCGCGAACGCATCCAGTCTTGCACTGGCTGACGGCTCTGTTCCGGTTGGCAAATACACTCGTCAGGCTATGGTGAACGCCGGTCTGCTTGAAGAGGTAGAGGATGTATCCACGATCACGACGGATGAGGTTTCCGCAGCGCTCGGCGGCATTGAGATCAATGAGTGCGGCAATGTCAGCAAGGTACTTCAGGCCGTTGCTGAGCAGTCCAATGAGGTTGGTACTGTTTATTATTCCGATACCTATGGATATGAGGATCAGATTGAGATTCTTGAGTATGTAAGCTATGATCTTTCCGACGATGTTATCTATCCGGTCGCTCAGGTTGCCAACGGCAGCGCGGACGAGCTTGAGTCGTCGGCGGCGGCTGATTTCATCGAGTTCCTTATTTCCGATGAGGCGAAGGCAGTATTCGACAGCTACTATTTTGATACAGACGTAGAGGATTAAGCGTATATACTGATCAGTTATCATCAGAGATACAAGACACATAGTACACGGAATGGCATCTGATTTTTCAGATGCCATTCTTTCATGGAAGTGTTCTTAACAGACAGATGGGAGATATTATGGATACTGTTCTGGAAATTTTATCCGGACTTGACTGGAGTCCCTTATTTATTTCACTGAAAACAGGTGTTGTAGCAACGATTATCTGTTTTTTCCTCGGCATTTTTGCAGCCTGCAAGGTTATCCATCTCGGGGAGAGGGGTAAGGCGATTGCGGACGGATTTTTAACGCTGCCGATGGTGCTGCCGCCTACCGTGGCCGGTTTTTTCCTGCTTTTGCTGTTCAGCTTAAAGCGTCCGCTGGGAAGTTTCCTCTTTAATGAACTCGGCATCAAGATTGTGCAGACATGGATCGGCTGTATCATTGCGGCAACCATCATCGCGTTTCCTCTGATGTACCGCAATGCGCGTGCGGCTTTCGAGCAGCTGGATTCGAATCTGGTTTATGCGGGGCGGACGCTGGGCATGTCGGAGATTCAGATTTTCTGGAGAGTCATTGTGCCGAATTCCGGTCCCGGCATTGTGTCAGGAACGATTCTTACCTTCGCGAGGGCATTGGGAGAATACGGAGCGACATCCATGCTGGCAGGGAATATTCCGCATAAAACTTCGACCATTTCGCAGCGGATTGCCATGGTCATACAGGATGGCGATTATCTGACCGGCGGTATCTGGGTTATCATTATTCTGCTGATAGCTTTTGGTGTGATTGTGGCGATGAATCTGGTGTCCGGCAAAGGTTTGAAAAACGTGCAGCGCTGGTAGACGATTACGGCATATATGGATTCTGCTTCGGGGAAGAGTGTTTGCAGCAGCCGCCGTATGGGATGCCGCGTGGGTAAGTCCAGGACTGCGGATACTGAGACATGAAAGCAGAAAACGACGCGGGTGGATGATAATAGGAGATCAAATATGGGAATTGAAGTTGCAATACGAAAAAAAATCGGGAACTTCTGTCTGGATGTTGAGTTTCAGTCGGATCAGGAGATATTTGCTATTCTGGGTGCTTCCGGCTGCGGAAAGAGCATGGCATTGAAATGTATTGCCGGTATCGAGACGCCCGATGAAGGGACGATTGTTCTGAACGGACGGACGCTTTTTGATTCGAAAAAGAAGATTAATCTGATTCCGCAGAAGCGGAAGGTCGGGTATATGTTTCAGGATTATGCTCTCTTTCCGAACATGACGGTGGAGAAGAATATCATGGCCGGGATGGGGAAGAATCCGGATCCGCAGGTGGTGCGGCGATATATCGAGAGCTTTCGGCTGGACGGATTGAATGATCATCTGCCGCGCCAGCTCTCGGGCGGCCAGAAGCAGCGTGTGGCGCTGGCGCGCATGCTTGCCTCCGAACCGGAGATTCTGTTGCTGGACGAGCCGCTCTCGGCGCTGGATACCTACCTGAAATGGCAGGTGGAGGAGGAACTGATGGAACTCTTTGAGTCGATTCAGAAGACCATCCTGTTTGTCACACACAGCAGGGACGAGGTGTATCATCTCTGCGACCGTGTCTGTGTATTGGAGGCGGGACATGTGGAGACCATCCAGAATAAAAAAGAATTTTTCGCAAACCCGGAGACGGTGTCGGCGGCAAAGCTGTCCGGCTGCCGGAATATGTCGGCGGCAAAGCGAATCTCGGCTCACGAGGTTTTTGCGGAGGAATGGAATATGTATTTTGAAGTGGAGTGGGAAGTGCCGGAATGGCTGGAGTATGTCGGCAGCCGGGCACATTATATCGAGACGCTTCCGGATGAGGATATTTCAGATGAAATGCCTCCGAACTGTGCGGTGATGGCGGTGAACCATATGATGGAGCAGCAGTTTGAATCGGAGCTGATTCTGGACTGTGACGGGGAGAGCGGTGCGCAGATACGCCTGCTGATGGATAAAAAGAAGGCATCGGAGCTGTCGCAGAAAAAACGGCTGGCGATTCGGATTCCGGAGGAGGCATTGCTGTTGCTTAGAAGTTGAAAAAGGTATACAAATCCGCAAACTAAGCGTATGATAAGGAAAGATTGAGCAGAAACTGAATCTGAGAGCCTTGTGCAGATTGGAAGAGGTGGCCGTTATGAAAGTAAAAGTAAAATATAAGGGGATTCTGTTTATTGTTTTATCGGCGCTTTGTTTTGCGTTTATGAATATGTTTGTGCGTCTGGCGGGAGATCTTCCCTCGGTGGAAAAGAGTTTTTTCCGGAATCTGATTGCGTTCGGGATCGCCCTTGTCATGCTGATCCGGCAGAAGGAGCGATTTACCGTTGAAAAGGGAAACTGGAAATTCATGATTCTGCGGGCAGGTTTCGGGACGATCGGCATCCTGTGCAATTTCTATGCGGTGGACCATCTGGTGCTGGCTGACGCATCCATGCTCAATAAGATGTCGCCGTTTTTTGTGATTATTTTCTCGTTTCTGATTCTTAAGGAAAAGCTGACACCGATTCAGGTGACGGCGGTCTGCGGCGCTTTTGCGGGCAGTCTGCTGATCATCAAGCCGACGTTCCTGAATATGAATCTGTTTCCGTCACTGATCGGATTATGCGGCGGGCTCTGTGCGGGCATTGCCTACACGATGGTTCGCATTCTCGGTCAGAGAGGGCAGAAGGGGACGACGGTGGTTCTGTTTTTCTCCGGATTTTCCTGTCTGGTGACGCTGCCGTACCTGCTCTTTGCTTTTGAGCCGATGAGTATCGCGCAGGTCTTTTCCCTGTTGGGAGCCGGTCTCGCGGCAGCGGGCGGACAGTTTGCCATCACGGCGGCCTACTATCACGCTCCGGCGCGGGAGATATCCGTGTATGATTATTCACAGATTATATTTTCTGCGGCCATCGGTTATTTCTTGTTTAACCAGATCCCGGATCGCTGCAGTGTGGTCGGGTATGTGGTGATCATCGCTATGGCGGTGTGGATGTTTTTCTATAATCAGAGACGAGAGATGAACCCCGTGTGAACTATACGGAGAATATCCGGAGAGGGAGGCAGATTATTCCTCCGTCTCCAGTTCTTCCGCCAGATCTAACAGAAGTTTCTGAACGTTTTCTTTATTTTTCCGTTCCGGCGGCGTCCGGCGGATACACTGTTCCAGCGCGGAGGCAGCGGCGTTTACAACGCTGATTTCGTCACTGAGCCGGAATCCTTCTTTGTCCATCTGGACCATCCAGAGGTTTTGCTGGCACCAGCAGCTGATGTACGGAAGCGGAGCCAGATCCTTTTCTGAGACAAACACAATCTGCATATTCTCATATTTCATCAGGTCTTTCGCCAGATCGCGGATTTCCTGGGCGTACTGGCGTTTTGTGACTTTTACGGTTTTCCCGTTTAAAAGTGTCAGACTGCCGCTGATAAATGTTTTTTCACGGACGCGTTTAATCATTTCCTCCAGCTGGAAGATATAGATAAACGGTTCCTCCGGCATATCTTTTTTGAAATAATGGCAGGATGTGAGTTTCCGGAATCGGTTGTACAGTTCCAGATAGATCCGGCTGTCTTCTTCATTGATGCCGTTATCTGCCAGAATCTCCTTCAGCAGATATTCCTTGACTGACATAAAGGCCGGAGCGGGCAGTATACAGTAAAAGGAGCCCTTTCGTTTGAACGGATAGATGTCGTTGACGACTGTTTCAAACTCGGAGGGGTTGAAATCATCAAACAGACAGCGGCATCGGGCGATGACATAGTCGGCGATGGCTTCGTGGCGGATGACCATGTTATTGTCCGTAAAAACGATGGAGGAAGAATTGTCGTCTCCCACAGAAATCCCGAGCAGGGAGATCGCGTGATTCAGGATGAAAAATGAAAAGTTAATCAGGTTTTCATCATAATATTCATAATAGTACCACTTTACATTCCGGTGAAAAAGAAGCGGACTGCAGGCATTGAAAAGATGGATGAACCGTTCCCGGTAGGTGGAATAGTGGATGACAAATTTTGCATGGAAGCCTTTTTTTGAGCAGCGTCAGAATACGGCGTGAAAATTCCGCGGAAAAATCCCGGTTTTCCAGCAGCCAGTTATATTCTTCAGAGTCAAGAAAAATCAGGTCTCCCGGTGCGGACATTTCATCTGCGTAGTCCAACAGCTTCAGGACGGCAGTCCGTCTGCCTGCGCAGCCGTCGAAGGTCAGGACAGGAACAGAGTTGACGCCGGTAAAGAATGCGCGCTCCTTTTTGGGCGGTGCAAGGGGCTTCGGGCTGGCCAGCGCCTTCCGGAGCATATGCCGAATCCGTGCAGAATCGGACGTGTCTGCCTGCGGATACAGTGCGTGCAGACTGTCGCTCAGAAGCCGGCAGCCATCCGCCTCGCTGACGGAAAGCAGGTAATCGATGACGTCGTTGAAATAAGCGGATTTTTCAGTCAGCATGCGGCTGCCTGTCTTCCATTTGCTGACGAGACTGGCGTCCACATGCAGGTTCTGTGCCAGAGATATTGTCTGTATATCCATGGATTCCATGATAAATCCAAGTGTCGAAAGAGATTTGTTTTTCATTGAGATCCTCCTTTTGATTTTCAAACATGCTCAGCGACAGCTGATATATGCGCCTGAAATATATCTGATATTTCCCGCACATCATAGCATAAAAAGTTTCAGAAAAAAAGCGCACAGAAAAGATTGTCAAATAATTGTCAGTGTATCTCATGCTGACAATTTTGAAAAGAGATTGAAAATAAACGTATATGCGAATTATGATGAGTGTGATTTATGAAAACAGGTACTGCTGTCAGGAGGATGAAGCGATGAAGCATGCATGTTATATTATCATGGCCGGGTGTTTGTGGGGGATCATCTCCATCTTTATTAACATTCTGAATGCCACGGGATTTGATTCCATACAGTGTGTGGCACTGCGAACTGTGTTTACGGCACTGATTCTGCTCGTGTATCTGTTGGTCACGGGGCGGTCAAAGCTGAAAATCAGGGTCAGGGATATCCCGTTTTTTATCGGCTCCGGTCTTTTCAGCATTGTACTGTTTAATTATTGTTATTTTGAGTCGATCGAACTGATCGGCGGTTCTGCCGTGCCGGCGCTGTTGCTATACACGGCTCCGATTTTTGTGATGATTATGTCCGCCATTTTTTTC
This sequence comes from Clostridiales bacterium, assembly GCA_021201035.1. Taxonomy (GTDB): domain Bacteria; phylum Bacillota; class Clostridia; order Lachnospirales; family Lachnospiraceae; genus Eubacterium_I. Next base: position 5,839 of record JAJQFQ010000065.1, read on the forward strand.
CGGGAACGGATCACCGGAAAGAAAATCGCGGCACTGATTCTGACATTTGCGGGACTCGGATTCGTGACGGGTGCGTTTACGGGCGGCCTGGAGGTTATACA
>JAJQFQ010000133.1 GCA_021201035.1 Clostridiales bacterium
TTCATAGTACAGTATTGTATGATCAAAGGTGACTACCTTTTGTCGCCCGAATCATGTTTATTTTTAAAAAAGAAAAAGGAGAGGAGAGCAGATATGGGAAGAAAAGTCAGAGAATCAGGTCTTTCCGGCACATCCAGTGAACGGCCGGAGGCCTATGAGGCACCCCACGCGGCCCTGGCCCGCAGGGCCGCGGCAGAGGGAATTGTGCTGCTTGAAAATAAAGAAGGAATCCTTCCCCTGAAAGAGGGGAGCAAAATTGCCATGTACGGTGCAGGTGCCACGAGGACAATCAAGGGAGGCACCGGCTCCGGGGATGTGAACGAGCGGTATCATGTGAGCATAGCGGAGGGAATCCGTAATGCCGGTTTTACCATCACGGACGAGGATTGGCTTGCCGAATATGACAGAGAATATTCGAAAAAGAGAGAGGCCTGGAAGCAGGAGATTCTGGATAAGCTTGAATCCGGGTCTTCTGCAGGCCTGAGCTTTTTTGACGCTTATACTTCGGTGCCTTTTCGGATGCCGGTGGGACCTGAAGCTGCGAAAACCGATGCGGATACCGCGGTGTATGTGCTCAGCCGTGTGGCCGGGGAAGGCGCGGACCGCATGGCCGCAGGGGGCGATTATTTTCTCAGTGAACAGGAGCATCAGATGCTGGCGGATATCTGTGCCCTTTACCCCAATGTGATTGTGATGGTGAACGCCGGCGGTGTGGTAGATCTTTCTTTTATGGATGAGATGGATTCCATAAAGGCCCTGCTGATTGTTTCCCAGCCGGGAATGGAAGGGGGAAATGCCGTGGCGGATGTGCTTTCAGGAAGGGTCTCCCCCTGTGGAAGACTGACGGATACCTGGGCGCTTCGCTATGAGGACTACCCCAATTCTTCGTCTTATTCTCACAATAACGGGAATGTGGAAAAGGAATACTATGAGGAGGACATATATGTGGGTTACCGCTATTTTGACTCCTTTGGGCTGCCAGTGCGCTATGGCTTCGGAGAAGGACTTTCCTATACTGCTTTTTCTGTTGAAATGGAAGAGCCTTTGATTCAGGCAGACGGCAGGGTGGCAGTAAACCTGCGGGTAAAAAATACCGGCACCTGCTCCGGACGGGAGGCCGTGCAGATTTATGCCGCCCTGCCGGAAGGAAATCTGGAAAAAGAAGCTCGCAGACTGTGTGCCTTTGGCAAGACCTCCCTTCTTGGCCCCGGAGATTCCCAGAGCCTTTCCCTGCATTTTGCCCCCATGGACCTGGCCTCCTATGACGCTGCCCGGGCCGCATGGGTGCTGGAGGCGGGCCGTTATGTGCTTTTTGCGGGGGAATCGCTGAAAGACTCCACAGCTTTTGGCGTTTTGCTGCTGGAGGAGGAAAAGCTTCTGGAAAAAACGGAAAATATCTGCCCGCTGCAAGAGCCTCTGCGCCGTCTTACTCGTCCGGCTTCCGGAAACCGGTGGGAAACAGCTTCGGATCTTTTCGAAGTTATCTGGGATCTTTCCGGGATCCCGGAAAGAATCGTCAGTTCTTCCGGAAAAAACCAGGAGAGGGATGAGTCCAAAAGGATGGCAGATGAGCTTCCGGTTGAAAAGCTGATTTGCCTGGCCACCGGCGATCCGGTCAAGGGACAGGGCAGCAATCTTGGCTCCGCGGGCATTTCTGTGCCTGGCTCCGCGGGGGAGACATCCAGCTGTGCGCTGGAGGAGGGAATCGCCAATATTATACTGGCGGACGGACCGGCCGGACTTCGCCTGAATGATACCTACTATGTGCTGGACGGACAGGTCCTTTCTCTTCCCATGGAGGCTTCCCTGGAGCATGGCTTTTTCTTTGACGGCTCCGGACAGAAGGGTGAGAAATATCATCAGTACTGCACGGCTCTGCCGGTGGGGACCATGCTTGCGCAGACCTTGGATCCGGAGCTTCTGGAAACCGTGGGGGAGAGTATTGGGGAAGAGATGCGGCATTTTGGCATAACTCTGTGGCTGGCTCCGGGAATGAACATTCATCGGAATCCCCTGTGCGGGCGGAATTTTGAGTATTATTCGGAAGATCCTCTGGTCAGCGGAAAAATGGCCGCGGCCATAACCTGCGGCGTACAGCGTGTTCCGGGCTGCGGAACCACGATCAAGCATTTTGCCTGCAACAATCAGGAGGATAACCGGATGCACTCCGACAGCATTGTCTCTGAACAGGCGCTGCGGGAGATTTACCTGCGTGGATTCGGCATTGCCATCCGGGAAGCGCGGCCTTTTTCCATTATGACCAGTTATAACCTGGTCAACGGGGTTCACAGCGCCAATAATTATGATCTGTGCACTACAGTGGCGCGGGAGGAATTCGGCTTTGACGGGGTGATCATGACGGACTGGACCACCACCGAGCAGGGACCGGACTGTACGGCCGCAGGATGTATGCGCGCGGGCAACGATCTGGTAATGCCGGGACAGCTTTCCGATCAGGAGAATATCCGGGAAGCCCTTGGGGACGGATCGCTGGAGGAAGAAACCCTTCGGGGCTGTATTGCGAACCTGATTCGGGTTATTCTGCGCTCTGACCGTTATGAAAGCCATTAAGAAACATTTTTCGCGTCCGGGCGATTGCATCTCACGGGAAAGGACAGCCGGTCAGAGATAACATGGGAGGTGAGCCGATGGGAGTTTATCTGAATCCGAATAACATGGATTTTCAGATGGCACTGAATTCCAGAATTTATGTTGATAAAACAGGGTTGATTGCGTATACAAACGGCCAGGTGATGACAGAACAGAGGTTTATCAGTGTGAGCCGTCCAAGACGTTTTGGAAAAACAATGGCCGCGAATATGCTGACCGCATATTACAGTCGTGGATGTAATTCGGCGGAGCAGTTTGCCGGACTGAGAATAGCGAAAGATCCGAATTTTGAAAAATATCTGAATCGATATAATGTGATTCGGCTGAATATGCAGGACTTTCTGGGCCGATCAAAGGACATGGGTGATATGATTTGGCGAATCCAGAGGGAAGTTCTGTTTGATCTGACTTCTGAATTTACGGATGTCAGGTATTTTGATGACTCGGATCTGATGCGGTCATTGCAGGACATTTATGCGAAATCTGCTGAAGGATCAGAGCTATGTAGGTCTTGCCTATATGACCGGAATTCTTCCAATAAAAAAATACGGACAGCATTCGGCTCAGAATATGTTTTATGAGTATTCGATGATGGACGCTGCGCCGATTCAGGAATTTACCGGATTTACCGGGGCGGAGGTGGATGTACTCTGCAGGCAGTATCAGGTATCCCGTGAGGATATGAGAAAATGGTATGATGGGTATATGGTTAACGGGCTGTCTGTCTATAATCCCAAATCTGTGGTAGAGTCTGTACTCAGAGGGAACTTCAGCAATTACTGGACAAAGACGGAGACCTATGAGGCCTTAAGGATCTATATTCAAATGGATTTTGACGGGCTTCGGGGACGGATAGAACGGCTGATCGCGGGTGAAAGCGTTTCCCTGAATCCCAATAAATACCAGAATGATATGACTACCTTTGAGAGTGCAGATGATGTGCTTACGCTTCTGGTTCATCTTGGCTATCTGACCGGCGATATGGAAGCCGGAACCTGTTCAATTCCCAACCGGGAGGTGCAGCAGGAGTTTATTAACTGTATTGAGGATGGTGGATGGGAAAATGTGATGGATGCGGTGCGAAGTTCGGAGGAACTGCTTCGAATGACTTTTTCCGGAGAAGAAGAAGCGGTCGCGGCGCATATTGCGAAGGTCCACGAGGAAAATGCCTCGATTCCGCTGGTAGGTGTAAACTATGACAGGAGCAGCAAAAAACATACCTGCAGAATAGAACGTGTGACCGGTCGTTAGGGTGAGGCGGAGGATTTTTATTTTTTCAGATAATCCTCCGCTTTTTACTGTGCCGGATGAAAGTCCGGCCGGGCTTTCAGGTGACGATTACTGTGCTGTAGCCTTCATCCCGCAGGCGCTGTTCCATGCTTATGGCGTTGCCGAGCTGCAGATACGCACCCACCTGTACCTTGTACAGGCCGTTTTCAAAGAGGAGGAAGGCCGGATATCCCCTGTCATCCAGCTGGTACAGCATTCGGTCCGCGTTTTCACGGCTCCGGAAGGCGCCGGTCTGCACGCGGTAATATACAGGAGCTTCCACCGTTTCCTCATTCAGAGTTCCAAGAATCGCTTCTGCGATGGCTGTGGCGATCGCCTCAAATTTCTCATCAAAAAGCCGGTTGTCTCCATCGGAATTCAAAAATCCTGTCTCAATGAGAAGTGCGGGCATTTTCGTTCTGCGCAGGACGGTCAGATCCGCCCGTGCCTTCACTCCGATTTCCCGGAATCCCAGGGCGCCCAGAGCTCCCACGATGTTTTCCGCCATTTCATATTTTATCCCGGTTTTGTCGTAGACGAGCACCTCCACACCCTCATACTGATTTTCAGAGGGACTTGAATTTCTGTGGAAGGATATAAAATAATCGCCTCCTGCTTCATTGGCAATGGAGGCCTTCTCAGAGGGCATCTGATAGACATCGGCCGTACGTGTATAGACAACCTCTGTCCCACTGTCGCTGAGAATTTTTCCAACAGCCAGCGTCAGCGCCAGGTTATCGTCCTTTTCCTGTCTCCCCCGGGAAACTGCGCCGGGGTCGGCGCCGCCATGGGGCGGTAGTAAGTTGCGGTAATTTGTACCGATGTGGTACATTTGATTTTTCTTAAATGTGCTTCGTAGAAAATTGAAATCTGCTGTTGACAAATTTCAAAAGAAGTGCTATGGTCTTTATCAAAGAGGAGCAGTTTTTTGCCACTTGTCTACAATGTTTTGTAGTCCTTGAGTGGGTTACTTGCTTCTTTTTTTATGTCCAAAAGATCATATAAAAATAATTTCCCATAGGAAGTCCTGTTCACAAGCAAACGGGCCGAATAAAAATTATAAATCTCCGTTTTTGTTCATCAGCATAAACAGGCAAAGCAAAACGTGTTTTATAATAATACCATCCCTTTTTCGCCACAGAAGAATGCTTGTCCTTCCGATTCTCATGAAAGTCCTTTTCCGTAGCAATTTCCAACATCTTAGGTATAGCCTGCGCAGCATTCGCCTTCACCTTGGCATTTGTTCCTTTCAATCGTTTCGTATATTTGGAGCCCGTATATTCATCAGGAAATTTTTGCCCAATATAAACAATGTCTCCTGTCTCAGCGATTGTCACAATTTCGCCCATATATCTCTTTAAATAGTTTTCTACCGCAGACCAGTCAATATTTTGCCTGTTCTTAAAAATAATCTCCGGTATTACTACGATCTTATGACCCTTTTCATCCGTTACAATCTTCATATTCTTTTATTCACCTTCTTTCTGTCCATGACTTTAATTTTCATAGGTATCCGGGAATAAATGCGCCAGCTCGTCTGAAAAGTTGTAAGTGATTTTTATTCTGTGATCCTCATAAACCCGAATCTCATGGATCATCTCCACTACCATATCCCGATCCAGCTTTTCTACATTCCGGAATGTGAGCAGTCGTTTCACCCACGGACTTTCCAGAACATCTCCGGCAGTTCTCTTTTCTGACTGGCGTTCCAGATCTTCCATCTGCTTTGTAAGCATTTCTTCTTTTTTTACATAATCCTGTCTGTAAGTGACAAACTCGTCTTTGGAAATCAGACCTTCCCGATAATCCTCGTAAACCGCTTTTTTAAGGTTTCTCAGCTTCTCCAGCTCTGCGGACAAACGGTTCCTTTCGTTTCCGGTTTGACGTTTTGCAAAAGCCTCCTGCGCCTGATTCTGTTCGAGCAGTTCCTGAAGATTCTCCACACTATCTATGATTGTGTTCAGGTCGTTTCGTATCACATCCTCGAGAACCGAATACGGAATGGCATGTGCGCTGCAATACTGTCTGCCGGAGCGGACATAAGTTCCGCAATAGTAGTTGATATTCCCGGCGCCATGTCCAGGTGATCCGATTTTCTTTACCAGCGCCCTGCCGCAGTCCCCGCATTTCAGGAATCCGGCAAACACAGACATATTAGAGTTCAGGTCAAGCTCGCGTGTCCGGCGTTTCAATAATTCCTGTGTCTTCTGCCAGGTTTCCGGATCAATGATGGCCTCGTGTGTATGCTCCACAATAATCCAGTCCTCTTTGTCCACGCTGCGCTGCCTGCCTTTCATCCGCTGGGTTTTCCTGCCCTGCACCATATTTCCGGCATACATCTCATTTTTCAGGATGCGGTTCACCGTGGAATACGTCCAGTAAGAAGTGCTTTCCAGCTTCCGGCTGTTCCGATAATTTTCGCCATTCAGCCGCTTATATTCGGACGGACACACAATCCCATCTTCATTCAACGCTTTCGCAATGCTGTTTTTCCCATATCCGCTGACATACATTTTGAAAATCCGGCGCACCACATTCGCGGCGTAATCGTCAATCACCAGCTTATTTTGGTCAATGGGAGATTTCCGATAGCCATAGGATGCAAACGCCCCGATAAACTCCCCAGCCTTTTGCTTGGTTTTCATGGACGCGTGGACTTTCTTTGAAATGTCCCTTGCGTACTGCTCGTTGAAAATATTTTTGATCGGCAGCAGGATATCATAAGCCTGTTTCATACTGTCAATATTATCTGTGATAGCGATAAACCGCACATCGTTATCCGGAAAATAACGTTCCAGATATCTGCCGGTCTCAATATAATCCCTCCCGAAGCGGGACAAATCTTTGACAACGACACAGTTTACTTTTCCATCCTCGATGTCATCCATCATTCTCATGAAAGATGGCCTTTGAAAGCTAAGACCCGTAAAGCCGTCGTCCACATAAGTATCATAGACGACAAATTCGGTCCGTCCTTTCAGATAATCCGCGATCAGTTTCCTCTGGTTTCCGATGCTGTCACTTTCTGCCTTATCACCATCCTCTCTGGATAACCTGATATATTCAGCTACGTTGAAAAGAGTTTGTTTCTTCATGTTGCTCACCTGCGGGCCGCTGTCCCTGTGGCTATTGTACCGCAGGAAGCGACATTTTCCAATTCATTTTTACAAGTTTCATCCGGTTTTTGCAGATGCGTCCGGATCAGACGGCGGAGCATTTCCTCCGACGTGCAGCGGGAGAGAAATTCTCTTTCAATCACATATGAAGTTGATTCAGATTTCTTTTCTCTCACCTTGTATCTCCCGTTTTGCCATCTGTAAAACATATGGGGCAGGGCTTATCCCATATACGTTCTTATTTGTTCTTGTTCCCGATCAATACTGCTTTCGAAATCCGCATCCCCAAAAAAGGATATTTCTATCGTTTTTCCTTTGAGAGCGGTAAAAAAGTGCTTGATTTAAAAGGGTTTCAAAGGTTCTAAACAAGATTCCCGCGGGGCAAAATGGAGCGTGGAGCGAAATTTGGCACCGTGGTAGAATCTTGCTCTTTTGTGATTGTCCTCTACCCTTAAGCCGAAAAATCAGGGCAATGGCTACCCCGGACTGATACATTTTTTGCGGCCTTTGCTATCCAACGCGGCGCGTCTTCTGAAAATGGGCGTAAAAAACCGCAGAACTTTTTGCAAAAAATCACTGCGGTTCGTTATGGGAATATATTCAATTTTTTTCTTGGATGATGAAGGTGTGCAAAAGAAAAGCGCCCGTTAATTGGACGCTTATATATTCAGTAAGCACTGCTAAGGTTACCTTAACGCTCATCATCAGGGCAGTCGTTTTTAAGGGACAGCGGCTGCCTTTCTTCTATTCCCCGCAACTGACTTCCGCCGTGCCCAGCATCAATCACAATTACTGTCGGCATCGTTTCCGCTTTCATACTCATCACATACTGCGCCGATTTCGGCGCCGCAAAAATCGCAGCAGCCATCACGACAACAGCCATCACTACTTCTATTTTTCTCTTCAAAAAACTCTCCCACATCATATAATTATTATATGATATGAGAGAGTCGTTTTCTTTAATCCATAAATTCCGCGATCATATCCCAAACGGTATTCTTCTCAAAACCCAACTTCCAGAAGGAAGCTCCCGCGAGTCCGTTAGACTGCATCACCTCCAACTTTTTCTCAATAGAATACTCATTCTCTATCCAGATCTTGTAGGTACTGCCCCCGTACTCATACTCCACATAGTACTGACCGCAATCCTCCAGCCATTCATAAGTCGCGTCATTCGCCGCTACACGGGTCTCCGCCTCACTCATACTGACCGCCTCGCTTGTCAGGGTATAACCGTCACCGTTGTCGGTTGTATCCGTATCGGTCTCCGAAGTATTCTCATCCCTGTCCGCCGTATTTTCATCAGTCTCTGACGCATCCTCGTCATCGTCCGCCGTGCTTTCATCAGAGTCCAATACACCGCTGTCATCCTCCGCTGCCGTCTCATCCGGCGTCAGCTTCCACACTCTGGTATAAAACGGTACTCCGAGAATCACCTGTTCTGCCGGGACCTCCTCCAGTGTGTCCGCTACAGCCTGCGTCACAAAGCTCAGTGATGCCACCGATCCCTCTTCCGAACCATTATAATGCTCATCATAAGCCATCAGCACAATGTAGTCCGCAAACACCGCCTGTTCATCCCGATTGTAAAATTCATTGTAGGAAGCCGGCGCATAATTATCAACCGAGAGAACGATGCTGTTATTCCTGCATTTGATTGACAATTCCCGGATAAACTGCAGGAACCCGGCTCCCGCCTCTGCCTCCAGCGATTCAAAATCAACATTGATCCCGTCCAGATCATATTTAATTGCCTCCGAGACCAGATTATTAACCAGCGCGTCGCGACTGGATGTCACATTCAGCACCTGCGTTGTATCAACCTCGTCATTTTCCAGATTGCTGACCAGTGCCCAGACCTCTATGCCCTGTTGATGACAATATGTCACATAATCCGAGCTTGCCAGCGAGGCTATGCCGCCCTCGTCATCGTTGAGGTAAAACCATGTGGGCGAAATGACATTCAATCCTGAGGTCGAAGCAAGGACAGATGAAACGTTTGCATTCGCGTCCTGGCTTGTCACCTGATGCCATGCCATATTGATCGTATACGATCTGGAAATGTGGGTAAACTCAGCCTCATCAAAATCACTCTCATAAAGCTCTGTCTGTGTACTGCCGAGAGACTTATTTTTGACATAGCCGACAAATCCATCCTCCGTACATACCTCTGTCCAGCTGTCCATCTCCTCGATGATGATCACCCGATCGCCCTTTTCAAGCTCTGTAATGATACTGCTCTTGACTCCGCCCAGTTCCCGCAGCTGTGTGGAGCTTTTCACGGTAACATATTCTATCTCACCCCACGCATCTGAAATCACCACACGATTCGGTTCCTCATAATAGTCCCAGCGAATATCTGTATACTGCTCAATGAAAGACAGGGACAGATACATCTCACCATCCGCCACATGGACAATGACCGCATCCGCCGTCTGAGCCTCCTTCGCCACAGTATACTCCGCCGTCTCCGCCTCCGCATTGACAATACCATCCGGAAGAGTATAGCGCAGAATCTGTTCCGTCTCATCCCAGTAAAACCGCTCGTTCAGATAACTGTGAAGCACATCATAGGGAATATACAGCTCGCCATCCATCATCAGCCCGGTCTCATCCAACACCTCATTGTCATACGTAAGAAGCACATCCTCCTCACTCTCCAGACCGTAAAAAGAAGCATAGTCCGTCGTATCCGACGATGGAAGATACTGCTTCAGTATCGTATTCAGAGAAGTGATACCCACGATCAGGACAACCAGTACCACTACCGCTGCTATCAGAATCATTCTTTGTTTTCTCTGTTTTTTTCTTTTCCGTACCGGCATCTGTTCCTCCAGAATATGCGAAATGTATAGATATACTGTAGTTTAACATGTTTCGCCTTTTTCTGCTACTGTTTTTCATTTTTTCGATAATCATATGATTTTCCTGCACCCTTTTTTCTAAACGGACATGACTGCTGACGCAGTCATCACCATGTATGAAAGTCGATGACTCCGCTCTGCGAGCTCCCGTCATCGCCGCCGATATTCGCAATCCGCGCTATCGCGCTACTTGCTCATACCGTCTTGGTCGTCGAATATCCAGCCATCTGGGTGTGCAAGCACCCCCATCTGACTGTCTATTCACGACACTTTCATAGTAAATGGCAGAGGGCATTTCTGCTCCTCTGCCTGTTGCAGACATTCACTGCCAGTTTTAGTTTACTCAGTTGCAACCGTTTTCTTCCTACGCTTAAACAGCATATAGAGCCCGAAGACGGACACAGCTGCCCCGATGCCAAGCGCAACCGGAAATGCCGGGGATACGCCCGCTTTCGGAAGTTCGAAAGTCACACTGTTCGAAACAGTATATGTAATGTCGCGGAAGTAGTATACTGTCCCATCAGAACTCATTGACGCATTCGTCAGATCCACATCATCCATGGCCTCAACCGCCTCCACACTCACCATATATGGAAGTTCAAACTCGATTGGCTCCGCCAGAAGCGTCATGCCGTCAACGGCAGCAGTCTCTACCAGACGATATTTCTCACCATAGGTCAGCTCCTCAAAGGAAGCTATGCCATCCTCATCTGTTGTTGCCGTGCCGATGGAGACATGATCACCCAGATCTTCATCGTACATGTAGAGGGTGAAGGTGACGCCTTTCAGCGCATTCCCGTCATCATCCTGTTTTCGGATCCTGACACTGCAGGGCGGCACATCCTCGCTGTCTTCTTTGGTGAACTCATCTTTGATCTCTTCATCATCACGCGTCAATGCTGCCGTGCTGCCATTTGAATCCTGTGTGATATTAAGGGTAACAACCGTCATTGCGTCGCCGTTATCATCCACAAGCTCATTGCCGTCAGCGTCATACCATGACCCGTCAAGTGTGTATCCGGCCGGTGACACGGTTTCCTCAATGGTGATCGTGCCGACCGGGATGATCACGTTGCCGTCCTTGTCATAGTACAGCGCGTCGGAGATAACATCCTGGAGGTAGATATAATTACCATTGCCGTCTTTCTCATCCGACAATTTCGTCACATAACCTCCGTTGCCATCAGACAAGACATTGAGCACCCACATTGCTGTCGGTGCGGCACCTGCCGCCTCAATCTCGGCCTGTGACGCGTACTGCCCGTCATAGTACAAGACAGTAAACTGTGTACCTTCCATCGTATTGTCCGGGAAGACAATCTCTGCCAGCCCTTCTGCCGGGACAGCCTTCTTATAGATCTCCAGGCCGCCGCCGTAATACGTGGAGTCGTCCGTTACATCCAGTTCCACGGCATACTCTGCATTCACGGTTTCGGATGTCACATTGACCGCATGCGTTACCGTATCCAATTCAAAGCCAGCCGGGGCGAGTGTCTCTTTTACATAATATGTGCCATAAGCGAGTCCTTCCAGGTACTCTGTCTCGCCGAACTCATCTGTTGTCAGGTAGCCAAGTCCAAGCGTGCCCGTACCATCTGCTTTGATGACATCCCCGGATGCATCCGATGCAGACGCATACACGCCGTACACAGCACCTCCCAGTGTATACGTATCCAGGTATTCCGTCAGGTCACGGTCATCTGACTCCTTGTAAACCCGGAGTTTTCCGGTCTCAATATCCTCTGTAATGGACAGGCTGTCACCGGACAACAGGGAGCTTCCGGATACGCCGGTCGTCAGGTTCGTATATGTCACGCTGCTTGCCGTGCAGGCTGCCTTATAGATGGTGCTGTTTAATTCAAAACCTTCCGGTGCCTGCATCTCCTGAATGTAATACGTCCCGACCGCCAGGTCTTTCGAAGCTGCCTTGCCGTCCACATTCGTTGTCATAGTGGTAAGGAGCGTGCTGCAGGCTTCATCGCTGAAAATGCCGAACACCGCACCTTCTAATGTGTAATTATCGTTGTTGTCTGTTGCATCCGGGTCAGCGGAAGACTTCACGACCGATAAGGTAACCGTATTTGGTGTCTCCGCTACAGGTATGGTGTATGTTTTCCCATCCCCTGAATTGCCCGATATAAGAACGGCCTTATTCGTTTCGCTGTTGATCTTGAAACCTTTGGATGCCTTCGTTTCTTTCACATAATACGTCCCAAGAGCCAAATCTGACACGCCTGCATATCCATCCGCATTCGTTGTCAGGTATGCAACACCCAGCGTTCCTGTACCGTCATCGCCGATGACATCATTCCCAGCGTCAGATTCAGATCTGTATACACCAAATACCGCTCCTTCCAGTGTATAATCATCCGCACTATATCCGCCTGGTGCCGTACCTCCTGATTCATCCAGAATATAAGCACTGTCAGAAGAATACTTCCGGATCTCGATCGAGCCGGTTTTCGGCTTATCATAGATGTACTTCCGGAATACCGTTTTAGTTGTCGTGATCTCGACCGTATACACATTCGGATTCCCGTTTGCATCAACATCCGCCTCATAGCCTGTCGGAGGGTTTATCTCTTTCAGGTAATATGTTCCGATTGGTATGCCGGTAAGAGAACCAGACGTATACAGTCCGGACGGGTCTGTGTATTTGGTTGAGCCTGTCGTAAAGGAATCATACAACTGCGAGCAGCCCGCATCGTAATACAGGCCGAACTCCGCACCTTCCAGACTGTAGTTGTCATTAATGACCCATTCATCCTCCGTATAAACATAATAGCCGGTTATGGTCGCATCAGACGAGTATTTGTATACGTAGATGCTTCCGGTCACAACATCGTCTTCCACCTCAAAATACAATGTTGTCTTTTCATCTTTAACGGCTGTCAGGCTATGGGATCCTGTATCGAGTTTGATGCCGGTGGACTGTCCGCCCGCCTGTAATTGTGCAAGTTTGGTAGCGTTCTCTTTAATATAATATGTCACTTCCGTTGCTGTCCCGATATCAATCGGGCCGATCGTGTTAGATACGCCGTTAGCGGAAAGTGTAAGCACAGCAGCCGTTTCAGCCACATCGTCCCCATCCGCATCCCAGTACAGCTGTTCTGTGCAGTCCGCATCCGTATAAACAATATACTCAATACCTTCCATTGAATACTCTGTACCTGTCAGATCCTGGTCAATATCCAGCGTTTTCTCCATGGCGATATAAACATTATCAGGCTGTTCCTGCGGATCCGTCGAAGTCACATATTTCAAGCTTGCATCACTCGCTGAGAAAGACCAGGTATTTTCATCCAGCCCGTAGTTGGTTGCCGGCATAGTTTCCTTCACATAAATTGTCAGTCCATACGGGACGTCAGTCAGCGCAAATACCGCGGTAGTCTCACCATTGCTGTCAGTCTGGTAATGGTCGAAATCAAACTTCCGGTATTCTTTTTCAAATTCACTGTCAAGGAACGCCATATATACTGCATCATCCAGATCCAGTTCTGTCTCCTCCGCTTCCGCCTCAGTCACCAGCCCCAGCTTATCTGCGATGGAAGCAAGGGACATGTTTTCACTAACCGCCCCTGCCACACTGCCAGCCATGCCGGACAGGGCATTTTTTACACGCGACAGGATGCCGGTATCCGCCGAAGCCGTCAGAGTCGATGTGTCGGCAAAGCTTACTGCGCCGCCATAGCTTACATTGGAAGCTGCGGATTTCGTAGCAACCATGTTCTGTGCCATTGTAGCGGTTGCCGATGTGCCATACAGTGTAAAGCTTGTGCCAGATGCTGTACTGCATCGAACGAACATACCTTCATGAGATGTCGTAGTGGAACACCGCCAGATCAACGAGCCGGTCAGGTTAGTACAATTGAGAAACATGTTGCCAGCATCCGTCACGTGTAAGGTAGAGATGTTGGCCAGTCCGGATACAGTTGTCAGTGCCGTACAGCCGTTAAATATACTGGACATGTCCGTTACTTTTGCAGTATTCCAGCCAGTAATATTAATCGACTTCAGGCTGGGACAGTTATAGAACATAGCCGATATATCCGTCGCATTCCCTACCTTAAAGGTTCTGAGGTCCAGGCTGGTCAGGCTGGTACAGTTCATGAACATACAAGTAAAATTTGTTACTCTTGTTGTGTCAAAGTTGCTGATATCAATGGAAGTCAGCAGGTTGCAGCCACGGAACATGGCCGTCATATCTGTACAGTCACTGGTATCAAGCGTATCCAGTCCCGTAATACTGGTCAGGGATGAATCTGCTGCGGTAAGGCCTATCGCTGATCGATAATAAACCTGGAACATGGATTCCATGTTCGTCACATTCTGTGTATTGAATTCACTGACATCCAGTGTTTTCAAAGATATAACGTGGTCAAACATATGGTTCATGTCAGTCGCATACGACGTGTCAATGACCTTGGTTCCGAAATCAATAGACACAATATCCGTCATTGCACTAAACATAAAACTGCTGTCATAATTGAAATAAATCAGCCCGGCATCATCCCCTTCGCCTGTCGGGACATCGGATACATAGCATGTCGTCCCGACCATCCAGGCAATCACACCGCCGTTCTGCGCATAAGACACATCAATCGTTGTCGTTGAGTCGGACGGTGACTTGGTGTTCGTGAATACAATGCTCTTCAGGGTCTTGCCTTCACTCTCTGCCAGTGCCATGATATCCGCATCAAAGTCCGGCCCGGTCTCCAGCATCGCCATGGGACCTTTGTAGACGTAGAACGTCCGGGTTTTCGGCGTATCTGTGCTCTTTACAATACCTACATCGTTGTCTGCGGTGAGTTTAACCGGATGCACCTCAGTGTCAATCTCAAAGTTCGCCGGTGCGCTGGTTTCCTGTACATACACGTATGTATCATCGCCGCTGTACAAAATCCCGTCCAGCTCACCGTACCCGTCCTCATTGATCGTGATCGTGCCTGCAGGGCGGGAACATACATTGTCATTGCACTCATAATATACCGTGTATACTGCACCTTCCAGAGAGTAATAATCCGGGTAATCCTCAAGCAGGGACGAGTCACTGGATGATTTGTACACGATGACCTTGCCAAGATCCAACGGGTCGCTCACCGTCACTTCCACTGTCATGTTTGACTCGGAAACGACAGTGCTGTCCGCAGTCACGGTATGTACTTCATCGCTGAGTTCATAGCCTTCCGGGGCTGTGATCTCCTTCACATAATAAGTGCCCATGGGGAGTTCAACAGAGCTCGTGCCCTTCCCATCTTCATCTGTCGTGATCATATGCAACAGCTTTGTGCAGTCGCTGTCAGAATAGATACCATATACAGCACCTTCCAGTGTATAATCCTCATGGAGCGCAAGCTCGTTCGCTTTCACCGTGTCGCTGACCTGCCCTCCACCATCGGAACTCATAACAGCCACGCTGTCAAAGTCAGTCTCTTTCGTCAGCTCGATCGTGATCGTGATCGGCTCATCCCAGAAGGACAGGCTGAAGCTGGTTTCTGCCGTTGTGGAGCTGACAACCACCGACTTTATCTCAGAGTTTAAGAAGAAGCCTTTCGGTGCCGTGATCTCCTTGACATAATACGTGCCGTAAGGCAGGTTGGACGCCGTGCCGTAAGCGCGCTTGTTTGTGGAATCATACTGGTCTAATGACACCGTAGCCACAGCCGTGCCGCTGCAGACGCTGTTTGTATAAACACCGAACGTCGCCCCGGAGGCAAGCGAATACGCACTGTTGCCGTCCGTAGTGCTGTTGTCTTCCGAATACTTGTAGATTTTAAGATCTCCTGTATACGGTTCTTCTGTCGATGTAACGGTGCTTGTTTTTCCATTCGTTACAGTTACCGAATACACATTCGTGTCAAGCTTGTAGCCTTTCGAAGCCACGATCTCCTTGATATAATACGTACCCGGGTCAAGGGAGATCGTTTCTGTATTCCCGCTGGAATCCGTGGTCAGGGTTGCAATACGGTTCGTATTGTTGGAGTTAGTGCCGGTTGCCGCGGCTTTAGCTTCCGCCTCGGTTTTAAAAATCTGGTACTTCGCGTTAGCCAGCGAGTAATTGCTGTTGCCGGAAGTGATCGTCGTATTGCTCGACACTTTCTTCACCTGTGCTTTACCTTTTGTCTGCGTGCCGACTTTGAATAAAGCTACAGAACTCTGGCTGTGCGTCATCTGCGTGATGATGCCAAACACTGCATACGTTGTCCCTGCGGAATCCGTGCCGGTCGCCAGGAGGCGGAGCCGTGCATTAACGACAGTTGCGCTGTTGGAAGCTTTGCCGAGAGACGTGCTGATATGCCCGCACTGCAGCACCATCGTTGATGAAATGCTGCCCAGACCGGAATTAATGGATGACAGGTTGCCCTGGTTCAGCCATACAGCCGTGTTTGTCTGCTTTGCCTGAGACAAAGACATGATATGTGAAATACTGTAAGCCGTGTTGCTGTCGACCGCGCTCATCAGTTCAGCCGTATAGCCGTCATTTTCCGCTAATGCACCGTACACTGTAGATGTATGCTGGTAGACATCCGAGTAGCTGTATCCGACCGTACAGTCAATGTACGAGCCGACAGACATGGAGCCGATATTGATGTTACGGGCAAAGTAACTCATATCATCCCAGGATGAAATCGCCGTGTATGCCTGGGCTGTCTCCGTAAACACGCTGTCTGCCGCCGAAAGCAGTTTATCCAATAATCCGCTGTTTTCATCACTTACAGTCACGGACACGCTCTGCACGGAAGTCGGGGACTGCGCAATAGTAAGCTCGCCGCTCTCAGAATCATACGTATAGTAATCCTCAGAAAGAGGCGCGCCGTCCACGGACACGGACGCAATGGTAAGCCCCTCATCCACCGTTACCGTTGTCTCTGTGTCAAAGAACGTTGTCTTCTGCTCCGTGGAGGATAAGATATCATCCCCGTCATCTACAGTAACGGTCGTCGTTGCCGTGTCCTCATCCATGGAGATCAGCTGCATCAGCTGTACCTGCAGGTACAGGATCTCCTGTTCGCCTGCATCATTTAACAGCAGAACCCTGGGAATGTAGGCGATGCCGGTTTCCGCGTCATAGATGCACCCGTCCACCGTCTCACCTTCATTGCTGTTCACTGCAAACACAGCTTCCCGTGTCTCGGCAGAGCTTTCATCACCCAGGTACGCCACCAGGTAATCACTGTCCTCATCCAGTTCATATACAGCCACATACCCGGACGTCTGCATGATGTACTTTTCAAGGGCTGCAGAAGCCGCTGCTCCATCGCCTTCCTCAATGTCCGTCATGATGGAGTTGATCGTATCCGAATCGTCCACCAGATCCGCATCAAAGAATGTCTGTTTTAAAAGGATGTAATTAACTAGCTTTTTATCCGACGTGTCGGTATATTCCTCATCCGCGTTCTCCTCAATGTAATCCTCCAGCAGCGGATCTGTGACAGCATCCCCGACATCAATATCGAATATATCCGCAGACACATCTGCAGATGAATCCCCTGAGCCTGCCGCAGCTGCGACTTTCCCTGTGATAGTATCCGTCACTGTTTCCGCAGCATAGCCCTGTACCACGGTTGACAAGAGGAGTATTGCCGCCAGCAGCAGGGCTGACAGCCGCTTTGCTTTTTTCATATATGTCCTCCTTTTTTATAACCCGCGCCCGCAAAGGACACGGCAAAAATCTAATTATCATAAGTGCTGCCGCTGCAGGGCACCCGCCCTGACCGCCGACCGGTCAGCCCGCATCAGCCGTCCTGCATTCACCGGCAGTAATGCGTTCTCTTCTCCGCCCGGTAATAAGACAGATCAGAAAGATAATGATAAGCGCAACTCCGCATACATAGCGGAACAACCGTTCTCTGTCTATATCAGACTGAGAAGCCGGGTAAATATTCCCATCTGATGCCGTAATGGCATCGCCCGCGCCTCCGGAAAACTGTATGTCTGTCCCCAGTACCGAATCATCCCGCACACAGTATACAGCATAGCGATACTTCCCGTGGGAACGATAAGGATGACATGTGACCAGCGTCACCATATCTTTTCCTTCCTGTATCATCACTTTGCCTGAACCCACCGGGCTGATGATGTCTATGGATTCGACACGGTAGCCGAGCGTTCCCCACGGGTTGGTGATATACACTGCACCCCCGACACCCAGCTTTTCAATCTCACGGAAGAACGGAATGCCGCGGTAGCCGCGATGCGCAGCAATCACGCAGTTTGTATTCTCCCCGCCGACAGGCAGAGAAGTAGCTCCGAGGATGGCTGCGCCTTTGGCAAGGTTTTTGGCAGAAGCGCCCACATATAGAGGAAGCGTGACATCCATCGCCGGGATTTCAATATACCCAAAGATACCATCTTCCAACCCTTCAATGGACGGTGCCTGCGTCACCGCCCAGGCATCACAAAAATCCGCCTGTCCGTTTTCCCACAGCTCCAGATTATAAGCCTGCACCTGCTCCCACAGATTATCTGAAGATGTGATGATATCGTACTCTTCTGCCCTTTCTGCAGCATCAGTTGTTTCATCCGCAGCATCATCCACAGCGGCGTCAAATGCTTCTATCACCCGGGCATTCTCCTGTTTCAGGAGCCATGAATTGATCTCCGGAAACAGAAAGATCCCGATACCTGCCAGAAGAAACGCCGCACACAGGATTTTTTTAACGTTCCTCATTATTTTCTCACCTCATCCTGACCCTGCTTTTCATCTACGGAATTTTCTTCAGGAATTCGCCATTTCTTCTTTCGGAACAGACGCACGTACTGGACAAATACAACGATGCATCCGATAGCTGCCAACGCGATGATAAGCGCTTCCCTGTATGCTTTCATCCACTCTGAAGAAGAATCCAGCTCCTGCCTGTCTGCTTCCGCCTGCAAATCCTCTGTGTACTCCGTCCGTTCACCGGTCACAATCAGCCGGTGTGAGTTCACGCCGTAAGGCGTGCAGGTCATTAATGTCATCAGATCGAGGTCTTCCTGCGCCGTCACGGACGAAACATCGTCCGGTTCTATGACCTGTATGTCAAAAACACGATAAGCAAGGGTTTCATCCAGCACATGGATAAAAAACAGATCCCCTTCCTCCATCTCCACCAGGTCAGAGAACATTTTGGCAGAATTAATCCCCGTGTGTGCCGAGATGACCGGCCTGCCGCCCGCCGTCCCGATCGGGAGCGCCGTGCCTTCCACATGCCCCGCACCTTTTGACAGTACCTCTGATGAAGTGCCGTGATAGACAGGCAGGTAAACATTGATCTTTGGAATTTCAATAAAGCACATGATCCCGGAACCGTCCGTATCCAGAACATCCTCATACTCCACATCGCATTCTGCCGCAAGGTATTTTTCTGTAAACGGATCTGTCAATGACACTTCTGAGGCAAGGAGTTTCGTGTTATATGCCTCCGCCTCCGCCCGATAAACAGCCAGTTCTTCTGTAGAGGAAGAATCCATAACAGCTTCATATCCGTCTGCCGTGGACTCTGTTGCATGCTCAAACAGCCGGTTGCTCACCCACGGGTAAAGTGTCAGCATCAGCCCGGCAGCAACGATCAGGACAGCGAAAACTTTTTTCAGCCTGTCATGCATTTGGCATGTCCTCCCATATCCCGCCCCAAAGGGGCAGTGTGTACAGGAATACTATGCCTGCACCTTCTTGTTTTTACGTGTTACCATGTAAATACCGCCCGCCGCAACAGCCACGCCGATAATAGTAATCAGGTACAGTCCGTAACCGCCGGTCTGCGGGAGCAGGAAATTCCTGCTGTTCGTCACGGTCAGGACAACCGTCGCATCCTCAGACGTGATCTCTGTCTGATTAGAGTCTGCACCAAGAA
Source organism: Clostridiales bacterium (assembly GCA_021201035.1). Lineage (GTDB taxonomy): Bacteria > Bacillota > Clostridia > Lachnospirales > Lachnospiraceae > Eubacterium_I. The sequence continues at coordinate 19,696 of JAJQFQ010000133.1, forward strand.
CCGTCGTATGGCTGGCCATTGTCGTTGTCACACCGTCAACCGTCGCATGTGCCTCAGCGATCTCGCCGACAAACATATCCGTGCCGCCGAGTGTACGTCCGTTGGCTTCCTCTGTCGCGGAATAAGAGATACTTTCGGAACCATCAAGCGCAATATCAGAAGACTGGTCATTGATCAGGTTTCCGTTCTCATCATAGATGCCGTTATTGTAGGTGCTGATAATCGCTTCTACCACATTCGCATCTGCCTCATCCTGCGTCAGGCCCACGACACCTTCTACGGCAGCAATAATATCGCGATCTGTAGCAGAGATGTTGATATCGATCTGCTCACCAAGGATCTTATAACCATCATCGGTAGCCACCTCCGTCAATGTGTAATCATCTGCTTCAAGGCCGTAAATTTTGAGTGTACCGTCCGCTGCCGGAACAAAGGTGGTCGCACCGGTGCCCGTATTCGTATTCGAATCGTATACATATTCCTTGTCTGTCGACTTGCCGGTCACATAATAAATACCGTCCGCAGACTTCTCAGCTACTACATAATAAGAATCAGTCGCGTTATATAGCTTAAACTGTACTGCCGTCGGGTCGCCTTCACCGTCAGAGAACTCTTTCGTCAGGTCAAGCGCATAGCTGTACACATAGTTTCTGTCATTTAACTGGCTGTAATAACCGGAAGATGTACGCTCATAAGTCAGGACAACGTTATTGGCATTGCCTTCATCGCCAAGTACAACGGAATCATCCGAGTTCACGGTTGCGGTGTAATACACCACCATATACATGTTGCGGAGACCATCCGTCATCAGAGTGCCGTCCAAAGCACAGATCTCGCCGTCTTCACCCATCGCGTCATCAACGTTATTGAGCACTTTCAGACCTGCTTCCGTAAACCGAAAGGTCATCTGGTGGGATCCGTCCTCGATCTTGTTATAGATCTCACTGCCATAGCGGTCATAAACACCGGTGTAGTCTTTCGAATAAGACTCTATGTAAGTCTGGGAAGCGAGGTCTGTGTCATCTTCGCCGTCCGTATCCACAACATCCCATATCAGGATTGCTTTTTCAGTGTTGTTGGCATTCGCGTCATCCGCATTGTCATAAAACGCGACGCGTGCATCCCTGTTGTAGGTAATACCGGCTGCCAGAACGTCCGTGAAGGTATACTCCGTGATATACGTTGCCTGGGAAGTGATGTTCGGGAGTTTGGATACAATAATGTAATCCAGAACATCACCCTCAGAAGCCGTTGTCGTGTCGCGGTACTCAAAATCGACGGAATAGCCTGCACCGCCGGCGCCTGCCGTGATGCCGTCACCGGTATAACCGCCGCGGTTTGCCACATACGCATCATCATCGGTATCCGCGCTGGTCATGGCGGAGTTGGTATCCGGGTTATAAACAATCAGAGAAGTGGAATCGAGGGCTGCGTCATAGTCGTTGCCGTCGTTCTCAACCGTGCCGTTCTTATTGCCGGTTGTCAGACCCGTATTTGCCTGATTATGCCCGTTGCCATAGTCTTCCGTGCTGTTGCTGTACGCATTACGCACGCTCTTGTCAACGGTTGGGTTCCCGGACTGGTTCTTCGGATAAACAACCATGTCATAGAGCCATTTCTCACCGCCGGCATTTGTATCAGTCACACCATCGGCATCATGCTCCTCACCGCTTGTCTCCTCGCCGGTATCATCCGTATCAGAGGTATTGGTAAACGGAAGCTCCACAAAGAACGGGTTCACAGTATCCGTGATTTCTTCCGGGACAGTCGTCTCTACCACAAGGTAAAGCCCGAGCGCCAGCCCGTCAATGGAAGTCATACCGGTGGAATCCGTCAGGTCAAGCTCAATCAGTTCGCTGCTGTTGAAGTTTGACATATCGGCGCTGCCGACTTCATCGTCATAGTCCTCATCTGTCAGGTCATCTTCCATTACATCCTCCGGATCCGTCAGGTTTCCGTTGTCAATCGTGTTATACGTGCGCAGGTAAGACTCCAACGCATTCTTTGCGGAAACGTTGTCAGACTCAAGAATCTCTGCCAGTGCTTCTGAAATCTGAGTGCTGGTATAATGAAGCACAGATACGTCAGAGCACTTGTTCGCCACGTTATCGTTGGTCATACCGTCGCCCGCACCGGATTTTGTCTCATATTTTGTCTCGATTGCCTCAGACGCCGGGAGGCTGCCGTTGACATTCAGGATCTCCTGCAATTCAACCGGAATCTCATAGACCAGAGTCACAGAGTTCGAGTCGCCGTTATTCATGCTGTAAGTTTCTACGTTGCCGACACGCAGAATGGTAAATCCGACACCTTCTACACCAAAATTGGAAAGGGTATCTTCGAGCTCTTCATCCGTCTCGCCGGTTGCTTTCCAGTCGCCCCCGGAGTAAACACCTGCCGACTCTGCCGCCGTGATGTCATACTTATGGATCGTCAGGCTGGCCGTCTTGCTGAGATCGATGATGTCCGCATTTGCCAGGTCTTCACCGGTTGCCGTGTTGTTGGCCGTATCGTTGGAGCTTGCACCTGCCTGCCCGCTATACGTATTAGTGTCTTTTCCACTGTCATAAACGGTTGTCGTGTTTGTACTGTCATAGATGTTCTGTTGCGTCGCGGCAAAAGTCGGAAGCGCAGATGCTGCCGGGCACGCTGCTACAGATGCCGTCAGCGAAAAAGCCAACATGGCCACTCTGAATTTTTGAAATTTCATAGTACACTCCTTATATAAATTTATTTATATATTCCGTGCCTGCGCGCCGGACACAGAAATATACGCTGTGAAATATGAAACCTGTAAATGATAATTACTTTTTGATCTATGTCTGAGAAAAAAAGAAATATGACACAGAAGAAATAAATGATTTACAAGAAAAATGCTATGATGTTCTGAATTGAAACAACTGCCCCGCATTCGGAAAGAATATCCTGCCAACGCAGTTATGAGGTATATTATAACAAAAAAAATCAAAATTGCAAGATGGAACTATACATTTTATACAAATTTTATTTATAGTTTATATATGTATCATCATGCGGCACTTTCCGCCCTCAAACTCTGTCAGTTGCAGTTTGACACGATTTATGCTATATTGGAAAAATAGTTTAACCGGCAAACAAACAGGTTTTCTGCAGCCCATCAAATCCATTACAGGGGGAAAATTCATTATTCGAGGAGATTGAGTTATGACAGGCAAAACAATCGGACTGCTGATTATCATGATCATCTATCTGTTGATGATGGTGATGATCGGTATCATCTATTCCAGAAAAAACAATGACGTCAGTGATTTCTATCTTGGTGGCCGAAAACTCGGTCCCATCGTCACAGCCATGAGCGCGGAAACATCCGACATGAGCAGCTGGCTGCTGATGGGACTGCCCGGTGTGGCGTACCTGAGCGGTTGCGCGGACGCCGGCTGGACAGCCATCGGTCTGGCCGTCGGTACCTACTTAAACTGGCTGATCGTGGCAAAGAGACTGCGGCGGTATTCAGTGAAAGCGAACAACTCCATCACGATTCCGGATTTCTTTTCAAACCGTTACCGGGATAAGAGCCACTCGCTGCTCGCCATCTCAGCCCTTATTATTGTAATATTTTTCGTGCCGTACACAGCCTCGGGCTTTGCGGCATGCGGCAAATTATTTTCCACACTGTTCGGCGTACCTTATCTTCCTGCCATGCTGGTCAGTGCCGTTATCATTGTCGCATACACGACACTGGGCGGTTTTCTGGCTGCCAGCACGACCGACCTGATCCAGAGTATTGTCATGACCATCGCCCTGGTGGTTGTGATCTTCTTCGGCGTTCATGTGGCGGGAGGCCTTGATGTTGTCGTCAGCAACGCGAAATCACTCCCCGGATATCTCGATATGTTCCATACCTATGACGCAGCGTCCGGAACATCATCCTCCTACGGCAGCCTGACTATCGCGTCCACGCTGGCCTGGGGACTGGGATATTTCGGCATGCCCCACATCCTGCTCCGCTTCATGGGCATCCGGGATGAAAACAAATTAAAAATGTCCCGCCGGATCGCCTCTGTGTGGGTCGTGATCTCCATGTTTATTGCCATTTTTATCGGTATCATCGGTTATTCCATGTCTCAGGCCGGAGCCATCGATATCTTTACGACATCTTCGGAGTCCGAGACACTGGTCATCAAGACCGCCATGCTGCTGAGTACACACGGCGGACTGGCTATCGTAATCGCGGGCCTGATCCTTGCCGGTATTCTGGCATGCACCATGTCCACCGCAGATTCACAGCTTCTGGCAGCCTCCTCCAGTGTTTCCCAGAACCTGCTGAAAGATTGTCTGGGCATCAAGCTCTCCGAAAAATCATCCATGGTCATGGCGAGACTGACTGTCATCATCATTGCAATGGTCGCCGTGATTCTGGCGCACAATCCGGATAGTTCGGTCTTCCAGATTGTGTCCTTCGCCTGGGCGGGATTCGGCGCCTCCTTCGGCGGTGTCATGCTGTTCTCCCTGTTCTGGAAGCGGACAAACCGCAACGGCGCTCTGGGCGGTATGATCGTCGGCGGCGCCATGGTGTTTATCTGGAAATTCCTGATTGCTCCGATCGGCGGAGTCTTCGGTATTTATGAGCTGCTTCCCGCTTTTGTCTGCTCATGCATCGTTATTGTGGTGGTGAGTCTGCTGACGGCGCCGCCGGATAAAGAGATTGTAGAAGAATTTGAGAGCGTGTAAAAGCAAGGAGATTTTTTTAATCATTAACTGTTATCAAATGATTCGGGAGACAAAAGGGACATCAAAGATCCGGGCTGGCGATCTTCGATGTCCCTCTATTTGTGTTATTTAATCTGTCCGGTATATATGCTGAATAAATATAAGCCGGTCAGCCTATATCCTGTAAATAGCCTCTTGAAATAGCTGAAACCACTCCCAGATCCGCCGGCAGCCATGCCACACTTCCCAAATCTTCCCTTGTCAGCCACCGCGCGGCCTCGTGTTCCTTCAGAACCAGATCACCGGATACTATTCTGCAAAGGAAACAATCCATCGACAGGTGAAAATCCGGATAGTCATATTCTACCGTATCCAACAAATCCCGCACCTCAATCTCTGTATCAAGTTCCTCCCTGATTTCGCGCACCAATGCCTCCTGCGGAGTTTCGCCCGGCTCGATTTTTCCGCCGGGGAATTCCCAACCGTCCTTAAAAGCGCCGTATCCGCGCTGGGTGGCGAAAGCTTTGTTGTTTTCTATGATAATCGCTGCAACAACTCGTAATGTTTTCATTAATATCGGTCACTACTCCTCTCCATGGGTCTGCACCAAATTATACTGTCCTTTTCCTGATTATCATCCAACAATATATTGATAAATATCCTCTCTCACCGGCGTATCCAGACTCCATTCAATCTTCACTGCCGTCTTCGTCGTATTTGGCATACAAAACTCTTCCGCTTTTCCGGTAGCATACATGCGACCCAGATAATAAAACTCCTTTGAAATTTTATCATCTTTATTTTTTCGTACAAACAAATGCACATCAATACCGCGTTCTTTCGCAAACAGGAAATTCTGTACATCCTCCGACTGCTTTGTTCGACCGGATTTTGAAATTGCTATCAGCATACCGGCATTCAGAAAATGGTCTTCGTATTTTGTTGTATCACTGATATCTGCCGATTTTTCATAATTGATAAACACAGGGAATGTCTTTGTCTTTTTGTCATATTTATATCCGCCAATATTCAGCGGGACCTCATTATTTTCCCAGTTTAACAGACGACAGGCATCCTCATACGTATATTTTTGATACAATACAAAATCCGTGTTCTGGTAACGCTGCTTATAATTCGCATGGTATCTGGAAATGCCGAACTCAACCACTTCGTTGACAATTTCATAAAAATCCGGGTTTTGCAGCATTTTTTCAAAAGATCCGGATATCCCATAATCTCCACTTTCTTTTTCAATAAAAATGCAATTTTCATACGTCTTCCTTCCGAACCCGGATGGGAATTCGTTTGTCATCACATTGATCAGATTCCTCTCTGCACCGCTGTCCATAGAAATGCCGTAGTCCTCTTTCAAGGACTCCTCCAGAATCCGTAAAATTTGATGGTGATAGGTCATCAATCTCTTCAGCAGTTCAAGTTCCTGAACCCGTTTTCCGGCAGCGAGTTTTTTTTGAAATAAACTCTACTACCTTCTCCTCATCCTTCGACAACCGCACTTTATAATCTTTTTCATATTTCACAAGAAACTTATAATATGATCCAAGACTGTTGTTATCAAAAATCCGGCAGACATCCATCTCACCATAATCATCAAAATCTTTCAATCTCGGAATTCGACCCAGCTTATACTTAAGGTTTGTGTAATTCTCTTTAATCAGCCGAATATCACTGAAATTTGCACTATCTATCGCAGCAAAAATTCTTTTTTTACTAATCTCATCAAAGTGAATCGTAGAAATGCCGGGAATAATTCGATCTCCCTCCATCACATAGCGGCGTATATTATCCTTATTGTAGCTGCGGTCTCCTGATAGAGCGATCGGAATCAGAAAATTATTCTTATAATTTCCGATAAAATCCAATACAACAACAAAATCTTTATTTTCTGATTTTCTTAAGCCTCTTCCGAGCTGCTGCACAAAAACAATCGCAGACTGTGTAGGACGAAGCATAATCACCTGATTGATTTCCGGAATTTCAACGCCCTCTGTTGGGCGGACAAAAATGATACAATGTAACGATGCACAAGGCTGTAAAAGGAATGGGTGTGCATTTTTACGATTGCTCCTGTTCTGCCCTGATGATTGATTTTAGCATATTTTTCTTCTGATTACATCCGCTTTTTCTGAAAATTCACATACCCATTTTTCCAAACACAAAAAAGCACCCAGACCGAAGCCTGAATGCCGTTAAACCTGCTGCCTGTTTTCCTTTGTTACGCTTTTATCTCAGTGCCATCTTTAAACACCACCGTCACATCCTTCTTCGTCCGAACCACTATGTGGTCAACCAGACTGCCCCAGAGGCTGTCATCAAATTCCGTGATGATGTTCTCCTGCTCCTCGAGCACCTCGATGAACCTTCCCATCTGCTCATACCGCGCCTCCCTGGACGAAATTTCGGAGCAGACTTCTTCGTGCCTGTTCTTCAAGCTATCGTAGCGCTCCACCAGTCCATTGTACCGCCTGTTGTATTCTTCCTGGTCCTGCGCGACTCTCGCGTTCTCAGCAACCGCTTTCTGCGTCATCTCAACCACAACCGCGATTTCTTCCTGCAGAGCGTCGCGCTCGGCAGCAAGAATGGAATTGTCACAGAGCACCTGCCGAATTTCCCTTATGTTGGAAATCACCTCGTCTTTTTCGCCCACCAGCTTGTTTAGCGCGCTTATGAAGTATGCTTTTATCTCATCCTCCGTCAAATGCGGCGTGGTACATTTCCTGTCGCCGTCAAACTTGTGGTTGCATCTGTAAATCACTCTGCGGTACTTGTCGTTTGAATGCCAGACCTTTGAGCCGTACCAGCTGCCGCACTCCGCGCATTTCACTTTGGTAGAGAAAATGCTGACTCCGCTGTAACGCTCCTTGCTCCGGCTTCTTTTCTCAATCTCATCCTGCACGATATCGAACATTTTCGGGTCGATGATTGCTTCATGATTCCCTTCCACATAGTACTGAGGAACCTCGCCTTCATTCTTTTTGACCTTCTTCTGAAGAAAGTCCACTGTGAAATGCTTCTGGAGCAGGGCGTCGCCCTTGTACTTCTCGTTGGTGAGGATGCTGTTAATAGTGGACTGGCTCCATTTCTCCTTGCCACCAGGCGTCAGAATTTTTCTTCTCGTAAGCTCCGCGGCAACCGAGTACATGGACATTCCGTCGAGGAAAAGTTTGTAGATAAGCCTGACAATCTTCGCCTCCTCCTCGTTTACCACAAGCTTCCCGGTTTCCTTATCCTTGTCAAGGCCAAGAAAACGGCTGTAAGCAAAGCTGACCTTTCCATCCGCGAAGCGCTTTCTGTGTCCCCAGGTGACGTTTTCTGAAATGGAGCGGCTCTCCTCCTGTGCCAGTGATGACATGATTGTAATGAGTAGCTCTCCCTTTCCATCAAAGGTCCAGATGTTCTCCTTTTCAAAATAAATCTCAATTCCGGCATCCTTCAGCTGCCGAACCGTGGTAAGGCTGTCAACTGTGTTTCTCGCGAATCGGCTCACTGACTTGGTCACAATCAGATCTATTTTCCCCGCGAGCGCATCCGCGACCATTTCCTTAAAGCCTTCTCTGTGGCGGGTCGAGGTACCCGTGATTCCTTCATCTGTATACACTTTTACAAATTCCCAGTCTGACCTTGCCTTGATGTAGTTCGTGTAATAATCTATCTGTGCCTGATAACTGGTAAACTGTTCATCGTGGTCTGTGGATACTCTGGCGTAGCCTGCCACCCGTCTTTTCTTTACCTCATTTATCGGCTGCTCAGAAAACTTACTGATACGAGCCGGTATTGCTGTTACTTTTCTAGCCATCCGCTGACCTCCTTGGACTTCTCAATTTTCTGCGTCTCGGATAATGATGCGTCCTGACGGTTCCATCACTTAGGAAAAACCGGAGGTCATCATCAGGTGTCACTTCGATGTGGTCCACTAATTCGCTATAGCTCTCCTCGCTGAATTCTGGCAAACCAAGAACCGCCGCGCAAATGCTTTTCAGTTCTTCCTCCTTGACAGCAACCACCGCGCATTTATGTCTGTCTCCGGTACGCTGCTTGCAATTCCATGCGGGTTCCTTTATTCCACCCTTGAATTTTGTAATACTTCTGCCAAACGGCTTTCTGCAACAGCCGCAGATAATGCTCCCAGAAAAACAATTCTGAGTTCCTCCGCGATAACATCCGTTTTCCGTGTTGAATTTGAACTTCTCCTGCACCCTGTTAAAGGTCTCCATATCAATGATACCCTCATGAGTACCCTCTGCGTAGTACATGGGTCTTTCGCCATGATTCTTCTTGTGCTTTTGGGTAAGAGGTCCATCGCTATAGAACTTGCCAAGAAGCAGATTCCCAACATAAACAGGATTTTGTATCATCCGCCGCAGATTCGCCTGTGCCCAGGCTGTGTTTCTCGGAGAAGGGATGCCTTCCTCATTCAGAATTTTTGCAATCTTATAGACACTGTAGTCGTCCTCAAGGTAATACCTGAAAATGCGCCTTACGATTTCCGCTTCTCCCGGAACAATCACGAGTGAATATGTTTCCGGATCATATGCGTAACCGTATGGCGCGGCGGCATTCGTCATTTTACCCTGTTCAAAGTTTTTCCGCTTTGCCCATTTAATGTTTGCCGACATATTCTTGCTTTCTTCTTCCGCAAAGGAAGCAAGAATCGTCAGCATCAGTTCTCCGTCACCGCTCAGTGAGTTAATGTTCTGCTCCTCAAAACGGACCTCCACACCCAGCTCCTTCAGGTATCTCGTTGTCTTCAGAACATCAACGGTATTCCTTCCAAACCGGCTGATGCTCTTTACGAGGATGATGTCAATCTTCCCAGCAGCGCAATCATCAATCAGTCTCAAAAATTCACTACGTTTGTCCGTTGAGGTCCCAGTGATTCCTTCATCTGCGTACACTCCGGCGTATTCCCATTCTGGGTTCTTCTGAATCAGACTGCTGTAATAGCTAACCTGCGCTGAAAGCGAATGCGCGAGGCGTTCCGTTTCTCTGGAAACACGTGCATAGGCGGCGACCTTTTTCTTCTTTCTGATTGCAGGCAATGCCTGCTCCACTCTTGTAATTCTCGCCATAAAATCACCTTCTTTCAACTGACATATATTGCTCAAATTTCTACTTATATCAAGTCAATGTCAGCAAATAAAGTGCCCAAAGTTATGGCATATTTCTCGCTCATTTTTGTATCAATTATGGCGTATTCTTCCCTGGTTATCAGGCCTTCTCCGAGCATGCGTCTGGCAATATGCATCGTGGTCTGGTACAGCTTTTCATTTTTCATCTGCTCCTCACTCATCCCCGCCACCTCCAAATCTGTCAGCGACATAGCACTCGTGCGAACAGTATTTTCTGTTTGAATTCCCGTAAGCCGTGAATGTCTTTTTACAATGCGGACAGATGAACTCATAGTTTGCCTTACGGTTCACTTTATCCAGATGGCTGTTCCACCACTTCATCCGGCATGAGTCCGAGCAGAACTTCTTTTCCTTGCGTCCCTTCGTCTGCTCAACAGGACAACCGCAATACCAGCACAGATGCTGTCCGGCGGGAGGCTTTGTTCCAGCCAGACCGTTTCTGCGGCAGTATGAGCTTACCGTATTCTGTGATAATCCAAGCGTCTGGGCGATACGCACATAACCCACGCCGTTTTCTCTCAGCGTTTTTATCCGCGATTTCTGGTCTTCAGTCATTAGAAGCACCTCCTTCCAACATCCTTTGGACACGAAATCCGGATTTGAACGAAATAATTTTAGTCATATGGCTACCTCCATCAACAGGAGAGAGGCACAAACGCCTCCTCCTTTTCTGACAGGGGTGTAGCCAAAATGGAAATTTTCCGATTTTTGCGCAAAAAAATAACCCCGCAGAGAGTGCAATCACTCTCCACGGGTTCAACCTTAAACCTTTGTAGCATAATCCAGGCTTATCCATCCTGCTCTTGTACTCTGGTATGCCTTAAGCAATCCCCATCCCTTCGTGGAGCCTTCACCGGCGGATTCTTCCACGATGGTAAACGTCCCCTTCCCAGTCTGCTTGCCAATCTTAGAATAGTTGGTTCCGGGACCTGTGCGGATATTCAAATCCGTAATTGTCACCTTAACCATGTACGGCACTTCCGATGCAGAAGATGTCGCGCTACCACTCACCGTAGAGCCAATCGTGCAATAACTGGTGTTGAGAAGATAAATCCACCCAGCACCGCTTTTCAGCTTGCCCCAGCCATTGTTCACTTCGGTGATGGTAAATGTGCCGATGCCGGTCTGTCCCTTGACCGCGCCGCTCATGGACGGCTGGTCGCGATAGTTCAAATCACTGATGATGACCTTCACTAAAAACGGCACAGCCGGAAGACTGGTCTCAGCGATGATGGTATCGGTGCTTGTAACTACATCATACTGGGTAAGATTCCACTTTTCGATAATGCTGCACAGGTTATCTACATAGGTCAGTGAAGTTGCGTAGCCGCCGTCCTTAATGAGCTGAGCAGCTTCCTTGTAGTTTGTCATACCGGCAATGCCATCATAGCGAAGCTTCTTTCCGTTCTTCGCTCCGAGCAGGTAAGCGGAGTGGTCGGTAATAGAGTCCTCAACACAGCTGTACTTGCGGAAATCCGCTGTAATGGTTGTATAGCTACCATCCGTGTTCTGCTCCTTCGTCTCCTTAGTATAAACCGAAGAGCCATCCCATGCAGAGCCGCTCCATGTGTTCCCAGACAGCGACTTCTTCATGCCAAAGCAGTTATTTGCGTTCTGTGCCAGCTCGGACTTACCATAGCCGGATTCCAGAATAAACTGCGCCAGTGTGATGGATGCCAGAATGCCCGTAGACTTCATGTCCGCCGTGGCAAGCGGACCAACCTTTGCAATCACATCGGCCTCCGACAGGCTCTTAAAGGCGGTCGCCTGTGTGCCGCTGGTCGTTTTAGCACTCGCCGTTCCCATTGCAGCTTTGACCGCCGCACGGAAGGTATCCATCGTATAACTGAGCCCCAGCCCCTTCCAGAGATGTGTCGGATCCGCATGGTTTGAAGCCACGCCACGGCTGTATCCTTCCGCGTGGGAGATGATCACGCCATCTGCAGTCGGATCCAGACTGTATTTTGTGCAGAGATAAGCGAACAGCTCGACGGCTGCTTCGTAAGTTCTTTTTGCCACAGCTTTTGCCGTGGCAGTGTCGGAGCAGGTGAAGTTTGCACCGGATGAATACGTGATGCATCCCGGCTCACACATCTCGACACCGATATGAGTGTCATTTGCCGATGAGCCGGATGTTCCCTTGCCGCAGTGCCAGCCGCGATGGTTCCACGGGAGTGTCTGATAGACGGTTCCGTCATTTCCATCAATGAAAGCGTGGACACAGGCAGATGAATAGCTCTCCTTGTTCCAACTATTGATAAACGCAGCTGCCGAGGGCTGTGCGCACCCAACCGAGTGTAGCATCAAACCTTTGACCGTAATTGTTTTCCCTGCTGTATAACAGGGATTTTTTGTTAAAATGCTTTCTACCAGATTCATAATCAATTGTCCTCCTCATTATCGTTTTCTGTTTCTGCTTCGTTGGAGCTTTCATCCTCCGAGCGTTCATGTAGCTGCTCCAGGACGAGCTTCAGTCTGTCCGGCACCGGAAGCCCCAGGTGCGCCGCATTCTCCAGAATGGAGATCCCCTCGTTGGAGAGGTAAAAGAAAATGACTGCCGTCCGCAGCACACTTCCCGTTCCGATGACCTGCGCGTCTAAAATGCTGCCGATGCCCACGAGCAGGAAGATTAAGACCTTGCGGCAAATACCTCGAAAGCCTACCTCGCTCGAAAGCTTCTGGTCGTTAATCGCGCACATCACCCCGGTGAGATAATCAATCACCACAAAGGCAATCAGGGCAAAGAGCAGCCCGTCGCAGCCTCCGAGGAAGTACCCCAGCCATCCTCCGATTGCGGTAAAGACCATCTGAATCAGGTTCCAAAATTCCTTCATAACACTACCTACCTTTCGATTTTTTATTAAAAAAAGCAGTCTCCGATGAGAAGAGCTGCCAGTTTCCACACCATAATCAGCACAAATCTCCGCGCTGATATTTGTACAATTTATGCCTCCGATTGTGCTTGCTTTTATCTGCTTTCAGAGTGATTAATACACTACAAAAAACAACACCGCCACCAAAACGGCGAAGCCAAAAGGAGGATTTTTCATGAAGACAAAGAACATCAAAGTGCAGTATTCTAACAAGTACCAGGCGAACGGCGGCCTGCTCCCAAAAATCCAGATGGAAGGCAAGTGGCTTGAAGCCCTCGGCTTTTCAGTCGGCACCCGCCTCGTGGTCGAGTACGAGGAAGGTTCCATCCGCATCCGGACCCTTTCGGAAGAGGAAGAGACGGCCATCCGCGAGCCGGCGCGTCAGCTGGAGGTCGAAAAGCGGCTCCGTGAAAT
>JAJQFQ010000205.1 GCA_021201035.1 Clostridiales bacterium
GAACCCGAATTAACGCCTGAGTATTTCCCAGAAAAATCTCCCCGCCGCCGATCATGATCAGTTGGATCACAATACCGACCGCAACAGAAGCCAGATGCGCGTAATCCACCGGCAGCTTCTGTATGCAATAAACCGCAACCGCCGCGACGGCAAAGGCAGCCAGATAAATATACATCTCCTGATCCGTCAGAATCTCCGTGACGGCAATCGTAATCGATCCGGAAGCGTCGCCTGTCTCACCCGAAGCGGTAAACAAAGCGGAACTGGCATTCACATGCTTTAAAATAAAATACGCGACCTCGCCGCATACTGCAGAAATCACAACATACGGCTGACCGAAAAATCCGCTGGCCACCGGCATCACATAAGGAATGCCGAATGCGGAAAGCAGCGGTGTCAGAACGGCATATAGAGCCTTTCTGTGTGAGAATCTCAGATACAGACAAAACAGGATGATAAAAATCATCGCCGTGACCAGACACAAAGCCGGCGACAGCGCGTAAAACTGAAGCAGAATCAAAACCGCGCCCAGAAATACCATCAGCCCCGCCGGCAAAAAAGAGCAAAGCAGGGCAAAAAGCAATGCGATCGGATAATCCGACAGCACTTTCATATAACCCGTTGTTGAATTAATCAGAGAGAAAGCAGCAAACGCGATGACAAACCGAACCGCCGCCATCACATACATCTCATATCGTCCTACAAACCGGAAAAAACGTTCTCTCATTTTTAAAAAACGAACCATAGTTCCTCCTGTCCGAATGCCTGCATGCCCCGCGGTCATCAGGCTTACTGCCTGCGTTCCTTTTTTTCGGAAGCATAAGACCGCCCCACGGCTTTCAGATATTTCAGATACTGACGCCTGATTTTCTCATATTTACGATATCGCCTCATGGCAATAAGCGCACAGAGCACCAGATATGCCGCCATAAAAACAGCATACCCGATCAGAACTTTCCTGAGAAACTCCATATACTGAGCATCCGCAAAAAATGCATTCAGATCATCCCACAAAAAACAAAATATCAAAACAAGCACAGCCGCAAAACAGACTGTACCCAGGAAAAAACCCCGTATCACCTGCATGATCACATAGTCTGATTTCCGATAAGAACAGACCTTTATAACATTTTTCCCTGCCTGTGACTCTATCATGGCAAGCCTGCTCATCTGGCAGGCACGATATTGATCAATCATATACTGCACCTGTTCTTTCGGTTTGCTGTCCTCTGCAAAACACCTGACAGCCACCGCACCCTCATTTATATCCTTTTCAGTATAACATAGATTAACCGGATAGAAAAGATGTTTATTTTCAACTGCGAACCGCGAATATATAAAGCGGCCGCCATTTCCTTTCTGTCAGCCGCCGATAGCCGCACTCATCACATAAACCCGACAGGAACCGCTTTGTTTCAGACATCGTGCCGCCGCATCCGCCGTGTTGCCCGTTGTATAAATATCATCAACCAGAAGTATTTGTTCTCCCGGACGAATCCTGCCGGTCATCTGAAAAGCCCCCGCCAGATTATCTCTTCTCTGGCGGCTCGTCAGCTTCTTCTGCGGCGCCGTCTTCCGGACACGGCAAAGAAGCTCCGTATCCACCGGCAATTCCAGACACCTGCCAAGCGCTTTTGCCAGAAGTTCCGCCTGATTATATCCGCGCTTTCGCTTTCTTGACGCATGCAGCGGAATCGGAACAATCTTCGTAATTCCCATTCGCCGAATCCATCCGCCCAGACAAATCGCCATCTCGCCGCCATACACATCCGCGTATTCCCGTCGGTTCGCGTATTTCATACGATAAAGAGACGGACGAATCTTTCCCTGATAGGAAAACAGAGCGCGGCCCTGTTCAAAATAATGCCGTCTTTTTTTGCAGTCCGCACAGTATTCCTCACACTCACCCTCCAGCGGTTTCCCGCATTTCAGGCAGTAATCCTCCTGAATATAAACCAGTTCCCTCCTGCATGCGTCACAGAATCCCCGTGCAGAGATTCCGTCACACACAGGACAGCGGGGCGGATAAATATAATCCCACACATTTCCCATCCGCAAATTTCCTTCCTCCCATACAACCGTTCCATACACTTACTGCCGCTTCCGGCTTACAGTTCTTCCAACCGGTCCCGCAATCCGGTATATCGTCTCTGCTCGCTCTCATTCTGTACCATTTTATAAAAAGTATTTTCATCGCCCACCAACGTGACGCATTTCCGCGCCCGGGTCACCGCTGTGTATAAAAGATTGCGCGTCATCAGCATCCTCGGACCTCCGAGCAGCGGAATCACAACCGCCGGGTACTCGCTCCCCTGCGCCTTATGTATCGTAATTGCGTAGGCAAGCTCGAGTTCATCCAGTTCTTTAAATGAATACGTCACCATACGGCTCTCCTCAAACTCAACCGTCAGTTCTCCCGCAAAGGTGTTGATCTCCCTGATCACACCCATATCGCCGTTGAACACACCGAGTCCTTTCTCCACCGGGATACCGTAACGGCTGCGGATCTCCCACTCCGCCTGATAATTATTTTTTGTCTGCATCACCTTGTCTCCGACACGAAATACACCCTCTTTATGTTCCTTCTCCGCCTTGTTCTCCGCCGGCGGATTCAGATATTTCTGCAGAATGACATTCAAACGTTCCACCCCCAGCAGACCCTTCCGCATCGGTGTCAGCACCTGAATGTCAAACGGCCTGGCATGCACAAATCCGGGCAGTTTCTCACGGATCAGCTGAATACAGATGCTGATGATCACATTCGCATCCGTTCGTTTCAGGAAAAAGAAATCCATGCTCTTATTATTCAGAGCAACCGGTTCGCCGCGGTTGATCTTATGCGCGTTCACAATAATATCGCTTTTGGATGCCTGACGAAAAATATGATTCAGCCGAACGACATTACAGGCATGCGCGTCAATGATGTCCCGCAGCACACTGCCCGGTCCGACGCTGGGGAGCTGATTGACATCCCCCACCAGGATCAGTCTGGTTCCCGCGATAATGGCCTTCAAAAGTGCATACATCAGACTGATATCCACCATTGACATCTCGTCTATAATAATCACATCCGTCTCCAGCGGATTCTGTTCATTCCGTTCAAAACCGGCCTTTCCCTCCACACCGCCGGAAATCTCCAGCATGCGGTGAATCGTCCTGGCCTCAAATCCCGTCGCTTCGCTCATCCGTTTCGCCGCCCGCCCCGTAGGCGCCGCCAGGCAGATATCCATTCCCTCCGACTCAAAATAACGAATGATCGTATTGATCGTAGTCGTCTTTCCGGTACCCGGTCCGCCGGTGATCACCAGAAGTCCGCTCGCCACCGCTTCCCTGACCGCCACGCGCTGCAGTTCATCCAGTTCCATCCCCGATAGTTCTTCCAGACTCTGTATCCGCCGGTCAATCTCCGCCTCAGACACATCATATTTTACATTCAGTTCCTTAAGCATCACCGCAACATTCGCTTCCATATAATAATAGGAAGCAGCATAAACCTGCGACTGCCCCTCCGTCTGTTTTAAAACCAGTTTCCTGTCGATCGCCATATCCATATAATGCTTCTCAACAGCCGTTTTTTCTACACCGAGAAGTTCACAGGCCCGCTCCGTCAGACATTCCGCCGGCAGGAAAGTATGTCCTTCCAGCAAAGCCTGCAGCAGCACATACAGAATCCCGCTGCGAATACGGAAATCCGAATCCGTATGTATGCCAACCCGATGCGCAATTTCATCCGCGATCTTAAAACCGATCCCTTCCACATCATCCGCCAGCTGATACGGATTCTCCTGAAGAATACGATAAGTATCTATCCCATATGTCTGGTAAATCTTTGCCGCCAGCGTCAGCGAAATCCCGTATTTCTGCAGATACATCATCGCCTGACGCAGTTCTCTTTTCTCCTCCATCTGCTCCGAAATTTCCAGCGCCTTCCGCTCACTGATGCCCTTTACCTCCGCCAGGTGCTCCGGTTCTTCCTCTATGATGCGAAACGCATCATCCTGAAAACGACATACAATCCGGGCCGCAAGCGCCGGACCGACTCCTTTGACAGCGCCGGAACCGAGGTAGCTCTCCATGGCCGCACTGTCCTCCGGCGTCCGTATTGTGTACTGTTCCACTTTCAGCTGCGGGCCGTATGACGGATGAAGCGTATATTCCCCCTCCATCTCAGCATACTCTCCCTCGCTGATGACATGAAAAATACCGACGCAGGTCACCTCTTCACCGTCCGCCACCACCCGGAGAACCGTATAGCCGTTCTCCTCATTTCGATAAACAATATGCTCTATATAACCAGATACTTTCTCCATCATATTCTCCCATCGGGCAGGAAGCGTTCTGCCTCTGATTTATCCATCGTGTGACGGTCACATGTGGCCGGGCCGCTGTCTTTGCACGGAGCTGTATATCGAAAAGGACAGTCTCCGTCCCGACTGTCCTCTCTCAAATCTGTCTTCTGTTCTCCGAAAAACCATATCCAGCATACCGGCGTCTCAATCAAAGCATCCCGGCAATATTCGCACAGCGAATCGCTGTATTATTCATCATCCCTCTTTCCGGCAAGAAACTCCACATACTTTCCGGTCCCGATCGCCACACAGGTCATCGGATCCTCCGCTGTCATCGTATTAATGCCGGTATGCGCCTCAATCAGACTCTCCAGACCGCGGATCAGCGATCCTCCTCCGGTGAGAACTATGCCGCGGTCAGCCACATCCGCCGCAAGCTCTGGCGGTGTCTTCTCCAGTACACTGTGTACCACATCCACAATCTGCAGGGTCGGCTCACGCAGAGCTTCCTCCGTCTCCTCGGAAGTGACCGTCACCGTCTTCGGAAGACCGGTCACCAGATTGCGCCCTCTCACATCCATCGTCATGGGCTCCGGAAGAGGATAGCAGGTACCGATCCGGATCTTGATATCCTCCGCGGTACGCTCACCGATCAGAAGATTGTGTTTCTTCCTCATATAACGAACGATCGCCTCATCGAAATCATCACCCGCGATCTTAATCGAAGTACTGACTACCGTACCGCCAAGAGAAATCACGGCGATATCCGCCGTACCGCCGCCGATATCGACGATCATATTGCCGCAGGGCTTTGCGATATCAATACCCGCCCCGATGGCTGCCGCGATCGGCTCCTCAATAATCTTCACATCACGCGCACCGGCCTGAAATGTCGCATCCTCCACGGCCTTCTTCTCAACCTCCGTTACGCCGCTGGGAACACATACGCTGATCAGAGGCTTGCGGAAACTCTTCTTCCCGACCGCTTTCTGGATAAAGTATTTCATCATCTTCTCGGTAACGGTGTAGTCGGAGATCACACCCTGTCTCAACGGCCTGACCGCCACAATATTCCCCGGTGTCCTGCCAAGCATCAGCCTGGCCTCCTCACCAATCGCTTTTATTTTATTTGTATCACGGTCAAAGGCAACAACCGAAGGCTCTTTGAGAACGACTCCCTTGCCTTTCACATACACAAGAATACTCGCTGTTCCCAGATCAATTCCGATATCCGTTGAAATCATATGTGTCTCCTTTATGTTCTTCTATGATAAAACTCTTTATATCACAGGAAATTCTCTCTCTTTGATATAAAAAATATAATTCCTCGTGTGTGTATCTATTATATACAAATAATTCTATTTTTCAAACCCTTTTTTTATTTTTCATCAAAACTGACATACAAATTAAAATAAAATTAATTTAAAACAAAAAATTTCAATTATTTTTATATTTACATCACAATTTAGACACAATATTTCTCTATAATCAAACATGTACTAGCTATTAAGGCTAATATAATTTTTCATAACTCAAGCTTCCCGGATCCCCCAAATCCGGGAAGTACTCCCCGACTCTTATGGATTCCGCGGCATGCGGAATCCATTTTCAGTTATGC
>JAJQFQ010000189.1 GCA_021201035.1 Clostridiales bacterium
CAAGGCTTGGAGCGATTTCCTGACTGTATCAGCTGTCAAAGACAGGATTATATCCACCCTTAAAATACAACCGTTAAATTCAAAAAGTATCTCACCCGTTTCCGAATGCGTCAAGCATCTGCGTCATGATCTTGTACATGTCTGAACGCGAATTTCCATTGAGCACGACTGAAATCACCGGTGATGAAGATTCATTCATGCTGTAAAGCACCAGACAGTAGCCGGCCGCTGATGTCGTCCCTGTCTTTCCGCCGATCACGGTAATGCCGTCCGGCTGCGCATATTTTCCCGTCAGATAACCGTTTGTATTGGTCCATGTCTGCGTCACTGTATTGCCTGAGGCATCCAGCCAGGACGCGTCATAAGAAAGCGTAGATATAATCGACACAAAATCCTCGTTCTGAACAGCCTCCTGAAAGATCAGATAGAGGTCATACGCAGTCGTATAATGATCATCATCCGGCAGACCGTGCGGATTGACAAAATGGGAATGCGTCGCACCGAGTGCAAGAGCCTCTTCATTCATCAGATCCGCAAAGTCTTCTGTACTTCCTGAAATAGTTTCGGCGATAACATTGGCCGCATCATTCCCGCTGCAGAGCATCAGTCCGTACAATGCGTTGCGAAGCGTGATCTGGTCTCCCTTCTGCAATCCGCAGACAGAGGATGACGGATCAAGGTCGTCGATCGCGGCATCCGAAACTGTCATTACTTCATCTAAATCACCGTATTTCAACGCGATATACGCGGTCAGGATCTTGGTAGTGCTGGCCGGATAACATTTCTCATAAATATTCTGCGCATAGGTAATTTCTGCGTCGTCAACCACAAAGACGGCGGCACTCTCCGCGCAATCGGCTATAACACTGTCGGATTCCGTATTTTCCGTACCGCCGACGCAGAGATCAGCGGCAAACAATGACAAGTCTGAATCGGAAGAACCGTCATTGGCTGATGCGTATGCTGCGGTTGTATCATAAATGCTGTAAGCATTTTCTACATCCTGCCGCTCCGTACAGCCAGTCAAAAGCAGACTGGCGGCTGCGGCAAGCAGAAAGACAGCTGCTGTTTTCTTTTTAAGGATATGTCTCATTCGATAATGTCCTCCTTCGTCACGAGTAATCCGTTGTATTTCTGACGCTGCAGTCCGACATTCAGGACAAGACCGATGCCGATATACATACTGATCAGAGATGTCAGCCCGTAGCTGACAAAAGGAAGCGGCAGGCCGGTATTCGGAAGCAGTCCCGTGGTCACACCGATATTGATAAATGACTGGAAGCCGATCAGCCCGCCCATCCCGCAGCAGATCAGCCGTCCGCCGAGATCCTTGGAATTTTTCGCGATCCAGATACATTCGAAAATGATCAGCATGATCAGAATAACGATGATGATACAGCCGACAAATCCAAGCTCCTCTCCCACGATCGTGAAAATAAAATCTGTCTGCGGCTCAGAGAGGTAATTGCCGTTTTTCAGGGATGTGATGGATGAATTGTTCAGTCCTTTTCCCCATAGCTGGCCGGACCCGATGGCGATGATCGAGTTCTGCTGCTGTCTGGATGTATCTGTGTAGTTCTCCGGATCAATCCAGGACAGAATACGGCTGTACTGATACGGCTGCAGGAACGGAAACTGCTCCCTAAGCATCAGCACCAGGCTGATGATTGATGTCGGAATAATCACGATCAGAATCGGAAGAATGATCTTGTAGCTCAAACCTGCAACGAAGATCAGCGTGATAAAAATCAGTACCACCACAATCGATGTCGACAGATCCGGTTCGTTCAGAATCAATCCGAGCGGTATCGTAATCAGGATAATGGATAAAAGAATCGTCTTCCATGTATTCAGTGTTTCCTGATAGCGCATGAAAAAAGCGGCAAAAAATACGATCAGCATAATCTTGCATAACTCAGACGGCTGAAACTGGAAACCGCCGACTTCGATCCACCGGGTAGCGCCGCCGGTCTCCTTCCCGACACCGGGAGCCAGAACAAGCCCGAGCAGTATGATGATCGCCAGATACCAGATCCGCCGGAATTTCAAAATAACGCTGTAGTCGATCAGAGATACAACGATCATAATGATAATGCCGGCAAACATACCCATGATCTGTTTTCCCTGCACGGACTCTTTCGCGCTTCCGATCACAAGAATACCGATGATCGTGAGTATAACCACATAGGCGACAAGACGAAAACGGTAATCTTTTAATTTATATTGCTTAAACATCGTGTTCCTCCTGATTCGGAACTGTCCCGGATTATCAGATAAGCGTTAATCGCGGCAGCTCTCTAATCCGTAAAGCTGTTGGAAGATGTGCCTACATCCGCGGCCTGACCGCTCAGAAGCTCTTCCTCAGTCGCCTCACCGAAGTAATATTTCACCACATCATCCGCAAAATCGCAGGCATTGCCGGAGGTATAACCATACGCGATCCGTATTGCCAGAGCAATCTCGGGATCATCCGCCGGAGCGTAGCCGACAAAAAGCGCATGGTTCGGCCGCTCCTCGTTCTCCTGTGCTGTACCTGTCTTGCCGGCCAGCGTAACCGTCAGGTCATCAAACTGACTGTGATCTGCCACGACCATCTCCATACCTTCTTTGATCACTGACCAAGTAGAGGAAGAAATTTCCGTGATCTCGCTTCGCAATGCCGGTTCATATGTCTGCAGTGTATTACCGTCAGAATCCGTCACTTTACTGAGAAGTGTGAGATCATATACGGAACCTTCATTCGCAATGGCGGCAACGTACCTGCAGAGCTGGACCGTTGTATATCGGTGGTTGCTCTGTCCGATGGAAGCACTGACCGGATATTCGTCCGCGATCTGGGAGACGCCCTCCGACAGTTCTATATTTGTATCGTCTCCGAGTCCGAACATCTCGGCATATTGCTGAATATAGGACAGACCGGTCGATTCACTGAAGGATTCTCCGACAAGGCTGAGACGGTATCCAACCTCGCAGAAAAAGGTGTTGCACGAATCACGGATTGCCTCTGCCACTGTCTCAGCACCGTGAGCTGACGGATAAATCCAGCATTTCAGGTAATAATCCAGTTTATCAAATGCCCCGTTATCGACAATTTCGGTGGAAGCCGTAATCACACCTTCTGTCAGGCCGGCCGCAGCCATAACCATCTTGAAGGTAGATCCGGGCGCCGTCGTCTGCTGTGTCGCGTTATTATACAGCGGCAGCGAACCGTCAGCCAGCAGCTGATTATAATAAGCGGAATCCATGGAATTCGCCAGACGGTTCGTATCGTATCCCGGATAGGTGACACAGGCAAGCAGGTCTCCCGTATCCGGATCCATAATCACGCAGGACCCTGTACAGGGATCCAGCGCCAGCTGGGCCGGTGTAATCTCCAGACTGCTGATCTTTTCTTTCAGAAAAGCATAGGCGCCGACGGTTCCGTTTTCCAAGGCACTGTATGCTTCTTCATCCATGTCCAGCACGCCCTGTTCAAACAGGATCAGGCAGAGCTGACTGCCGGAAATATTGTCATTAAAAATCAGATATTTATAAATAATGCGGTCAAAGGAAGACGAATTCTGAATCTGTTCTACCGCATAAGAGACAAGTGCGTCATAAATCTCCTCCGTGTCCGCATACCTGTCCTCGAGATCCAGCGCGGTTACCTGAATCCACGAAGCCTCGATCGCATACTCCAGATAAGTCTTTACCGATACGGTGCCGTTTTTCCAGTTGGTATACATCTCATCGGAAGAGGAAACGTCTGCCGTGTCAAAAACGCCTGTGTCCTGCAGATAACTGACAATGTAGGTCAGATACTCCTGCATCTCCTCCGACTGGTCCTCATAGGCAGTATCGCTGTTCAGAGCGGATGCCACCTCCTGATAAACAGAACTCCGGGATGCGGCAAATGTCTGATATACCGTATACTGATGCGTGCCTGACTCTGCCTCCGCCATCGCGGAAATATCGATCACGCTGTTTTCAATGAGCGCGTTGTACACATCGTAAATCGGAATGTACAGATCAGAGCTGTTGCTCGTCTTCGCATTGATGATCTTTGAGTAGAGAATCCCGGCAAGCTCCTGCTCCAGCAGATCATATACAACAATCTGGAGATTTGCGTCGATGGAAAGGTATACATCATTTCCCGCAGACGGCTCGGTGGAATCCTTCACCTCCAGAACTTTACCGACATTGTTGACGTATACGGTCTCAGAGCCCTTGACGCCCTGCAGCTCCAGTTCCATTTCCTGTTCGATACCGGCTTTTCCGACCGTATCGTTCAGGGTATAGGAATCATCCGATTCACTCAGCTCCGTGTATTCATCCGTTGATATTTTCCCTGTGTATCCGATGATATGTGAAAAATATTCCGGGTAATCATAAACACGCTTTGTATCCTCACTGACTTCGACGCCCTGGAGCTCATAGAGATGTTCTTCGATCACGGCGACCGTCTCATCGGATACATCAAGAGCCACATCCGTCGCAATATATTTCTGGTAAGAATTCAGTGAAAGCGCGTAGCGTACCGTCATGATCTGGTATGCGCGATATCTCCCGTATGTCTCCGTATCAAGACCGAACTTGTCCAGAAGATATTCAAACATCTGCTCTGTCGTAGCCTTCGCCTCATCATAGCCATATTCGGAATTGACGCTCAGTTCATCGATGGAAGTACGCCCGTACACATCGCGCCGGAAACCCTGCAGACTGGTACCGTCCACAAGGAAAGAAAGCTCGCCGCTCTCATCCATATAGAGATCCAGATCATTCACGATCGTATCGCCGTTAGATTCGATCATATCAATCAGACTGTTGATTTCCGCGTTGAGCGTTTCATTTTTTTCGTCTGTTGTATCATAAGTACCGTTATCTTCCAGCGTGATCGTGTAAGACAGTTCATTGTGAGCAAGCAGCACGCCGTTTTTGTCGTAGATATTCCCTCTGGTACCCTCGACCGTAATTTCTTTCTCGATACTCAGCGTATAATTGTTCAGATAGTCTGCGCCATTTATGATCTGCAGCGTAAAAAGGCGCTGGATCACGATGATGCAGATAAAGATCATGACGATCCAGAAAACAAAAAGGCGGGATTTTAATGTTTTAACAAGCCATTCTTTTATTACATCTATCAAATCTGCACCGCTCCTTTACAACGGATTTCGTTAACTGAATTTTGTCTCGCTTTTCTTTTCGATTGCTTCCAGCTTCTGATTAATCTTCAGCAGGATAAAATATAACAGAATCGCCACCAGCATGGTATAGACCAGTTCCGGGATAATCGTGTGAAGCAGATAATATCCGAATGAGAATCTGCTTCGGAACCAGAACCAGATAAAATAAATCACCAGATTACAGCAGAAATCACTAAGCGCGATCAACGCGATCGGAAGCCGGATATCATCCGGGAAAAAGATCCGTTTAAAAAATCCGTTTGTAAATCCGATAAACATATAGATCAGCGCATAAAATCCCAGAACACTTCCAAAGGTCAGATCCACGATCAGACCGCAGAAAAAACCGACAAACAGTCCCTCCTTCTGTCCGCGCATAAATCCGAAAGCCACCGTTACCACAACTAGAAGATTCGGCGAAATCGATGCGATCGCGAGGGATTTAAAAACGGTAGACTGCAAAAGGAAGCAGACAATGATGATGACTGCAATGGATAATTTACGTCTCATAGCCTACTCCCCCTCATTTTCAGTTATGGAATCCTTGGTCTCCAAAAGAACAAAAACCTTTTCCAGATGTTCAAAATCGACAATCGTCGCTACAGTTCCGGATTTTGTCAGATTATTGGAATCCATCGACATATCGGTGATATATCCGACCGGAATCCCGGGCAGGTATAAATCACTGATGTTG
>JAJQFQ010000047.1 GCA_021201035.1 Clostridiales bacterium
GCACGGGCCGTCCGGAACGTATAGGCCGGCAGTTCGTAAACGAAACGTTCTAACGCCGTCTGCCCGTGGAAAACAGACACCGAAGCCAGAGGCTTTCGTCCTTTCTCATAGTTCCTCAGCGCTGCACAAAGCCTGTTCCAGCTGCGCACGCCATTCTCAAAAGAATGAAACGAAAGATACCGTCCGGTGTAAATATCCCACAGCGTTTTGTAATCATCCATAAACTCCGGCAGATCAGAGTGGCCGTCCGCGGCTTTCATCAGAGAAAACATATCACCGACCCGAATACAGGATCTGTCTTCTATATACTGCAGATATTCACATCCTGTGGTATTAATGAATTTCTTATATCTCCGGTCAAATTCGAAATACGGGATTCCCGATTCACGGATTTTTTCAGCAAACATCCCGGATTCCCGCACGGAATCAAAAAGCTTCGTGCTGCCGTCATAAAGATCCGCCGGATGCTCTGCCAGACAGGACAAAAGCTTATCAGCAGCGTCCTGTCTGTCACGGCAGGGGAGAATCATCCAATCCGACAAAACCGCGTTTTCCCTGCCTGCCGGCTTCGCCGCCTTCATATCTTCCAGCACCCGTTCCAGCCGCCTGCGTTCCTGTGCATCAATCTCCTCTGAGCAGGCGGCGACAAATGTCACGGCAGTGTGCAGTCCTCTGCCTCTCATGTAATTCAGTACAGACGAAAGCCTTTGCTGCAGCAGGTTCGCAGGCGCCGTGCCCTGAGCGTAAAACTCCTTCTCCATATAATACAAATAACAGATTTTCTCCGGACTCAACACCGTGGCCGAAGCCACATTCGCAAACATCGCCTCATTGCTGCTGTTCCGGTTTCGCCCATCCTCAAAAGTCATGGCCATTGTCAGCCGAAAATGAAATGTAAGGATAAAGGGAATCCGCTCGATCAGAATCTCATCGTCTTTTTTGTAATCCCGATAAAGATTTGCTTTGACAACCAGAGAAAACGCTTTCGCCATCGACTCGAGCCTCTCCTCAACCCGCCGACGGGTATCCCCCGGCACTTCAGCCAGTGCGTTTCGGAATTCTCGCTCATAATGGCTGTATTGTCTGCTATAACTCTCCACCCCGTTCAGAATGTTTTTCAGACAAAACTCAAAGCGCCGATAAGTCTGCATAACCTTCTCCCTGCTCCGGGAGATCAGCATCCGGACAGCCTCCACATCACGATTCTGCAAAAGATTGTCTCTTCGAAGTTCCTCCGCACGCGCACGGAAATACTGATGCAATTCGACAGACATGCGATCCAGATCATCCAGATTGGGATCAATTTCTGACTCCTCCCACTTCGCCCGGCCATTCCGTATATAATCCTCCCCGTCCAGAGCCGAACCGATCGAACTGAAGACAAGACAGGGATGGACTCTCTTTACTGTATGGCTGACGTCCCCGCATTTCTTCAGACACAGCCGTCCGTTTTCATCCAGCGGCGCCGTCCAGCCTTCCGTAACCAGATTCAGCACCCAGCGGCGATGTTCCAGCCAGACCAATGTATCAAACTTTTCCTTTGCTCCGGCATCTGTATCCTTCCTCTCCAGAATCTCCTTATAAAACTTTGCCGCCTCCCCGGTTCTGTCATGATCGTCCGCGGCAACCACACCGATACTGTACAGCTTATATTTCAATGACAATGCAAACGAAAGAGAGGACGCATAATGATACGCGCTGGCACGAAACTTCCTGTACTCCTCATGAATATCCGGGTTATGCGCCCGCCTCCAGGAAATATGGGTATTAAAAGCCATCTGATCCAGCTGCGGATCAATGTTCTCCGGTGTAACCGGAGCCCCGATAAATACCGGATAGATGCTGTGGGCCGGATCAACCTCTCCGGACTCACTGACATAACAGACCGGACAGCCTCCGTCTTCTCCCCGGGCCGCGTTTTCCCTTGCAAAAAACCGGGCAACCTCACGGTTAAGACGGTCGTCCCTGAGAGCAATAAAAATATAGTCATATACAATCTCCTGTTCTAACGAACGTAAGACAATTGCGGACACCAGTTCCCTGTTGGCAGATGACGCAGATGTCGACGCATGATTTCGAAACGAGGCTCCTCCCGGAAGACTCTCAAATCGGATTGTCCCGTAAGCACGGCGCTCATCCCCGTCCATACAGCCGTTTACACTGACAAAACGTCGGAGATCCGGCCGAAACTGAAGATAATTCTCCCTGTCCTCCGCAGCTGTATTCGAAATAGCCGTGATATGCAGGGAATAGCCCTGCATCTGCCCCGCCTGCAGACAGAGATCCATAAATTTCTGCCCATAGGTACCGGATCCCACAACCAGCACATGGATCGGAATCGGTTTTCCCGCCTCCCCTTTCCCGTGATGATGCCGCGCAAACGCCTCATAAAGAGGATGTTCATATAAAAGCTTCCGGATCGCATTACCCGGATCGCCGGCCTGCACCCCGGCCGATGGGAAATCAGCCTCTCCCTGATCAGTCAGCTTCAAAGCTGCATGCAGATCATGAAGCAGATCTGTACAGCTCTCATAACGTTTCCCCGGATTTTTTGCCAGACAATGCTTCAGAATATCGGCCAGCATCTGTACCAGATGATAATCCGAGTTTGACGCCGAAGCAGCGATCAATCCGGAATTCTTCACCAGAACATCTATACTGTCATAATAATCGTCCCTGTAAAGCCCTCCTTCTATATCATCCGCGATCACAATAGCATGAAAAAACACTGCGCCGACAGAATAGATGTCCGAACGATTGTCCGCCCTTCCGCGAAGCACCTCCGGTGCGCGATACCCTTCTGTTCCCGCAAATTTTACTGAAAAATCATTGTTCAGAGAATAAAGTGTATTGATATCAAAGAGGGAAATATTGTCCGGATTCGCACGCATATAACTGTCATAAGGAATGATAAAATTCGAAGGTTTGATATCCAGGTGCAGAATACCGGCGATATGCATGGCACGCACACAGTTGGTCAGGGCGATCATAATCTTCAGAATATTGTTCAGTTTGAATTCGGCCTGTTTTTCCGGCGACTCACGGAGTTCATTAAAATATCGATCCAACTCCACACCTGCAACTCCCGGAGACCAGATATACACAGTGGAAAACTTCCCGGTCCCATAGAAAAAATCACCGATCTGAATATAATTCCGCAGGATCTCATGTTCCGGATTTTCCATCACCCGCCAAAGCATGCGATAGGTTTCCAGATACTCCCGGCACAGAACGGAAAACCTCTCTGATGCAACCTCATTCGCCGTCAGCTGTCCGTCCTGCTCCCGCCGCAGAGGCGGCATCTTCTCTTGACCGCCATCCATCATTTCCAAAGGATAGAATTCCTTCAGCTTCCCTGTCTCACTATAGCCGTCCCGAATCCTTCTGGCTTCATAACAGACAGCCGTGCCGCCTTCCCCAATGACATATCGGATCTCAAATTCTTCCCGCATGCTTCCGTCCGCCGCGGACGACAACAGGACCGTTTGCCCTTTATTCAGATAAACTCTCCCCGTATTCCCCATCAACAATTCTCCTTGTTTTGCTGTTTATCAGAAACTATACCGTATCTGTTCAGGCGTCAGCGCAGACCATTGCCTGAATTCGTTCACTCACTCTGTCATTATATCTCAAATTTATTCAGGTATAGAAGGGGGGAACCATGATTCACATCCCATTCCTCACTACATAAAAATACAGAGAAAATAATATGTAAAGATCCATCAGATTTTTTTCCTGAAACGGCTGAAATCTGGCTTCTTCCAGTTGAGGATTGACTGTATCCAGAAAATCCCGGTATAATTCCGGAAAACTGCGAATATTTTCCACATCCTCCAACGTCGTGATATATTCGCTCAGGCAAAGGGAAAGGAACGTACTCCTGGTAATCCTCCGCTCTCCGGACGCAAGATTCTTCTCCGGACGCGATAATCTTTTATCCAGATGATCGATCACACGGAGAAAAGCCGCATCTTCCGGATATTTTTTATGAAGCAGCACCGGAAGTTCCCAGCAAAAAAACATCCTCCGACTCCCGCAGTTCCCGCCGAACCGCAGATTTCTCCTCCGCATCCTCAAATTTTCCGAGTGCCAGAAGCCGGCTGGCCGTGATCGTACCGCCGTAAATATCATTCAGGTTTTCCATGATCAATTCCACATTGTCATAAGCCGTATTCTCCTCCGCCGAGACCATGATCATGGAACGCCCCTCATTCTCCTTCGACAAAATCCGATAATTTCCCAGAATAAATGCCTGAAGATCATCTTCTTCCATCTCAAGGAACCGCCTGAAATATTCATCCCGGAAATAATCCGTAAACCCTTCCGTCATTTTCCGTGAATATATGCCCGGATCTTTCTTTTCCGCCGCCATGGCTGATTTCCTGCAGTCAGAGATCAGCCGTTCCGCGCGGTCAATGCTCTCACCCGGATTCGCCGCAATTTCCCTGTGATAAAGATAATAGAGATATATGATTTCCGCATAGTTTTTATAATTGATTCCGTCTCCCGCCGGCTCGCTTTCATACTGCGACACCGCTTTTCCGTCCGCATACTCCTCCGAAAGGAAACGGATCACATTATCGCTGTAATAATCCTCAAAAAGATTTTTCACCAGATCAAATCGTGCATCCTCCCGCACGGAACCTGTCTCCGGCAACCGGAATATCATGCCGAACATCATCGCGAAATAATACAGATAAACCCGGGTCTTCCCGCCGTTCGTCCGGAACTTTCCATTTACATAGTCGTCGCAGAGGCGCAGCAATTCCCAATCCGCCGCCTTTTTGTCACGCGCATCCCGCCGGTTGGTTTTAAAAAGCAACACCAGTTTCTGATACTTTCCCTTTTTATTTTTATAATATACCGTCCGCAGGAATCGGTTAAAATCCTCCCGCAGGAATCGGAAAAACGGTTGAATCAGAAAATTCGCCTGCTCTTTTTCCAGATGTCCCGTCCCGAACGCATCCGCAATTTTAACCAGACAGGCGACATGATTTTCCTCCGGTTTTACTGAAATATCCCATGTGCCGCAAAACGCCCGCAAAGCCTTAACGGTTTCCTTTTGCAAAGGCAGATCCGAAAACAAAATGCCCGTTTTGTCCGCCTTCACAGTTTCTTCATTCTCTGTGATTTCCAGTGTTCCAACCCAGTCTGCCAACCGTTTTGTAATAAGGAAAAAAGTTCCGCATCATCCGCTTCACTGTTCATATGCTCCAACGTGAAAATGGAATCGTCCAGTTTTCCCGCGATTCGGACCAGCTTCTCCTCATTCGGAAGCCGCTCATACTCCTCCTTCTCTTCCGGTGAAAAACGTTCCAGCGCCCAATCAAGAACCGCCCCCGTCCGATACTGTCTCCCGACCTTCTTGCCGTCTCTCCAGCCAAAACCGGCTCCCAGCACAAATTTTTTCAGAATCGCGGTTCGCACCGTGTCTTCCCGATATTCCGGCGCCATGCGGCGCACAATTCTGGTCATATAATCTGTCGGGCTATAGAACCTGTCATAGTTGTCATGAAGAATCACCAGCAGGCGATCCTGCAGATCATCCCGTGTAGGAACCGTCTCAAGAAGAGTCGGATCCGCAAGAAGTTCTTCCGCACACAGCCCCCTCGCTGCACACAAACGATCAAAATCTCTCTTCCGAAAAAGACGATTATCCTTTGTTGCCCGCCCCAGCCGCCGAAGTGCTTCGGACAGATCCTCACGGCAATAAAAGCTTTTCAGTTCGGAATTGCTGTCCTCCATGAATTTATGCATCTCAACGGTATACTCAGCATCCATTCTGTCATGATCATTCACGGGCAGATCCTCCTTATGTAAACAGACATGTCCGCTGAAG
>JAJQFQ010000008.1 GCA_021201035.1 Clostridiales bacterium
TTGTGTTTAAGATACAGGTTGTCGTATCCTTATTCGGATTCGTGATGTTATTGCTGAAAATGTACTGATTTCCACGACGTACGCAGATGGTGTCAATACCATCGCCGTCCCAGTCGCCGACCAGAATTACATCACCGGCTTTGCCGAAGCTGGTACTGTAATCTGCGTTTCCGCTGTGAATCGTGTAGCTGTAGTACATAACATTGCCGCGGCGTACCGCAAGACTGTCCGCATCATTCTTCTTTACCAGTGCGCTGATCGCGTCCGTGATGGCCTGTGCCATGGCATCTACTTCATCCTGATATGTAATATCCAGGCCATTGACAACCGCGTTGACTGCAGCCGTTACTGCACTGAAATCCTCATAGTCGTCAGCATTCAGAGCATTAGCCGCCGCAATCGCAGCGGTAACTGCCGAATAGTCTGCGCCTGCATACTCCAACGCGTCAATCGCTTCATAAAGCGCAGCCGCAGCCGCGTCAATCGTACTCTGATAGGTATAATCCAGTTCAGCATCCACTAATTCTTTGGCTGTCGAAAGCGCCTCGTCCACATCATCCATGCTCACATAATTCTCAGACACAAGAGCCTCCGCAGCCGCAATCGCCGCCTCCAGTTCCGTATAGTCAGCATCATTCAGCTGCAATGCGGCAATTGCCGCGTTCAATGCGTCCGTCAGTGCATCAACCTTATCCTGCTCATCTTTACTGAGATCGGTATCAACAGCCTGTGCATTCGCAAGAGCCGTCTCCACTGCATCCATACCGCTCTTATAAACGGATTTGTCCAGAGCTTCCGCAGCTGCAATCGCTTCCTCTAAAGCAGTGTAATCCGATTTCTCTTCCAGTGCCTGTCTGGCTGCTGTCAGGTCTGCTGCAATTTTATCAACCTCTGTCTGCTCAAAGTAAGAAGAATTATTCACGACAGTCTGTGCATTGGTAAGAGCAGCATCAAAAACATCATAACTGCTTGCCGTATAAGTATCACAGGACTCTACAATGCCAGTCTGATCTATATAGTAAAGCTCGTTCTGCAGCGCTGTCAGATCCAGATTGTCGGAATCCGCCGCGGTGTAGTTTTTGGAAGATCCGGCCGCAATACCGGACTGATCCTCCGGCCATACTTTCGTCAGAGCCGTTTCAGCAAAATCTTCAAAATTGTCATAGTAATATTCCTTACCCTGTGCCAGCTTCGCATCAATCTCAGCCGTGTTGTAATCGGAAACATCCGTACTCATACCTTCCGGCAGATCCACGTCAGAGAAAGTAGTCGCCGTCACACTCTGCAGAGAATCAAAGTCAGACACATGATAGAACTGCTCGTAGAAATAAGTACACATCTCAACCGGATCGATGTCCAGGATATCACTGTACATATAACCGACAAAATAGCCGAAGCCCGTGCCGTTCTCGATCGAGTTCATCGTGATACCGTAGATGGAATCCGGATTACCGGTGATAACCATCTTATCCTCAAGATCTTTCTCATCATAGCCGCTCACCGCAAGAGCCGCAATCAGGCCTTCCTTGGTATTCGGAAGCGCTGTATCGTCATTTCCGCCGCCATTAGAACCGGAGATAATAACCACATCTGCTGTCAGAAGCTCCTCACCGGACACACCTGTCGTTTTATTCAGATAGTCCTCACCGGCAATATTATTAGATACAAGAGCCACATACTCTACGCCGCGGACGGTAGATGTCGCATCCTGGGAAGCCGCATCCGCAATCGTAAAGGTGCCGTCAGAGTTAATATTCTGAACAACCGCAACCGTCTTTTTCTCAAGATTCTGATTTTCCAGTTCAGACAATACATAGGTAGAAACACCGCACACATAATCGCCAAACTGCTCCGCAATCGCAAGAGGATCACCATAGCGTCCGGTCTTTCCGGTCTTCGCGGTGATCACATTCATAACGTTCGCCGTCTCATTCAGCGTCATGATCATGTCATATGTCGTCGTTATCGTGTAAGAAACCAGATACGGGGAATAATCCTCGTCGCCTTCCTGATAATAGTCCTCTCCCAGTCCGTCACGAATTGCCTGAATCAGTTCATCATAGCCATTCAGGTCACCTGCCGAATTGGAGGATGAAACTCCGATCAGAACATCCGGTCGTCCGGCCAGCGAGATGGATGTGCCATATTCAGAGATGATCGTAGTATCCGCCAGCGTCGGGCTTGCCGCAACATTGTTTTCCGGAATGATCACTGCGTCCTCGGACAGTTCCAGACCATTCTCCTCCGCATAGAAATTATAAAAATAGTTGTAATAATACGGATCCGGGCTGTCGTTCGCGTCCGTACCGAACACGCCGAGCATCAGCTTGGTCTTCGCCTCCTCCAGCGTCGTCGGCATAGTACCGTTGATCATACTGAAACCGCAGCAGGTATTCATACCGAGGATTTCCGGCAGAACCGATCCTGCTCTGTGGACGGAAGCGGTGATGATATTGTCATCCACCTCCATCGGTGATGTCGGGGGTTCGTAGTTGTAATCCGCTGCCATTGCAGAGATACCGGAACCCGCAACCATGGCTGCCGACAATGTGACGGCAAGCACTCTCCTGAAAGCTTTCCTTTTCTTCATATAGCTTCTCCCTTCCTTATCCGCAAAACAAAATTATTCAAAGCAAAAAAATCCAGTTGGCAGGCATAATATTTCGTGCTCTATACTCCGTATCTGCTGTCAACTAGACTTACGCGCTAAAAATGCTCACATAATACAGGTGCTGCGTGTTGAACAACTTTGATTTGCATTGAATTTGTAATAGAAATTATATCATATCGCGTTGAAATCAGTCAATCCTTTTCGCCTGTATATGTAATGCGTGTTTGGGAATTAGTAATCCATATTTTGGATAATTATGAAATAAGAACAATCAGATATCCTGTAAAAAGTGAGAACACTCAAAATAAAACTCAGAAGAAAAGTGCGCAGATTCTGTTGGCGGAAACCTGCGCACTTCACTTTACACTCGAAACGAGTGTCAAAAATGGGGCTTTACGAGTAATACTATATCACAGTTTTCCGGAAACGGTAATCCGGATTTCTCATAACACAAAGCTGTTTTCGGATTTAGTCATTCCATATTTGTTATAACATATCTCAGAATCCGCATAACCGGAATATATCAGGTGCAAAATTCACGAAACAACAGCCCCCCTTAGTCCGCAAACAGATTATCCCCGGACGGAAGGTCTCCTTCGCCTTCTCATTCCGGGGAAATAATCGTCTGTATCTCTTGCCTGATCCATGTCTGTCCTCTACTTCATCCAGGACCAGCAGCCTGTTTTCATATTCAAATACCAATTAGAATTATACACCGAAACAACCTGCCATGGTGCACCTGCTTTTGCATATAGTTATTCCCGATCTGTTATATAGTTATGCTGTTTCTGCATCACAGATCCTGTGTAACCGGGCAAATCCATTTCCATCCTCTCCTGTATCGGCGTCCCCGCCGTTCCGGAATCCATCACCGCTTTCAGCAACTGCGAAGAGCTGGATCGGACCGGCAGGAACATACAGGTCCCTTCTCAGGGAGAAAAAATATATAATAGGAGAAAATGAGAGTATAAAACGATGTGTCATTCTGCTCAACTGCATAATTACTATACAGTTGCATTATACAACACAAATCGGCATTTGTATATCGCTGTTTCTGCATAAAGTTATGCTGCCTGCAGCATGTTGTTATTCTGTTTCTGCATTATCAGTATTGTACGGCAAATAACAACATCCGTTCCTGCAGCAAAGCGAGGACTTAACTCCATGAAACACAGTTTCCTGCACCAGTGTATCACTTCCAGGTTCCTGCATATACTTCGTCCGTGGCTTTTCCATAGGCGATCACACTGTCCGCCTCGCCGCCTTTTATACTGTTGCTGATATAATACATATTTCCGCGCCGTACCGTCAGCGTGTCTCGTCCGCTGCCGTTCCAGTCGCCGACCAACACCTCATCCGCGGCTTTTCCGTAAGCCACAACTTTATCCGCATTGCCGGCTTTTAAACTATAGTTGAAATAATAAGTATTCCCGCGGCGCACTGCCAGTGTGTCCTTCACTGACGCGCTTCCGGATGCGTTGCCGTCCCATTTGCCGACCAGCACCGTATCGGTTGCTTTTCCGTAGGCAATCACACTGTCCGCTTCGCCAGATTTCAGACTGTTGCTGAAGTAATAGGTGTTCCCGCGGCGCACTGCCAGCGTGTCCTTTCCATCGCCGTCCCAGTCGCCGACCAACACCTCGTCTGTCGATTTTCCGTAGGCGATCACGATATCTGCCTCTCCGCCTTTCAGACTGTTACTGAAATAATATGTATTCCCGCGGCGCACGCAGAGCGTATCAACACCGACGCCTTCCCAGTCGCCGACCATCACCTCGTCCGTCGATTTTCCGTAGGCAATCACCTTGTCGTCCTCACCGCTCTTCAACGAATAGGAGAAATAATAGGTGTTCCCGCGGCGCACCACCAGCGTATCCGCAGAGGCAGTTGCGGCAGCAGAACTGTTCTGGCTGCTCTGATCCGTATCCGCATCTTCCTCATCATCCGTATCCTCTGCGCTCAGGGCCGCTATGGCCGCCGCAAGTTGTTCCGTCAGAGTATCGATATCCGTCTGTGAATACCAGGTTGTGTCCGAAACCGCCAGTTTTGCTTTCGCCAGCGCATCCGCGTAAGCCGCGTATTTCGTCTCGGAATAATCCTCCGCCGCAATTCCGCTGTCCTTCGCGATCTCGGCGTCCAGCGCGGATGTCTCGATTGTCTTTGTTCCGTCATTCAGATAGCTCATCACATGGAGTTCCAGGATATCTCCGGGATTCGATGATTTCGCCGTGATCGTGACCTCATCACTGTCCTCTTCATATGTGACCGTATAATCGCCGTCATCGCCGCCGATCTTGTTTGTCAGATAACCCGCCGTCAGACTGGCGAACTCCGCCGAGGTAAGCGTCAGATAGTTGTGATAATGTCCGGTCGCGGTCGCGCCGTAGCCCGTCAGCTGCACCGGCTGTCCGTTTACCAGCAGCAGCAGATGAACCATGCTGCGCGTGCAGTTCTCATCGGTAATGATCTGCGTCGTCACGGAGGCATTCTGATCCTCATCCGCAATCACCTGTTCCACGATGGACGTCGTCACACCGTTCGGAACATAAAATCCCGTCGTGGAATCTACGGAAGCGCCGCTGACCGCCACAAGATTGTCCCAGGTATCTGAGACCTCAAAATATCCGCTGTATGCGGCATACCAGCCTTCCACCGTAATGGAAAGCGTCATGCCGTCCGAACTCAGAGATACATCCGACGGTGTGGGGATACCCGCCGAACCCAATGTCAGAGCCATCTCAGCGATCAGCGCGTCGCTGTCCGCGATGCTGACTGCCTCGCTGAAGGTCAGTTCCACATGCAGAACCTGCGTATCAGTCCCGGTAGACTCGTCTATCACAGGATCGCCGTGGGTCGTCCATGCATCCACATCCTCCACATAGACGACTGAATCCTGTGTCTGTCCTGCGTCATCGGTACTATCGGTATCTCCGCTGGTATCCGTGTCTCCGCTGCCGTCGGCATCATCGCTGCTGTCCGTGTCTCCATTGCCGTCGGCATCATCGCTGCTGTCCGTGTCTCCATTGCTGTCGGCATCACCGGTGCTGTCCGTGTCTCCGCTGCTGTCGGTATCACCGGTGCTGTCCGTGTCTCCGCTGCTGTCGGTATCACCGGTGC
>JAJQFQ010000102.1 GCA_021201035.1 Clostridiales bacterium
AGATCCTTACTGGCTGTAAGGTATCTAACCCATAAATACATTGTAGTAGGAGGATATCAAAGTGCTGAAGCGTGTCGGAGAGTCAGACAATTTAAAAAGTGTAAAGACAACAATGGCTGAAGCGCATTTTCCGGCTCCGTTTCATGAGGGGCTGGAATATAGCTCGCCTGCGCGGGGCACATGGAATATCGTTCACACCGGCATGCTGATTCCGGAGTCGCATCAGATTTTTGTCTGCGCACTCGGCTGTCTGCGCGGCGTTGTGCTGACCGCGGCGGAGATGAACGCCCTTGACCGTTATTCTTCTATACAGATCCGCGAGGAAAATGTGCTGGACGGGGGTATGGAGGAACTGATGATTGAGGGTGTGACGGATATCATTCATAAGCTTCGTTATCAGCCGAAGGCAATTCTGATTTTTATCAGCTGTCAGCATTTTTTCCTCGCATATGATCAGAACCTCGTGTTTTCGGTTTTGCGGGAGCGGTTTCCGGAGATTCGTTTTACCGACTGCTATATGATACCCACGCTGCGCAAGAGCGGCCTGACACCGGATCAGAAGATGCGGATTCAGCTGTACAGCATGTGGGAACCGCAGCCTTTTGATTCGAAGCAAGTCAATCTGATCGGCAGCAACTTACAGACTTCGCCGTCATCGGAGCTGGTTCGCATGGTGGAAGAAGCCGGATATGAATTCCGGGATCTGTACCGCTGCAGAAATTTTGAGGATTATCTGAACATGGCAAAAGCTCCTCTGAATCTGGTCTATGAGCCTGCGGCGCTGATGGCTGCGGAGGATCTGAAAAAAAGGCTGGGGCAGGATTATCTGTATCTGACTTTCAGCTATGATTTTGAGGAGCTGGAACAGAATTATGAGAGGCTGGCGGAGAAACTTCGGATCAGAAAACCGGATTTCGCGGTTGAACGGGACCGGTCCATTCGGGCGATAGAACATGCGAAGGAACTGATCGGAAAGACGCCGATCACCGTTGATTATACGTTTACGTTTCGTATTCTGAGTTTTGTGAGGTTTCTTCTGGAATATGGGTTTCATGTGACGGAGATTTACGCGGATGCTTTTTTGCCGGAAGATCAGGAGAATTTTGAGTGGATTCGTAAAATATATCCGGATATCGTGATTTCGTCTACGAATCGTCCGGCCATGCGGTTTCTGCATGACTCAGAAACCTGCCGGAATCCCGGCGTAGAATTTTCGAAATCACAGAAAATTCTGGCCATCGGACAGAAAGCGGCTTATTTTACCGCAACCGATCATTTTGTGAATGTGGCGGAGAGCGGCGGTTATTACGGATTTGACGGTATCGCGCGGATCATGGAACTGATGGAGGACGCGTTTTTACATAAAAAGGACAGACGCACGGTCATTCAGAGAAAGGGATACGGGTGTGAGAGCTGCTTATGAGACAGGTGACGGGATTAACTTCAACGTATTCATCCGATGAGTTCGGTATCTGCTCCGCGCTGTATGAACTGGGCGGGATGGTGGTCATGCACGATGCTTCCGGATGCAATTCGACTTACACGACGCATGACGAGCCGCGCTGGTATGATATGGACAGTATGATTTATATCTCAGCTATTTCCGAGACGGAGGCCATTCTGGGAGATGATGACAAGCTGATCGACGATCTGATTGAGACAGCGCAGGAGCTTCATCCGAAGTTCATCGCGCTGGTCGGCGCGCCGATTCCTTATATGATCGGCACCGATCTGGAAGCGATTGTGCAGATCGTGAGCCGGAGAACGGGAATCCCGGGTTTTGCTTTTGCCGCAAACGGGATGCACGATTATACCGTCGGTGTTTCGATGGCTCTTGAGCAGATCGTGCGGGCTTATGCGGACAGAGGGACCGACGAAACGATCGTAAAAGCATATACAGATCTGAAATCGGACGGTTGTATCATAAATATCATCGGCGCCACGCCGCTGGATTTCTCCCTGAACGGCAGTGTGGCATCTGTTCAGCGCTGGATTGAGAATCATAAAATGAAAAATGGAGTATGTCTGTCCATGGGCTGTTCTCTGAAAGATATCCGAATGGCCGGAAAGGCACAGGTAAATCTGGTAGTTTCGGCTGTTGGGCTGGCAGCAGCCAAAGTATTGAGGGAACGGTTCGGAACACCCTATGTGGTGGGAACCCCTTTTGGAGAGATGTTTTCCGAAAGTCTGGCAGATATGGTACGGAATGCTGCTGTTTCTTCGGAAAATTGCATTGCGTATCAAATGACGGAGTTTCACGGAAACCGCATGCCGGGTCGGAATGGAATGATGCAGCGGGCAGGAACTGATACAAAGAAGCATCTCGTCATCATCGGCGAGAGCGTGTGTTGTGCTTCACTGGCAGCTGCGATTGAAATGGAATACGGAATAAAGGTGCATGTCCTGTGCCCGCTGGATACAGGTTCAGAGCTGCTCCAGCCGGAGGACACTTACGCGCCGGAGGAGGACGATCTGATGAGGCTGCTTGAAACATACGACGGAGTGATCGCGGATCCGCTGTATCGTCCGTTGATTCATGACGGGCAGGAGTTTTATCCGCTGCCGCATGAGGCATTTTCGGGTCGGATGTATGACAGCGTGAATCCGAACCTGATCGCGGTGAAACTGACGATGCCGGGCAGACCCGGTGAATCATACCCTTTCATCGTTTAAAATAAAACATGGAAACTGACAATGGAGGATTATAACAGTATGCTGAAGCTTGCGATATACGGAAAAGGAGGAATCGGAAAATCGACTACCACGGCAAATCTCGCGGCGGCTTTTTCGGTTCTCGGAAAAAATGTGATTCAGATCGGCTGCGATCCGAAAGCGGATTCGACCATCAATCTGCTGGGCGGACATCCGCTGCTTCCGGTCATGAATTATATTCGGGATCATGATGAGGAGCCGGAGACGCTGGCAGATATCGCAAAAGAGGGATTCGGCGGTGTTCTCTGTATCGAAACCGGCGGTCCGACGCCGGGACTCGGCTGTGCGGGACGCGGGATTATCACGACCTTCAGCCTGCTGGAAGATCTGGAATTATTTGAGACATATCAGCCGGATGTGGTTTTGTATGATGTGCTGGGCGATGTTGTCTGCGGCGGATTTGCCGCACCAATCCGCGAGGGATATGCAGAGCATATTCTGATTGTGACGTCAGGGGAAAAGATGGCGCTCTATGCCGCCAACAATATCAATATGGCAGTAAAGAACTTTGAAGATCGCGGCTATGCCTCGGTGCGCGGCATTATTTTAAACCGCAGGAATGTGGAAAATGAATATGAAAAGGTTTCGGTGTTCGCCAGAGAGAATGAACTGGAAATCGTGGCAGATATTCCGAGAAGCCCGGATATTATTCGTTTTGAGGATCAGGGAAAGACGGTGATTGAGGGGGATGCCGGGCTTCCGGTCAGCCGGATTTATCTTGATCTGGCGCAGAAGTTATGGGATGAAAATCTGCAGAAGGCAGAATAAAATGTACTGTTTTTGGAGCAAATGATTATGAGCAATGATATTTATTATATGACCGCAGCGGAACTTGCCGCGCGTGGAAAAGACAATATTCCGGATGAACTGCAGTCGTCGAAGCATCTGATCTACAGTTCGCCGGCAACGCTGGCTTTTAACTCGCCGGGCGCGCAGGGCTTCGGTGTGAAACGGGCGGGTCTTGCCATTCCGGGTTCCGTGATGCTTCTCGTGGCGCCGGGATGCTGCGGCAGGAACACGATGATGCTCGATCAGATCGGCGGATACGGCGACCGTTTTTTCTATCTGCTGCAGGATGATACGGATATTGTGACCGGCCGTCATTTAAACCGGATCTCACAGGCGGTGAAAGAGATCGTTGATTCGCTGGAGACAAAACCGACCGCCGTGATGATCTGCATTACCTGTGTGGACGCACTGCTCGGCACGGACATGGAGCGTGTCTGCCGGAAAGCGACGGACTATGCAGGGGTTCCGGTTTTGCCCTGCTATATGTACGCATTGACGCGTGAAGGACGTGTTCCGCCGATGACATCAGTCCGGAAAACGGTTTATGAGCTGCTTGAAAAACGGGAGAGAAAGCAGCGCACCGTGAATCTGCTCGGTGAATTTGCGCCGTATGACGACGGCTGCGAGCTGTATGAAATATTGAAAACGCTGGGGATACAGACAATCCGCGAGATTTCCCACTGCCGTGATTTTGAGGAATATCTGTCCATGGCGGAGGCAAATTTCAACATCGTGCTGAATCCGGAAAGCCGTCTCGCAGCAGATGATTTTCACAAACGGTTGGGGATACCGTCTCTGGAGTTGACACGTGTCTATCAGATCGACAAGATACAGCATCAGTATCGGCTGCTGGGCTCCGCACTGGGTACAAAAATAGATGACTCTGTTTATTACGATGAGGCCATGCAGGCAGTACGGGATTTTTCGGACAGTTATCCGGAAACATCGTTTGCGGTCGGAGAGTGGCTGAACGCGGATTCCTTCGAACTGTCTCTGGCGCTCTTACGCTACGGCCACAGGGTTCCGGAAATCTACGGTACGGTGACGGCGGTCAATTTTATTTACATAAAAAAAATAGCGGAAATGAGTCCCGATACGAGGATTTATACAAACCTGTCACCGACCATGCTGAATTATAACTGCAGTGAGCGCACAGCAGATATTACCATCGGCCAGGACGCCGCCTATTACCACCCGGACAGTCCGAATCTTGCCTGGAACGCTGAAAATAAACCATTTGGCTATCAGGGATTGCGCGATCTGTTTCTGGCATTGAAAATATTGCAGGATGAAAATCAATATACTTATAGAGTGAATAGAAAACATTAATAAACAGAATTTGCGGGCACATGAAAAACTTATTTACATAACTTCGGAGCGGGTAAAAGAGATTATTCAAAAGCAGACGCTGTTTACGGCTGCGTTGAATCATTTCTTTGTCCGTCAAATTCAGCAGAAGGAGTTTTTCATATGCCGGAGGGAACTATTATCATGAAAGGCCTTTTAAAATATTTATCTCCGTTTGCCCCGGATCAGTCCGGTGCGGTATCCGTCCTTTACGAGTTGGGAGGGATCATCGTGATCTGCGACGCCGGCGGGTGCACCGGAAACATCTGCGGTTTTGATGAGCCGCGCTGGTTTATGAAAAAGAGCGCTCTTTTTTCGGCTGGACTTCGCGATATGGACGCGATTCTCGGGCGGGACGATCGTCTGGTTGATAAATTAAAGGATGCGGCGGATCATCTTGACGCGCGGTTTATCGCGCTGATCGGCACGCCGGTCCCGGCGGTCATCGCGACAGATTTTCGTGCATTAAAGAGAATGGCGGAAAAACGGTGCGGGCTGCCGGTACTGACCGTGTCCTGTACCGGAACCCGTCTGTATGACCAGGGAGCGGAAGAAGCATATCTGGAGCTGTTTCGCATTTTTACTGAGAAAGAAGTGAAAAAAGATGAGCAGGCGGTCGGTGTGATCGGCGCTACGCCTCTGGATGTGAGCCATGTGAACGCGGCTCCGATCATCCGGAAGAAACTGCATGAGCAGGGTTATTCCAAAGTATACTGTTATGGGATGGATTCCGGTCTCGATGAGGTGAAAATGGCGGGAAGTGCGGCAAAAAATCTGGTTCTGTCTCCGGCGGGCGTTCGTGCGGCACAGTATCTGCAGAAGACTTTCGGAACTCCGTATGAGACGGCGTATCCTCTTCTG
>JAJQFQ010000220.1 GCA_021201035.1 Clostridiales bacterium
GCGTTTATATTTCACAGGACGATCTTTCCTGGTGAAATACAAAAAGGATGCTCTTTTCAGGCACCCTATTTAGTATATTTCATTTTCAGTTTTACACACTGTATGTTCTTACCGCATCTGCCATATCTTTCATCTCGCGCGCCGTCTGCAGCACGGATTC
Source organism: Clostridiales bacterium (assembly GCA_021201035.1). Taxonomy (GTDB): domain Bacteria; phylum Bacillota; class Clostridia; order Lachnospirales; family Lachnospiraceae; genus Eubacterium_I. The sequence goes on from JAJQFQ010000220.1 coordinate 161, forward strand.
CGTGATTTTCGTGCCTCCGAGCATCCGTGCCAGTTCCCGAATGCTCTCTTCCCGATTCAGATCGTTGATTCTGGAAATTGTAGACAATTCCTCCGAGGTTTTTTCAATCAGGAAATGTGAATCAGCCATGGCCGCAATCTGCGGCAAATGCGTGATACAGATGACCTGATGATTCAAAGCGGTCTGCTTCATCTTCTCAGCCACCCGCTGCGCCGTCCTTCCGCTGATACCGCTGTCGATTTCATCAAAAATCAGTGTCTCAATCTCATCATTCTCAGCCAGCACCGTTTTTATGGCCAGCATAATCCGTGACAATTCTCCGCCGGAAGCAACCGCATCCAGCGGTTTAAGAGGTTCCCCCGGATTAGTAGAAATCAGAAAGCGGACATCATCCCACCCGTTCTCCGTATAATGATCCAGTCTCTGAAACTCCATCTCCAGCCTGATGTCCTGAAAGTTCAGCGAAATCAGTGCGTTTTTTATTTCTTCAGCAAAAACAACAGCAGCCGATTTACGGATATCAGAGATCTCTCCGGAAATTTCGCGAAGCTTCTGTTCGCTTTCGGATAGTTTTGCCTCAAGCTGCCCGCGATATTCATCATAATGCTGCAGCCGCTCTGCCTCCGCCTCTTTTTTCTCTTTCTGTTCCAAAATAATTTCAATCGTTTTTCCGTATTTTGATTTTAAATGATTGATCTGATCCAGACGGGACTCCGTTTCGGCAAACAGTTCATCCGAAAATTCAAAATCATCCATGTAACCGCACAGATCGCGGTTAAAATCATTGATCAGACTGTCAATCTCCTGCAGCTGACCGGCAAGCGCATCAACCTGCTCATCGTATTCCGACACATGCAGCAGCGCACGAACAGCTCTCCCCGATGCATCCGAGATACTGCCGGCTCCGTCCGAACACAGTTCCCTGCACTCCGCCAGAGCGTCCAGAATCTTTCTTCCGTTGGACAACCGCCTGAAGTCCATCTCCAGCTGCTCATCCTCTCCCGGCCGCAGCTGTGCCTGTTCGATCTCATCGATCTCGTATTGCAGGAAAGAAAGCTCCCGTCTCTGCTGTTCTTCATCCAGGGAGGCCTCCTCCAGCTGCCGTTTACACTCCGCCCAGGTATGATAACAGGAAGCTAGCAAACGCTTCCTGTCTCCCAGATCACGTTTCGCCCAGGCATCCAGATAGCGAATATGATTTTTTTTCGTAAGAAGAGACTGATGCTCATGCTGCCCGTGAATGTCGATCAGCAAAGACGCTACCCTGCGCATCAGCGACGCGGACACTGTCTCTGAATTGATCCGGCAGACACTTCTGCCGTTCGCCGTCAGCCGACGTGTCATCACGACCTGTCCGTCCTCCGGGAATACATCCATCCCGCGCAGTGCCTGAATCTGGGCATCCTGTTCCACGGAGAATGTCAGCTCTACCAGCGCGTACTCCGCCCCCTCGCGCAGCATATCCTTCTGAGCCTTTTCTCCGAGCGCCAGATTGATTGAACTGATCAGAATCGATTTGCCGGCTCCGGTCTCTCCGGACAGGATATTCAGCCCGGAACCGAAGTTCACCTCAGTCTCCTCAATCAGAGCAAGATTCTTCACATGAAGATTCAGTAACATATTGTTCCTTTCCACTCTCTCATTTTACAGGAAACGACATTCAGCCGTTTCCTTCACTATAGAACCTTTTTCAGCCTCCGCATCAGGGCAACAGTATCCTCAACCGTCCGCACGGCGCACATGATTGTATCGTCTCCGGCAATGCTTCCCACGATCTCATGACAATTCATCATATCAATGGCCGCCGCCACAGCCATGGCCATCCCTGACACGGTACGGATCACCAGAATATTCTGCGCCATATCTATGGAAAGCACACCGTCCTGAAACACGCGGCGATATTTTTCGCTCAGTCCGTCCTCCGTATCCGAAATCAGGGCATATCTTTTCTGTCCCCCGTTCAGGGAAATCTTTGTCAGCTTTAACTCCCTGATATCACGGGAAACCGTGGCCTGTGTTACGGAAAAACCCTCGCTGTTTAAGATGTCGCAGAGCTCCTCCTGCGTATCCACGTTCTGCCGCCGTATGATTTCCAGTATCTTCGCGTGACGTTTTTCTTTCATTGCATTCCTCTTTCATGCAATCTGCTGCTTTGAAACCCTCTACTTTTCATGATACTACGGATTGCTCCGCTCTGCGAGCTCCCGCAATCCTAAAAACATTCGTAATTCGCACTATCGTGCTTCTTACTCATGTTTTTGGTGGGTCTCAAAGTCATACAATCGGATGCAAGCATCCATTGCATGACTTTTATCCCCTTGGTATCATGACATTTTTTTCCTCAATATTTGAAGGAAGCTCAACTGATCCAGTCTCATGACCTGCGCATACACATCCGTCTTTTTCACCTCAATGCGGTCTCCCACTTTCAGATGAATAAAATGATCTCCGTCGAAGGTCACCTCCGCCTCCTCGTCTTTTTCCAGTCTGCGCTTTGACAGGATAACTTCAACCCTCGCGTCCGCGCCTACGACGATACTCCGGGTTGTAAATGACTGCGGATTGATCGGCGTAATCAGCAGAAGCTCCGACCTGGGATCAACGATCGGACCGCCGGCGGACATACTGTATCCGGTAGAACCGGTGGGTGTGGAGATGATCATTCCGTCCGCACTGTAGGTCGTCAGATATTCCCCGTTCACCATCAGAATCAGATTGATAATCTGCGCACCGCCCATCCGATGAATGACAATATCGTTGAGCGCCATCGTCGGCTCACGAACCGAATCCTCACCCGGACAGACGCCCTCGATCATCATACGGCTCTCCACCTCATACTGATCCTCAAACAGGCGGTCGATCGCCTGAAAGACGGTCGACATATCCAGTTCGCACAGATACCCCAGCGTTCCGAGGTTCACGCCGATCAGCGGGATGCCGATCCGCGCCATATCACGGGCCGCCCGCACCAGCGTGCCGTCACCACCGAGAACAATGATACAGTCCGCTTCCACATCTTTATTCTGCAGATATCTCAGATGACGTTTTCCCCACTGTGACTTATTGCTCACATAAAAGCTGCTCTTTCCGCCTTTCGCCTCTATATAATTCTGAATGGAACGGGTGACGGAAAGATCTCTGTCCCTGTGTTTATTTGTGATGATAAAAAAACGTTTCATAATCTAATCCAGATCCGCGTGCGCCGCTTCGACCACGGCCGCAGCATCGATCTCTGCCTCCTCTGTATCTGCCGTCAGGTCTGAACTCCTGTCAGAGTATGAATCCTGACATACAAAAGCCGTTTCACCGGAAACAGTCTGTCCGGAAGACTTTTTCATAATATGTATGAGGTACTCAATATTCCCCTCCGGTCCCTTGACGGGAGAATAATCCAGATGCAGAACCGAAAAACCAGTCTCCCGCACGAAAGATATGATCCGCTCCACGACCTCCAGATGAACCTTCGGATCGCGAACGACCCCTTTTTTCCCGACTTTTTCCCTTCTGGCCTCAAACTGAGGTTTAATCAGGCAGACCATCTGCGCGCCGTCTTTCAAAAGCTCTCCGGCCGGGCCGAGCACCTTTGTCAGGGAAATAAACGAGACGTCCACGGAGGCAAAATCCAGCGGTTCCCCGATATCCTCTGGCTTTACATAGCGGATATTGGTCTTCTCCATACAGACGACCCGTTCATCCTGGCGCAGCTTCCACGCAAACTGACCATAGCCCACATCCACGGCATAAACCTTTGAAGCTCCGTTTTGCAGCATACAGTCCGTAAATCCTCCGGTCGAAGCGCCGATATCCATACAGACCATCCCTGTCAGATCCAGTCCGAACTGTTCCATCGCCTTCTCCAGCTTGAGACCGCCGCGGCTGACATATTTCAGCGTACTGCCGTGAATTTCAATGGAAACCGACTCATCAAAGGAAGCTCCGGCCTTGTCCTCCCGCTGTTGGTCAACGAAAACATTGCCCGCCATGATCATGGCTTTCGCTTTCTCCCTGGAAGGAGCCAGATTTCGTTTTACAAGAAGGATATCCAGTCTCTCTTTCATTGCGTTTCATCTCCGTAAGCATCTGTAATCTTCTGTGCTATATGCGCCGCATCCAGCCCCAGATCCTCCAGCAGCTGTGGTACCGTACCATGAGAAACAAACCTGTCGTCAATACCGAAACGCAGCAGAGAAACATCCGCATTCTCAGAACAAAGGTAATCACACACCGCATCGCCGTAACCGCCGCGAAGTACATTCTCCTCCATAGTCACGATCATTTCATGGGTCTCCCATGCCTTCCGTAACGCCTCCCGGTCGATCGGTTTGATAAAGCGGACATTGACAACAGAGCAGGGAAAGCCCCGCTCATGCAGCAGTTCACGGACTGTCAACGCCGTCTCCACCATACTCCCCACGGCAAAAAGGGCGATCTGCCGTTCTTCAAAAATCCACTCACTCTGCCCGTAAACAATCGGCGCCCGGTATTCCTTCAGGCCGTCATACGCCTGCCCCCGCGGATAACGGATGGCCGCCGGTTCCTCGTAACGGGAACAGAACCACAGCATATAAGCAAGCTCCCACTTATTTTTCGGAGCCATGACTGTCATATTCGGAATGACAGATAAAAACGACAGATCCAGAATTCCCTGATGAGTCTCTCCGTCTGCCCCGACCAGACCGGCACGGTCAACCGCAAAGGTCACCGGCAGATTCTGAAGACAGACATCATGTACCAGTTCGTCAAATCCTCTCTGTAAAAAGGAGGAGTACACCGCAAAAACAGGGTGAAGTCCGTTTGCCGCCATCCCGGCGGCAAACGTCACGGCATGTCCTTCCGCAATACCGACGTCAAAGAAACGATTCGGATATTTCGAACGGAACCGGCGCAGGCCCGTCCCATCCGCCATAGCCGCCGTCAATGCGACAATCCGGTCATTTTTCTCTGCAATCTTGCAGATCACGGCTGAAAAAACATCTGTATAATTCGGCTTCTTTTTCTCCTGAAGCGGCTCGCCAGTCACCACGTCAAAGGGTCCGATCCCATGAAAACGGTTTGGCCGAAGCTCGGCGGGAAGATAGCCCTTCCCCTTATCCGTCTGCACATGGACGATCACCGCTCCGTTCACCTTTCTGGCCTCGCGTAAAATATGCAGCGTATCCTGAAGGTTATGTCCGTTGACCGGTCCCAGATAAGTAATCCCCATATTCTCAAACAACATCCCCGGAATCAGCAGCTGCTTGACACTGCTCTTTGCCTTCGTCATACGGCGTGCCACACGTTCCCCGTAGGGCAGACGGCTCAGAGAATCATGGACGTCGCTCTTAAACTCCTGATACGCATCCGACATCCGGATGGAAGCCAGATGTCGGGAAACCCCGCCCACATTCTCGGAGATGGACATCCGGTTATCATTCAGCACAATGATAAAATTCTTCTTCATCCTGGCGGCATTGTTCAGAGCC
>JAJQFQ010000019.1 GCA_021201035.1 Clostridiales bacterium
CAGTGGGACAGACTGCATGATCTGGCAGGAAAGAAGGTTCTGGTCGTGCATCAGCAGGTGGCGGCGAACGAGATCCGGAAGGAAATTGCAGCTCAGGGAGATATGAGCCGGATTTTCGGTAAGGAAGATGATCATCATATTGTATGCGGAACCTGGTTTATGCAGATACCGGAGCTTACACAGAAGCAGGATGTGAAATTTGAACGGGAGGAAGAGTTTGTCTCCTTTGCGGAAAACGGCGGTTTTGACGTGATCGTCGGTGACAAACGGCTGAAACGGGCGCTTCGGGATTTCCGCGGAGAGTATATGGATATCCCTCATTTTGCCGTATCCGGTGAATATGAGGAGGAGATTTGGCAGTGAGGAAACTGAGATGAAAAAAGCGGAAGCATGCAGCAGTTCTCATGCAGATATAACAACAAAATGGATTCGTGTATACGGCATTGTGCAGGGCGTCGGTTTCCGGCCGTTTGTCAGCCGGATCGCCGACAGGATCGGCGTGACCGGGAGCGTGGCAAATAAAGGCTCGTATGTGGAGATATATATAAACGGGACATCAGGGCAGCAGCAGGATTTTCTGTATGCGCTGGAGCACGAGGCACCGGAACGCTCCGCTATTTTGAAAACAGATGTGTCCGATCACACAGCTCTTGATTTTGATGCATTCGATATTATCGAGAGCGAGCGTGAGGAGGGGGATATCTTTGTCTCACCGGATATCGCAACCTGTCCGAAGTGCCGACAGGAGTTGTTCGACCCGGACAACCGCAGATATATGCATCCGTTCATCAACTGCACGGCCTGCGGTCCCCGGCTGACGATTCTGGACGCCATGCCCTATGACAGGGAGCGGACCAGCATGAAAGAATTTCCCATGTGCCCGGAATGTGAGTATGAATATACACATGCAGAGACGAGGAGATATGACGCACAGCCGGTCTGCTGCAACGACTGCGGCCCGGAGGTATATCTGATCGGCAGGCCGGAGCGGGGACGCGAGGCCATCACCTTTGTGAGAAAAGCGATTCTGGACGGACAGATTATCGCGATCAAGGGCATCGGCGGATTTCATCTCTGCTGTGATGCCGCAAACGAGGAAGCGGTGAGCCGTCTGCGGCAGCTAAAGCACCGTCCGGCAAAACCGTTTGCGGTGATGATGAAAAATCTTGAAACCGTGCATGCGCAGTGTGAGATGACCGCCGCGGAGGAAGAGATTCTGGACGGTCACGCGAAACCCATCATTCTGCTGAAGAAAAAACAGGAAGCACATCTGGCTCCGTCAGTGGCGCCGGATAATCCGAAGGTGGGTGTGATGCTCCCCTATGCGCCGGTGCAGATGCTCCTGTTTTCATATAATGATGATGTGGAAATGACTGCCGACAGCTTTGTGATGACCAGCGGCAACGTATCGGGCGCGCCGATCTGCCGGACAGATGAGGACGCGGTGCGGGAACTGAGCGGTTTTTGCGACATTATACTGTCGCACAACCGCAGGATCCGGCTGCGGGCGGACGACTCCGTGATGAGCTTTTATAAGGGTGAACCGTATATGATCCGCCGTTCCCGGGGTTATGCGCCTTTGCCGGTGATGATGGATTTCTCTGAGAATGAAGCATGGCGCGGACAGGTGCTTGCGGCAGGAGGAGAACTGAAAAACACATTCTGTATCGGTAAAAATCAGCTGTATTATCCATCCGCTTATGTGGGCGATATGGCGGATGTGCGGACCGTGCAGGCGCTGACGGAATCCATGGCACGGATGGAAGAACTTCTGGAAACAAAGCCGGAATTGGCAGTCTGCGATCTGCATCCGAAATATAATACAACGGCGGTGGCGGAATCTTTCGGGCTGCCGGTGCTGAAAGTGCAGCATCATTACGCACATGTCCTATCCTGCATGGCGGAAAACAATCTGCCTCCGGGGAAGAAAGTGATCGGCGTTTCGTTTGACGGTACCGGTTATGGGACAGATGGGACGATCTGGGGCGGCGAGCTGCTTCTCTGTGATTATCTGGATTTTCAGCGGCTTGGCAGCATCAAACCGTTTCTCCAGATCGGCGGCGATGCTTCCGCGAAAGAGGGCTGGCGGATTGCGGTATCCATGATCAACGCCCTGTATCCGGAGGCGCAGGCGGCTGATATTGTGAAGCGATTGGGACTTTGCGAACCGCAGATGGCAAAACTCTATCGGCAGATGGCGGAGAAAAAAGTAAATGCCGCGGTTTCCACCAGCGCCGGCCGGCTGTTTGATGCGGTCAGCGCGATCCTGGGCATCCGCCTGAGTTCTACGTTCGAGGGGGAGGCGTCCACGACATTGCAGTTCCGGGCGGAAGAGTATCGGGAGAAGAAGATACTTTGCGCCGGGGAATCTGTTTCCCGGACATATATGAAACCGAATGGTTCCGACCCGGCGTTAGCTCTTTCCCTGAAAAGTGAGAGTATAAAAATCAGCGATGACGCAGCCAGATATTCAGAAGAATCCGGGGAGAAGACGAAGGATGATCGGATTTTGCTTGCCACGGATCAACTGGTGCGTGATCTGATAGAACAACGGCTGGCCGGAGAGGATGTCTGCCGGCTGGCGCATCTGTTCCATGAGATGCTTGCCAAACAGATCGTCGCCGGCTGCCGCGAGGTTTCCGCTGATACCGGCGTTATATGCTGCGCGTTAAGCGGAGGGGTGTTTCAGAATCAGCTGTTTCTGGAATTGTGTGAGACTGGGTTAGAAGAGGTCGGACTTATCGTATACCGCCACCGTATGATTCCGCCGAACGACGGCGGACTGGCGTTGGGACAGGTGGCGGCTGGAATGGCATATCTGAATAAATGAAGGAGGATAAGAACATGTGTGTAGGATTATCAGCAAGAGTAGTAGGCATTAAGGATGGTATGGCGCTGGTGGACGCTTCCGGTGCGAAGCGCGAGGTTTCCGCGGAGCTGCTGGATGAGCTGGAGCCGGGCGATTACGTGATGGTACACGCCGGGATCGCCATTGCAAAAATCAGTGAAGATGACAGTGCGGAGACAGAGGATATCATCGGTCTGCTGTGACAAAAATGGTATATGCTGAATGTAAGGGGAATCAGGGAAAACATTATGGACGATACAATAAAAAAAGCACGAAGTATCATTGAAAACTACGATGGGCCAAAGCTGCGGATCATGGAGGTGTGCGGCACGCATACGCATGAGATTTTCCGCCTGGGAATCCGGAAAATCCTTCCGGAAAATATCGAGCTGATCTCCGGGCCTGGCTGTCCGGTGTGTGTGACGCCGGTGGATTTTATAGACGAGGCGATATGGCTTGCGCTGGAACAGGAGTGTCTGCTCTGTACCTTCGGCGATCTGATCCGTGTACCCGGAACGAAGATGAGCCTGGCGGGAGCCAGAGCGGAAGGGGCAGAGATACGAATTGTCTATACGCCGCTGGACGCGGTGAATGCCGCGCGGGAAAATCCGGAGCGGCAGGTCGTATTTCTGGCGGTCGGTTTTGAGACGACGACGCCGGCGGTCTGTCTGGCGGTCAAAAAGGCCGCGGAGCAGGGGCTGAACAACTTTTCGGTTCTGACGGCAAACAAGACTATGCCCAACGCGTATGAGGCACTGAAAGGAAGCGCGGATGCTTTTCTCTATCCGGGTCATGTCAATGCGATCACCGGCGAGGCAGATTGCCGCAAGCTGGCGGAGGAGGGCGTATCCGGTGTGATCGCCGGTTTTACGGCCAGAGAACTGCTGACGGCACTTGCTGTCATTATTAAAAAATCAAAGACGGGGGAGCCGTTTTTTGTAAACTGCTATCCCCGCGTCGTGCGGCCGGAGGGAAATCGTGCCGGCATGAAGCTGATCGCGGAGGTGATGGAGGCCTGTGACTCACAGTGGCGCGGCCTGGGTGTGATACCGGGTTCCGGCCTGAAGCTGAAGGACGCATACCGGGATTATGACGCCCGGATGAAATTCTCCGTGCCTGAGATGAACGGGAAACCGAATCCGGCCTGCCGCTGCGGTGATGTCCTTCAGGGAAAATGCAAGCCTTCAGACTGTAAAGTGTTCGGGAAAGTCTGCACGCCGGAGCATCCGGTGGGCGCCTGCATGGTGTCCAATGAGGGAAGCTGTTCGGCATATTATCAGTATGGGCGTTGGCAATGAGCGGGCTATAGGCTCGCGGACTGTGCACAGCGAATAAAATTAATATAATAACACAGTAATGAGCCCTGCAGGTCTTTCGGACCTGTATGGCGATAACAGAAATCTTAAGGAGTTTACTATGTCGGAAAAAAGAGTAACACTCGCTCACGGCGTGGGCGGCAAACAGACAGCAGAATTAATACAGGAGGTTTTTGCGGCGCACTTTTCCAATCCGGAATTCACGGCGGATGATGCGGCGGTTCTGGATATGGGCGGCAGAAAGATTGCGATGTCCACGGACGGTTTTATTGTTTCTCCCTTTGAATTTAATGGCGGGAACATCGGGAAACTGAGCATCTGCGGCACGGTGAATGATCTTTCCTGTATGGGTGCACAGCCTCGTTATCTGACCTGTTCTTTTATTATAGAGGAGGGGTTTTCGTTGGATAAACTGGAGGAGATTGCAGCTTCCATGGAAAAAACAGCGGCGGAGGCCGGTGTAAAAATCGTGGCGGGCGATACAAAGGTGGCCGGAAAGGGTCAGGTCGATCATATATTCATCACGACCACAGGCATTGGTACGCTGACAGACGGTGTGAAAGTATCGGGCGCTTTTGCGAAGCCCGGCGACGCAATTCTGGTAACCGGTGATATCGGACGGCATGGCTGTACGATTTTGCTGGCCCGGGAGGATCTGGGTATTGATGCAGATATCAAAAGTGACTGTACGCCTCTGTGGCAGACGGTGGAGTCCATGATTCATGTGACGAAGGATATTCATGTGATCCGCGACGCGACGCGGGGCGGCGTCGGGACGGTGTTGTATGAGATTGCCTCGGAAAGTCATGTGGGCGTGCGTTTAAACAGTGAAGCGATTCCCGTCGATCCGGCTGTGCGCGGTGTCTGCGGCATGCTCGGTCTGGATCCGCTGTATCTGGCCAATGAGGGGACGATGGTTGTGATCGCTCCGAAGGATCAGGCGCAGGCGCTGCTGGCTGTATTAAAGGAAGGAAAATATTCCGCAAATGCGGCGATCATCGGAGAGATTACGGATACGATGCCCGGCAAGGTGGTTGTGACGACGGAGATCGGAGCGGAGACCATGCTGCCCCAGCCCGGCGGGGAACTTCTGCCGAGAATATGCTAGTGTGGTGTTTCGTCATTAACCGGTTATATCGCTTGCCTGATTTTCCATGTACCGCATTGTCGTTAGTCAATATAGTCACCGTGCGGAAGGATTCAGGCGGGTTTCGTTTTACCTGGATTTAACAAAACTTTGTTATCCTTTTCACAAAAAGCAGTTTGATTTTTCTCTAAAGTATGTTAATATGAAAGTGTCGTGAATAGACAGACAGATGGGGGTGCTTGCACACCCGGATGGCTGGATATTCGACGACCAAGACGGTATGAGCAAGTAGGGCGATTAGCCCGGATTGCGATAATGCTCTCCCTTAATG
>JAJQFQ010000174.1 GCA_021201035.1 Clostridiales bacterium
CAATGAGGGCGATAATACAGGTGATAAAGCTTCATAAGAACTGAGTTTTGAGGATATTCAACTGTCAAACTCTCGAATATGTCAAAAATGGTATGTTAACGGTGTTGGTTTTGAAAAAAATAATAAAATAACCCCCTTAACTTGCATTTTTAATAATCAGTGTTATAATAATGATAACATAAACAGGGGGGTTATTCATATGTTGTTTAAGAGGGAAAAATATCTTTCTAAAATCAGGCCTTTTTATAAGACAGACATGATTAAAGTGATCAGCGGCATACGTCGATCAGGCAAATCCTGTATTATGCAGATGATAAAAGAGGAATTAACAGAATCGGGAGTAGCAGATAAGGACATCATTTATCTGGATCTTGACAATAGATCAAATATGTCAATCAGGACACCTGCTCAGCTTGAAAGCAGAATAGATTCGTTGATTCTGGATGATGATTTTAAATATCTGTTTATTGATGAAATACAGAACGTCAAAGATTTTGAGGAGACGATTAATGCGTTTAATACGGAGGGGAATATTTCTGTTTTTCTGACTGGGTCCAATTCGTATTTGATAAGCGGCGAGATTGCAACGATACTGAACGGCTGATACCTTGAATTCGAAATATTCACATTAGATTTTTCTGAGTATATGGGGATGAAACGACATTTGGGCATGGCTGTCAGTGCAGATAAAAATGTAGAATTTAACGAATATCTGATTAACGGCGGATTTCCAAAAGCTTTGCAGTTTCCTGATGCAGAGGCAAGACGTTTTTATACAAAGAGTGTCATTGAAGAGATATTTAATAATGATATCAAAACGAACGCCAAGATTCGAAATCGTTCGGTATTTGAAAGGGTACAGAGCTATATTATCAATAATTTCGGGTCAACATTCAGTGTGCAGACGTTATTTGATTATTTTAATAAAGTGGAAAAAACACCGATCAAAAAAGAAACAATCAGGCGTTATATAGGAATCTTAACAAATGTGAAAATTATATATGAATGTCCGAGATTTGACTGTAAATCCAGAAAATCTCTGGCCGGTGAACAGAAATATTATCTTGCCGACCTGAGTATTTATTTTATGACGGTAACCGATAACCGCATCAATTATGGCCCGGCTCTTGAAAATCTTGTTTATCTTTATCTGAGAAACAGCGGCTATTCGGTCAGTGTAGGACGCATTGGGAAATTAGAATGTGATTTTATTGTTCGAAGAACAAATGATTATCGTTACATTCAGGTAGCTATGACAATCGCTGAAAGGGAGACAGAGGAACGTGAATACAGACCATTTTACCAGATTCGTGACAATTATCCGAAATATCTGCTTACGTTGGATCCGCTATTACAGGAAAGAGATGGTGTGAAACACAAAAATATTATTCATGTTCTTGCAGAAAATGAAATATTGTAAGTATTTGCAAAGCAGTATATAAGTCCTTCTTTTTTATCATTCAGGGTCTGTAAATTGTGATTGTGATTTTAACAGGTTTTTATGGCATAATTTCGACGGATATAGTATATTTATAGTATCATTTTGCTTAAGAGAAGGGGGAAACCGGTTATGAAAAAAGGGAAAGGTCGTTGGATGGCGTTTTTACTGGCTATTGTATTGTCATTAACCATGATTCCGGGTTACGTGGCGGCTGCACAGGATTCGGAGTATGCATCTGTACCGGAAAATACAGAGTCGGAGAATGAAGTGCAAGCTGATCAATCGAATGGAACAGAGCTGGGTGTCTGACGGAGCACTTGCCGGAACAACCGGACAGGCCAAACGGATTGAGGCGATTCAGGTCAGACTGACCGGAGACTTATCGGAACAATATGATATTTACTACTCTGTTCACGTACAGAAATACGGGTGGACAAAATGGACGAAGGGATTGGATGAGGGGGACAGCACAGACGGGAGAGACGGATGGTGCGGTACGATCGGTCTGTCCCTCCGGGTGGAGTCGATTCGGATTGTTCTGGTGGAGAAAAACGGAACAGCGCCGACGAGTGATGGATTATGGTCTTATCTCACAAAATCTGATCTGGGGAGTATTGTGTACAGCGGACATCAGCAGAGTTACGGGGATTTAGCTGCTGTTTCTAATGGAACATCCCTGGGGACCGCAGGCACAGGGAAACGTCTGGAGGCGGTCAGCATATCTTTGTCCGGCGGAACTGTCAGCGGCAGTGTGCAGTATCGGGCTCATGTGCAGAAAGAAGGTTGGCAGAGCTGGGTGTCAGATGGCTCTTTGGCCGGGACAACGGGGCTTTCCAGGCGTATGGAAGCGATCGAGGTCAAGTTAAGCGGCGATATTGCAAACTACTGTGATGTGTGGTACCGTGTTTACGTAGAGAAATACGGCTGGCTGGGATGGGCGAAAAACGGTCAGATGGCCGGCACGACAGGAATTTCTTACCGGATCGAATCTATTGAGGTCCGTCTGGTTCCGAAGGCAGCTGCGGTACCCGGAGCAAACAGCGGATATTATAAAGATACGCCGCTGATCACCTCAGGAAGAATCGTAAAAAACGGAAATATTTATTATTATAACACTAACGGTGTTTTATATCGGACGGTTTACGGGAATCAGAAGATGGTAGCGTTAACTTATGATGACGGCCCGTCGCAATATACATCAGCGATTCTGGATATACTGGAAACATATAACAGCACAGCGACATTTTTTGTGGTCGGTGAGCGTGTCGGCACTTACAGCAGTATCATACAGAGGGCGTACAGTCTGGGATGTCAGATCGGAAACCATACATATAATCATACAACGTTGACGAGTGTGAGTACGTCTGTGATTCAAAATCAGATCAGTGCTACAAACACCGCGGTGAAAAATGTCACGGGTGTTTCTCCGACGGTTATGAGACCGCCGGGAGGTTCCCATAACTCTACCGTAAGAAACACCGTCGGAATGCCGATTATCTTATGGTCCATAGATACGCTGGATTGGAAAGCCAGAAATTCTGCATCTACGGTAAGCGCGGTTTTGAATCATGTGCAGGATGGTGATATTGTCCTTATGCATGATTTATACAGTGCTACGGCTACAGCATCCCTGACGATTATCCCTGGATTGATCAGCAAAGGTTACCAGCTTGTGACTGTGGAAGAGATGGCGCTTCTACGCGGCGGCATGTCAAACGGAGCAGTTTATTCGGCTTTTCGCTGATGATGAAAATTTGCTGATATAAAGAGAATTATTTATTGTAAAACGCCGGGGTTTGTGTTGACAAACTCCGGCGTTAGATATTAGTATAGAGATATATAACCGAAGTCATTCATCTGACCATAAGGAACAGACCTGAAGGGGAAGACAAGTGATCATGGCAGAAATTATCTGTTTTTATCGTATGGATGCGGCTGAGAAACAGCCGGATTCGTTTCGGTAAAAGCAGCATCTATGCTACCCTTGTACCCGTTTTGGGCACAGGGGCTTTTTGTTTTATATGAAGGAGGCGCAAGTATGGGATTGAACAGTACACCGTCCGCAAACCGGCTTCATATCGGCTTTTTCGGACGAAGGAACGCAGGTAAGTCCAGTGTGGTAAACGCGGTGACCGGACAGGATCTCGCGGTCGTGTCGGAAATGAAGGGAACGACGACAGACCCTGTATACAAATCCATGGAACTTTTGCCCATGGGTCCGGTTGTGATCATTGATACACCCGGATTTGACGATGAAGGAAGTCTGGGCGAACTTCGCGTCAAAAAGACCCGGCAGGTGCTCAACAAGACGGATGTGGCGGTCCTGATCGTGGATGCCGCGGAGGGCAAGCAGAGGTGTGATGAGGAACTGATTACGCTGTTTACAGAAAAGGAGATTCCGTATGTTGTCGTTTACAATAAGCTGGATCTGATTGACGGGCATCCGGCGCCGGCTGACAATGAAATCTATGTGAGCGCTCTTCACAAAGAGGGTATTTATGAACTGAAAGAACGGATCGGCAGATCGGTGGACATGGAAGATGAGAGACTGCGGATTGTCGGCGACCTGATTGCTCCGGGAGATTTTGTGGTTCTGGTCGTTCCCATTGATTCCGCGGCGCCGAAAGGCAGACTGATTCTGCCGCAGCAGCAGACGATCCGCGATGTCCTGGAGGCGGACGCTACGGCTCTGGTCGTGAAGGAAAACGGACTGGCAGAGACATTGAAAAACACCGGAAAGAAACCGTCAATCGTGATCACGGACAGCCAGGCGTTTGAGGAGGTGGCGCGTGTCGTGCCGGACGATATCCTTCTGACGTCATTTTCTATTCTGATGGCGAGATATAAGGGGTTTCTGAACGCGGCAGTGGATTGTGTACGTACGGTGGATGAACTGCAGGACGGAGATACGGTTCTGATTTCCGAGGGATGCACGCACCACCGGCAGTGTGATGATATCGGAACGGTGAAGCTTCCTCGATGGCTGAAACAGTATACCGGGAAGGATATCTGCTTTGAGACGACCTCCGGTACGGAATTTTCGGATGATGTGTCGAAATATAAAATGGTCATTCACTGCGGCGGATGTATGCTGAATGAGCGCGAGATGAAATACCGGATGAAATGTTCGCTCGACCAGAATGTGCCGTTTACAAATTACGGGGTGATGATCGCGTATCTGAAGGGTATTTTAAAGAGAAGTGTGGAAGTGTTCCCGTATCTGTATGAAAAATTGTAGACGACCCTTCTGTTGGTCTGTTTTCCCGACAGCACAGGTCAAAAATCCTCAGCGTAGCCCGTGCCGGGACGCTGCTCATGGTGTTGTGAAACATTTATTATTACGAGGAGAAGTTTCATGAAAAAAGTTGCGGTATACGGAAAGGGCGGCATCGGGAAATCTACGATTGTCTCCAATATGGCAGTTGCCTTATCACGTCAGGGATATCGTGTGATGCAGATTGGCTGCGATCCGAAGGCGGATTCCACCATTACGCTGCGTCATGGGGAACCGTTGCCAACCGTTCTGGAGACATTCCGCCGGAAGAAAAATGATTTTTTTGCAGAAGAGATCGTCCGAATCGGTTATGCGGATGTGATCTGTGTGGAGGCGGGCGGCCCGATTCCGGGCATGGGCTGTGCGGGCCGCGGCATTATTACCGCTTTGGAAAAAGTTGAGGTGAAAGGAATTTATGAGACATATCAACCGGATATTGTGTTTTATGACGTGTTGGGTGATGTGGTCTGCGGGGGATTTTCCATGCCGATGCGGAGCGGGTATGCCGATGAGGTGTATATTGTCACTTCCGGTGAGAATATGTCCATTTATGCGGCTGCGAATATCGCGACCGCGATTCGAAATTTTCAGGGACGCGGTTATGCTTCACTGGGCGGCGTCATCTTAAATCGGCGCAATGTAAAGCGCGAGACGGAGAAGGTCATGGAATTATGCGATGATTTTCAGACGAATATTACGGGAATCATCGAATTTTCCGAACTGGTACAGGACGCGGACGAGAGAAAAATGACTCTGATGGAGGCGTATCCGGACAGTGAGATGGCGGAGAGTTATATGTGTTTGGCTTCTGCGGTCGTGTGATTGATGCAAGT
>JAJQFQ010000015.1 GCA_021201035.1 Clostridiales bacterium
GTACTCCCCGACTCTTATGGATTCCGCGGCATGCGGAATCCATTTTCAGTTATGCAGGCATCTGTTTTATGACCTTTTAATCCCTGTTGGGTATCTGAACAACACGGGCCTCAAAGTCATAAAATCAGATGCAAGCATCTGTTTTATGACCTTTAGTCCCTGTTGTTCAGGCTTCGCCTTACATATGCGCCTGTATAGGAAGCCGGATTCTCCGCCACTTCCTCCGGCGTCCCTTCCGCGATGACCGTGCCGCCGCCGTCGCCGCCCTCCGGTCCCAGATCAATGATATAGTCCGCGGTTTTGATTACATCCAGATTATGTTCGATCACGACTACAGTATTCCCATTTTCTGCCAGACGATGCAGAATATCAATCAGCTTATGCACATCCGCAAAATGCAGTCCGGTCGTCGGTTCATCCAGAATATAGGCAGTCTTTCCGGTACTGCGCCTGCTCAGTTCCGCCGCCAGCTTAATGCGCTGCGCCTCACCGCCGGACAGCGTGGTTGACGGCTGGCCGAGCTTAATATAAGAAAGTCCCACATCATACAGCGTCTGTATTTTCCGGTGAACAGATGGTACATTCGCAAAAAAGGGCAAGGCTTCTTCTACCGTCATGTCAAGAACCTCATAGATATTTTTCCCTTTATACTGCACCTCCAGAGTCTCACGGTTATAGCGTTTTCCTTTACACACTTCACACGGAACGTAAACATCCGGCAGAAAGTGCATCTCAATTTTTATGATACCGTCCCCGGCACACGCCTCGCACCGGCCGCCCTTTACATTAAAACTGAATCTGCCTTTTTTATACCCCCGCGCCTTTGCATCTGCTGTCGCAGCAAACAGATCGCGGATCTGGTCAAAAACACCGGTATAAGTCGCCGGGTTTGAGCGCGGCGTCCGCCCGATCGGCGACTGATCAATACAGATCACCTTGTCCAGCTGTTCCAGCCCTTCCATACCTCGATGTTTACCCGGAATGCAGCGTGCGCGGTTCAGCTTTCGCGCCAGATTCTTATATAAGATCTCATTGACCAGAGAGCTTTTCCCTGAACCGGACACACCGGTCACGCAGGTAAAAATACCGAGAGGCAAACGAACATCGATATCCTTCAGATTGTTCTCTGAGGCTCCGCGGACAACCAGCCAGCCGGTCGGTTTTCTCCGCGAATCCGGAACCGGGATCTGTATCCGGCGGCTCAGGTAAGCGCCTGTGACGGACGCCTCACATGCCATGATATCCGCCGCCGTTCCGGCAGCAACAACCTCTCCGCCGTGTTCACCGGCGCCGGGACCGATATCCACGATATAATCCGCGGCGAGCATGGTATCCTCATCATGCTCAACAACAATCAGCGTGTTCCCGAGATTTTTCAGGTTTTTCAGGGCAGACAGCAGTTTATCATTATCCCGCTGATGCAGCCCGATACTCGGTTCATCCAGAATATATGTCACACCCACCAGTCCCGAGCCGATCTGTGTAGCCAGACGAATACGCTGCGCCTCACCACCGGAAAGGCTTCCGGTTGCACGGGAAAGCGTCAGATAATCCAGCCCGACCTCCTGAAGGAAGCCGACTCTGGCACGGATTTCCTTTAAGATCTGCGCACCGATCAGTTCCTGCTGCGCCGTCAGCTTTAAATCCAGCATAAACTGATAGAGATCCTTCACAGACATGGACGTCACTTCATGAATATTTTTATCCGCCACTGTCACCGCGAGAGATTCCTTCTTCAGGCGCTGTCCCCGGCATGCCTTGCAGGGACTGATGCGCATAAAGCTCTCATATTCCTGCTTTGTCGTCTCGGAACTGACTTCCCGATAGCGTCTCTGTATATTCCGGATCAGCCCCTCAAAAGCGATATCGTACACGCCCTCTCCCCGCTGTCCGCGATAATGAACTTTTACAATATGACCTTCGGTCCCGTGAATCAGAATATCATGGATTTGCTGCGGATAATCTTCAAAAGGCGTATCCAGATCAAAATCATACTCCTTCGCCAACGCTGTCAATGTCGCATGCGTGAAGCTGCCTTTTGTATGAGCGGATTGCCAGCCTAACACCTGTATTGCGCCGTCCATAATTGACAAACTCTTATCCGGAATCATCAGATCCTCGTCAAATTCCATTTTAAAACCGAGGCCCGCACATTCCGGGCAGGCGCCGAACGGATTATTAAAGGAAAAGCTGCGCGGTTCGATTTCTTCAATGCTGATGCCGCAGTCCGGACAGGCAAAATTTTCGGAAAATTCCATGCTTTCCCCGCCGATAATATCCACCGTCATCTGCCCGTCAGCCAGCTTCAGGACATTTTCAATCGAATCCACCAGTCTTCTGCGGCCCATATCCGGTTTTATGATCAGACGATCCACCACGATATCTATATTATGTTTGATATTTTTATCCAGATGAATCTCCTCGCTCAGCTCATACACGCTGCCGTCAATCTGTACCCTCACATAGCCGCTGCGTTTTGCCTGCTCCAGCAGCTTCTGATGCATGCCTTTCCGGCCTCGGACAACCGGAGCCAGAAGCTGTATCCGGGTTCGCTCCGGCAGCGTCATGATCTGATCCGCCATCTGATCCACGCTTTGCTGTCGGATTTCTCTGCCGCATTTCGGGCAGTGGGGTATTCCGATACGCGCATAGAGAAGCCGAAAATAATCATATATCTCCGTCACCGTACCGACCGTGGACCGGGGATTCCTGTTTGTTGACTTCTGATCAATCGAGATCGCGGGGGACAGTCCTTCAATCTTCTCCACATTCGGTTTTTCCATCTGACCGAGAAACTGACGGGCATAGGAAGACAGAGACTCCATATAACGCCGCTGTCCCTCCGCATAAATGGTGTCAAACGCCAGAGATGATTTACCGGATCCGGACAGACCGGTCAGCACGATAAACTGATCCCGCGGCAGATCCAGATCTATTTTTTTTAAATTATGCTCCCCGGCTCCCCTGATTTTAATATACTGCTGTGCCATACAAACACTCACTTTCATAGATGTTAACGCGCCGTGTCAGCAGCGCATAGGTGTTTATTCCTGAAGTATTCCTCACATATTTTTAAGGTATACTCATAAAGCAGGGAATCCGCAGCGCGGATCCCCCATTTTTGTAAGATTCGTATTTAAATTGAACATGTCGTCAGAAGATGTCTTTCTCCTCCTCATACAGCGTCGGCAGTACAGCCGCAAGATTCGTAAATTCCTTGATATTGTGCGCATATAATCCCTGAGGCGCCATCAGCGGAATGCTGAATCCGTCGGGAATTGCTTTTACAATCTGCCCGTCCTCTGTCCACCGGTAGCCGATCCAGAATCGCGAGCAGAACATCACGCCATCCTGATACGGATACCATTTATGTGTCATGGCCGCTGCAACAGAGCTCTCTCCGATCGCGCAGACCATAGACTGACACTTCTCCGTACCGATGGCCGACATATCATAACCCATATCGGACGGCTTTTTAAACATCAGCTTTAAAAACTCCGGTCCGGGACCGACATCTTCCATAATATAGTGGTTCACACCCCAGGTCCGTTCATTCATCGGAATTGCCGGATCCGTCACGTAATCCGCACGGTCCGCCCTAGCGAAATAATGATCCTCCGGATCCCAGATCTTATATCTCAGATCTGAGCCGACGGAATGCCACGGGAACCACCAGTCAAGCATTTCTCCGGTCACACCCGGCATATAAGTCGTATTGCACACATGCGCGGTGCCGTCCTCCAGCACGCCGTATCCGATCTGACAATAACCGGCCGCCTCATCCTTCCCCTCCAGGAAAAGCTGCCTTTCGGAAAACGGAATCAGCGTCTTCGGATCCACCGGTCCCGCCGCCAGAATGGCCAGCTTCTTCTCCGGGATCGGCGCAAGATCCTGCTCGTAATACTTATAATAGGAAAAATTCTTCTCCTCCTGTGAAACACCGACTTTTTTACCCATACATACCCTCCTTCTCGATATACAGCAATCTGTATATACCAATACATAATATAAACCTGCACATAATCATCCGAATCCGGCTTTGATAATCTAAAGCAGAATAAGAACAATTACAAATTACAGTTGCTTTGTTTATTGTAATATGGCAAAATTCTTTTGTAAAGAGAAAATAACAATAATCATTCGGAACAGATTGATTTATATGTCCGAACAAAATGGCTCATTGAAAGGACGGATTTATATGTCAGAAAAAAATGATACCCTGCAAATACAGCGATCCGATATTTTCCATATCGGCTTTTACAAAAAAACATGGTTCCACGGCAGCTTTCAGGACATGCATTACCGGATTGAAGGAATCACGGACGAAGCAGGCACAAAAAAACTCCGGGTAACCACATGGCCCGGCCCCTATAATTTCAGTCACACGGATGACAGCCAAAAAGAATCCGCTCTGTTTGAATTCAGCGACAGCGGTCTGGACGCAGTGACAGATTATCTGAACAACTACCACAAGAAGCATTTTCAGGTACATAAATAAAATGATACAAGGGACAAAAGGTCAGAAATCGGATGCTCGCATCCGCATTTCTGACATTGGGGACCGCAAAAACATGAGGAAGCAGCAAATTTGACCGTTTTTTGGTCAAATTTAGCAGATTCCGAATGTTTTTAGGATTGTGGGAGCACGAAGTGCGGAACAATCCGTAGTATCATACCCTTTTATCGCTCGAATCATCAAATATTGCTTAACAAATACTCCCGGGACCTGCTGCACTTCTGTGCCGGAACTCCCGGGAGTATTACATCTAAGCGGATGATGGGAATCGAACCCACATGGCCAGCTTGGGAAGCTGGTGTTCTGCCACTGAACTACACCCGCGCATTCTTTGTCGATGCTGATGAACAAAATACATTTTATCCTGTTTTCAATGCCATGTCAAGAGATTTTAAAAACACGCGATATCATTTCATAACCCCTGCCGGTTTTTCCGCTTCTGAAAATACTCCTGCGCCGACAACGGCTCACCATCTGGCTGCACACGGATATACCGGCCATCCGCCTGCTGCACACGCGCCTTTACATTATCTTTCATCAGAACGCGGAAAATATGCAGTACCTGCTCCCGGATCTCCGGATCCATCACCGGTACCGCCACCTCCACGCGGCGTGTGGTATTGCGGGTCATAAAATCTGCAGAGGAGATGTAAACTTCTTCGTCTTCCGCCCCGAAAATATAGATACGGGAATGCTCCAGGTAACGTCCCACGATACTCCGAATCGTGATATGATCCGTCAGGCCGGGAACTCCGGCAACCAGACAGCAGGCTCCGCGGACAACCAGTTCCACCCGAACGCCGGCTCCGGACGCTTCGATCAGCTTATCGATGATTACCTTGTCCGTCAGAGAATTCATCTTCGCCCCCACAGAAGCCGGTCTTCCCGCCCGCGCCAGTGCTATCTGCCGGTCAAGTTTTTCCAGACCCGG
>JAJQFQ010000228.1 GCA_021201035.1 Clostridiales bacterium
CTCACTTATCCCACAATCCTCAAAACATTCGGAATCCGCTAAATTTGACCAAAAACCGGTCAAATTTGCTACTTCCTCATGTTTTGGCGGGTCCCAAAGTCATGAATCGGACTGCAAGCGCTCCATTCATGACCTTTTGACCCTGGTATCATCATATGATATGGTCTGCTGATTTTACTGACTGGCGGTATGGAGGTTACTATGTTTCATCTTGCAGAAACAATCGGCAATTTTCTGAATCAGACTGCTTTTGCCAATCTCTATTGGGGAAATTATGTCATGATCGGTGTTGCCTGTGTGTTTTTATTTCTGGCGATCAAAAAAGGCTACGAACCGCTGCTTCTTGTGCCGATTGCGTTTGGTATGCTGCTTGTAAATATTTTCCCCGGAATTATGGCCGCGCCTGAGGCGTCTGAGACCGGTATCGGCGGTTTGCTGTATTATTTTTATCAGTTGGATGAGTGGTCTATTCTGCCCTCCCTGATTTTCCTCGGGGTGGGTGCGATGACGGATTTCCGTCCGCTGATTGCGAATCCGATCAGTTTTCTGTTGGGAGCAGCGGCACAGTTCGGCATTTTCAGCGCTTATTTTCTTGCTATATTTCTTGGCTTTAACGGTGAGGCGGCTGCCGCGATTGCAATTATTGGCGGTGCGGACGGGCCGACATCCCTGTTTCTTGCCGGCAAGCTGGGGCAGACGGATCTGATGGGACCGATTGCAGTGGCGGCTTATTCTTATATGGCATTGGTGCCGATTATACAACCGCCGATCATGAAGCTCTTTACAACAAAAAAAGAACGTGCTATCAAGATGGAGCAGCTGCGAGAAGTCTCAAAACTGGAAGCGATTCTTTTCCCCATTATTGTGACAATCGTTGTCTGTCTGGTTCTCCCGACTACGGCACCGCTGGTCGGCATGCTGATGCTCGGCAATCTGTTCCGCGAATGCGGCGTGGTGAAGCAGCTTTCTGAGACCGCTTCCAATGCGCTGATGTATATTGTGGTGATTCTGCTCGGCACTTCGGTCGGAGCAGCGACAAGCGCGGAGGCATTTTTGAAGATAACGACGATCAAAATTGTGGTTCTCGGCCTGATCGCTTTTGCGTTCGGCACGGCAGCGGGCGTTTTATTCGGAAAGCTGCTCTGCTGGATCACGAGCGGAAAGATCAATCCGCTGATCGGTTCCGCCGGTGTGTCGGCCGTACCGATGGCGGCACGCGTTTCACAGAAGGTGGGCGCCGAGGAGGATCCGACGAACTTTCTGCTGATGCATGCGATGGGACCGAATGTGGCGGGTGTGATCGGTACGGCGATCGCGGCAGGCGTATTCATGGCTGTATTCGGAGTATAACCTTTCCGAAACAACGGATGGACAATATATGTTTTGAACGGTTGGTTGACGGATCTGTCTGAGACTGACAGATTGTTTCCCGGATAAAACGGATGAATATGGAAAGGAGACTGGTATGGAGAAGAAACCTTTAAAAATAACAGAGACCGTGCTCCGTGACGCGCATCAGTCGTTGATGGCGACCCGGATGACGACGGAACAGATGCTGCCGATCATTGATAAGATGGATCAGGTCGGTTATCACGCAGTGGAGTGTTGGGGCGGAGCGACCTTCGATGCGTCCCTGCGTTTTCTGAAGGAGGATCCGTGGGAACGGCTGAGAAAATTCCGGGACGGATTTAAACATACAAAGCTGCAGATGCTGTTCCGCGGTCAGAATATTCTGGGATACAATCATTACGCGGATGATGTGGTAGAGTATTTTGTTCAGAAATCCATTGCGAACGGGATTGATATCATCCGGATTTTTGACTGTCTGAATGACCTGAGGAATCTAAAGACGGCGGTGGATGCGTGCCGGAAGGAAAAGGGACATTCGCAGATTGCTCTGTCCTATACGCTGGGTGACGCATATACGCTGGATTACTGGATTGATGTTGCGAAGCGCATTGAGGACATGGGAGCGGATTCCATCTGTATCAAGGATATGGCCGGGCTGCTGATTCCCTATGAGGCCGAACGGCTGGTCGGCGCGCTGAAAGAAAATGTAAGTCTCCCGATCGAACTGCACACACACTATACGAGCGGCGTCGCATCCATGAGCTGCCTGAAGGCTGTGGAGGCGGGATGTGATATTATTGATACGGCTATCTCGCCGCTGGCGCTGGGCACGTCGCAGCCGGCGACGGAAGTGATGGTGGAGACATTTCGGGGGACGCCTTATGATACGGGCCTGAATCAGGATATTCTTGCTGAAATCTGTGAGTATTTTACGCCGATCCGTGAGGAGGCACTTTCGAGTGGTTTATTGAGTACGAAGGTTCTGGGTGTGAATATCAATACGCTGCGATATCAGGTGCCGGGCGGCATGCTTTCCAATATGGTTTCGCAATTGAAGGAGCAGAATGCTGAGGATAAATTTGAGGAAGTGTTGCAGGAAATCCCACGTGTCCGCAAGGATCTTGGTGAGCCGCCGCTGGTGACGCCGTCCAGCCAGATTGTCGGAACGCAGGCGGTTCTGAATGTGCTCATGGGTGAGCGTTACAAGGTGGCGACAAAGGAGACAAGAGGCATCCTGCTCGGTCAGTACGGCCAGACGGTCAAGCCGTTTAACCCGGAGGTTGTGGAAAAGGTTCTGGGAGCGGATCAGGATCAGGCGATTACCTGTCGGCCGGCTGATCTCATTGAACCGCAGCTTTCGAAGCTGGAGGATGAGATGAAGGAGTGGAAGCAGCAGGATGAGGATGTGCTTTCTTATGCACTGTTTCCGAAGCAGGCGATCGATTTCTTCAAATTCCGCGCGGCGCAGCAGACGGGCGTGGATCCGGAGCTGGCGGATACAGAGCATGGGGCATATCCGGTGTGATTATCGCCATATCTAAGGAACTGATAAAGAATTAATCTTTACAGTTCCTGAAAGTTGATTAGAAACGGATGGAAAAAATCCTTTGAGTGATGTATAATGTCGCTCAAAGGATTTTCCCGTTAGAAAGAGGAGATATTTATGTACGATAAGGTAACGAAGAAGGATATTGAGCGCATGGAGGAGGAAATCGAGCACCGGAAGCTCGTTGTCCGCAGGGAAGCTCTCGATGCGGTGAAGGAAGCCCGCGCGCAGGGAGATCTGAGTGAAAATTTCGAATATAAGGCCGCGAAGCAGTTTAAGAATGAAAATGAAAAGCGCATTCGTTATCTGGAGAGGATGATAAAAACGGCTGTGGTGATTTCAGATGAGTCGAAGATTGACGAGGTTGGGATGAATAATAAGGTTATCCTCTGGTTTGAGGAGGATGATGAGGAAGAAGAGTACACGATTGTCACTACGGTGCGCGCTAATTCCATGAAGGGGTGGATTTCGAACGAATCGCCTCTCGGAAAAGCTGTCCTCGGACATAAAGCTGGAGAACGGGTTTATGTAAAAATCAGTGAACAGGCGGGGTATTATGTGATGATCCGTTCTATTGAGAACACGGAGGATGACGGTTCAATTGGATTGAGAAAATATTAAGATATGATTATATAAAAAATAGGATTTTTGTTTGACATAGTATATCTGGCGTGTTATTATATATTATATGAAAAAGGTGCTGCCGATTGACGGTCAGTCCTGATTTTAGTTACGTAAAATAACCGCTCAGTTTTCCAGACTAGGGGCGGTTATTTTTGTGTCTCATTACTCTTTCCAATCGAATAACCGAGACCGAATGAGGTTAAGCAGAGACTAATCACTGCAATCAGGTCACTGATGGTGAGCATAAGCAAACCCTCCTTTCGTGATAGATTTCTCGAATGGGAGATCTCTATGTAATCAGAGGTCACAGTCCTCTGTTGAAGGACTAACCGCACGCCGTTTCGGCAGCACTATTCGAATTATAACATATATACTTATTGTATGCAATGAATGATAAAAAATATATTTATAAAAAGAAATACGCAAACATAATCATAAACATCTCTCTGGATAAGCTGGATAAAGTTTTTCAGTACCGTATACCCGACGATATGCTGAGTAACGTCTATCCGGGCGTTCTGGTAGAAGTCCCTTTCGGCAGAGGCAACCGCCTGACACGTGGCTATGTCGTTGAAGTGACAGATACGCCGGAGTTTGATACGGCGCGCATCAAGGACATATCGTCTGTCGTGACCGGGGGCATCCCGATCGAAGCACAGCTCGTTGCGCTGGCGGCGTGGATGCGCGAGCACTTCGGCGGTACGATGAATCAGGCGTTGAAGACGGTTCTTCCGGTAAAGAAGAAGACGGCGAAGAAAGAGGAACGTCTGGTTTATCTTTCTCTGGAGGTCGAACAGGCGAAAAATCAGCTGGCTGAATGTGAGAGAATGCATCAGACGGCCAGAGCACGCTTGTTGGCGGCTCTGATTGACCAGTCGCCTCTGCCCTACGGGACAGTGACCGCAAAGCTGAATATAACAGCAGCTGTCATCCGTGCGATGGAAGAGAAGCAGTTCATCCGGGTAGATCATATCCGTACCTGGCGGAATCCGCTTGATCAGATGAAAAAACAGGATAAGACCGTGACGCTTAATCCGGTGCAACAGAGGATTGCCGGTGATATCCTGCTGCACTGGCGCGAGGACGACCACAGAACCTGTCTCATTCACGGGGTGACGGGAAGCGGAAAGACGGAGATTTATATCGAACTGATCGAGGCGGCCGTCCGGGAGGGAAAACAGGCAATCGTGCTGATTCCGGAGATCGCCCTGACGTTTCAGACTGTGCTGCGGTTTTATAATCACTTCGGCGACCGGGTTTCTATTCTGCATTCTAAAATGTCCGCTGGGGAGCGCTTTGATCAGTATGAGCGTGCAAAAAACGGCGAACTGGATGTGATGATCGGTCCGAGATCCGCGCTTTTTTCCCCGTTTTCCAATCTTGGATTTATCATTATTGACGAGGAGCATGAAGCGTCCTATAAGAGTGAGACCGTGCCATGTTATCACGCGCGGGAGACGGCAATCGAACTGGCAAGGCTTTGTCATGCGACGGTTGTTCTCGGTTCAGCCACTCCATCCGTGGAGAGTTATGCAAAGGCAAAATCCGGGGAATACAGGCTTTATGAGATGGAACAGAGGGTCAGCGGACGCAGCCTGCCGAAGGTATATACAGAGGATCTGAGAGAGGAACTGAAAAAAGGGAATCGTTCCGTTTTGAGCGGCAGGCTCCGAGAGCTGATGGAGGACCGGCTGCGGAAAAAGGAACAGATCATGTTGTTTATCAATCGCAGAGGCGTGGCTGGTTTTGTGTCTTGCAGAAGCTGCGGCCATGTCATCAAATGCCCCCATTGTGATGTTTCTCTTCATCTGCATAAGGATGGGCGTCTGGTATGTCATTACTGCGGCTATGTGCAGCCCATGGTACACAGCTGCCCGGAGTGTGGTTCACCCTATATCGGTGAATTTCGCGCAGGGACACAGAAGATTGAGCACTATATCTGTGAACAGTTTTCGGATGCTAAGGTTCTTCGCATGGATCTGGATACGACACGGCAGAAGGACGGATATGAGAAAATTCTGTCGGCTTTTGCCAACCGAGAAGCGGATATCCTGATCGGAACGCAGATGATCGTGAAGGGACATGACTTCCCGAATGTCACGCTCGTCGGCGTGCTGGCGGCGGATCTGTCTCTTCACATCAGTGATTACCGGGCGTCGGAGCGTACGTTTCAGCTTTTGACGCAGGCGGCAGGACGTGCGGGACGGGGCAAACGGCAGGGTGAGGTCGTGATTCAGACATATCAGCCGGATCATTTTGCTGTTGCGGCGGCGGCGGCTCAGGACTATCAGGCGTTTTATGAACAGGAAATACAGTTCCGCAGGCTGATGAAATATCCGCCTGTCTGGAATATGATGGTAATCCATATCACTTCAGAACAGGAAAGGGTAGTCAACGAGGCGGCTTATGTGTTACAATACAGGCTGTCGGAAAAAATCGGAGAAGACAGGGACGGCCCCCCGGCAGGATGCGGGGGCGAAAATATACAGATCATCGGCCCTGCGGATGCGGCGGTTTCCAAAATTAATGACAGGTACAGAAAAGTTATTTATGTGAAAGCTGCAGAAGAAGAAAGACTGATTCAGCTGAAAAATGATCTGGATATTTATATGAGGGATCAGGCTGTGTTTCAGAAAACAACGGTTCAATTTGATTTCAATCCGATGAACGGGCTATGATAAATACTTGTGTGATTTAAGGAGAGAGAGAATGGCACTGAGAACAATACGTATGTTGGGAGATGAGATCCTGACGAAAACCTGCAGGGAGGTCAAATCCATGACACCCCGTATGCAGGAACTGATTGAGGATATGCTGGAGACAATGTATCATGCGGAGGGTGTCGGACTTGCCGCACCGCAGGTCGGCGTGCTCCGCCGGATCGTGGTGATCGATATCGGGGACGGACCGCTTGTGATGGTCAATCCGGTGCTTCTGGAAACAGAGGGAGAGCAGACCGGGGATGAGGGATGTTTAAGTTTCCCGGGAAAGGCCGGACAGGTGACACGTCCGAACTATGTGAAAGCGCGGTATTTTGATGAGAATATGGAAGAGTATGAGATTGAGGCGGAGGAACTTTTAGCCCGCGCGATCTGCCATGAGCTTGACCATCTGGACGGACATATGTATGTGGAAAAGGTCGAAGGCGAGATCCACGATGTTGTCTATGAGGATGAAGAGGAAGAGGCTCAAGATGAAGTGGACGGAGGTAATTCTGCGGATGTGGATTTACCTATTTCATTACCAATTGCCCCGAAAAGTATTGTGTTCGGCTGCATGGAAGAATGTTTTTGCATAATAAGAGATGAGAGGCGAATATTTTGAAAATTATATTTATGGGAACCCCGGATTTTTCAGTCGGGACACTGGAGGCTCTGATCGCAGCCGGCCATGAGATTGTGCTGGCGGTCACCCAGCCGGATAAACCGAAGGGCAGGGGGAAGGCCATGCAGTTTCCTCCGGTGAAGGAAGCCGCATTGGCGCATGGTATTGAGGTGTTTCAGCCCTGCCGCGTCAGGGAGCCGGAGTGTATCGAACATCTGCGGACATTTCAGGCGGATATCATAGTAGTTGTAGCTTTCGGCCAGATTCTTCCGAAGGAGATTCTCACCATGCCGCC
This sequence comes from Clostridiales bacterium, assembly GCA_021201035.1. Taxonomy (GTDB): domain Bacteria; phylum Bacillota; class Clostridia; order Lachnospirales; family Lachnospiraceae; genus Eubacterium_I. The sequence goes on from JAJQFQ010000228.1 coordinate 7,140, forward strand.
GTACGGATGTGTGAATGTGCATGCTTCGCTTTTGCCGAAATATCGCGGAGCGGCGCCCATCCAGTGGGCGGTGATCAACGGTGACGCCGTTTCCGGGGTCACGACCATGCGCATGGATGAAGGACTGGATACCGGTGATATGATTATGCGCGAGGAGGTTGTCCTGAACCCGAAGGAAACCGGCGGCAGCCTTTTTGATAAACTGAGTGTGGTCGGCGCGGATCTCTGTGTGCGGACGCTGTCCGCGATTGCGGACGGAAGTGCGGTTTTCACCCCGCAGGATCATAAGGCGGCGACAAAGGTCGGCATGATCCGCAAGCAGTTCGGACGGATTGACTGGACTCTGCCGGCCCGGCAGCTGGAATGCCTGATCCGGGGACTGAATCCATGGCCCAGCGCTTATACGAAATGGAACGGTAAGACTCTGAAAATATGGGATGCCGATGTCCTGCCGGAAGGTTCGAATTTTGCACCCGGCTGTGTGGTGAACGTGACAAAAGATGCCGTACAGGTGCAGACGGGGGATGGCATCCTTGTTTTAAAGGAAATTCAGCTGGAAGGAAAAAAACGCATGGCCTGTGATGCTTTCCTGCGCGGGAATTCCATGCGGGAGGGGGATATGTTTTCGTGAAAGATACGATCAACCCGAGGAGTCTCGTGGCGGACATTCTTCTGGCTGTAGACCGGGACGGGGAATTTTCTCACATAGCCATACGCAATACACTGGATAAATATCGTTGGCTGCCCCGTCGGGACCGGGCGTTTATTAAACGCGTCAGCGAAGGAAGCATCGAGAGACAAATTGAACTCGATTATATCATCGATTCCTTTTCCAAAATAAAAGTTTATAAAATGAAACCGGTCATCCGAGTTATATTGCGAAGCGCGGTTTACCAGATGAAATATATGGATTCTGTTCCTGACTCCGCGGTGTGCAACGAGGCGGTTCGTCTTGCGGCGGCGAGAGGGTTCTCCGGTTTGCGCGGTTTTGTAAACGGCGTGCTGAGAACGATTTCCAGACAGATGGATCAGGTTGTTTATCCATCCCTGGAGAAGGAGCCGGTTCGGGCATTGTCGGTTATTTATTCTGTCCCGGAGTGGATGGCAGAACGCTTCTATCGTTCATACGGATTGCAGCGAAGCCGGTCCATTCTGGAATCATTTCTTCATGATAAAAATCTCTGTGTGCGTGTTGATATCAATCGGAATTCCCCGGAGGAAATCAGACGGTCTCTGGAATTGCAGGGGATAGGGGTGAAACCGCATGATACGATTCCTTATGCGTTTTATCTGGACGGTTATGATGTGCCGGAGGAGATTCCGGAGTTTGCCGCAGGGATTCTCTATGTACAGGATGCCGCTTCCATGATGGTGGCGGAGGCTGCCGAACCCCGGGAGGGTGATTTTGTGTTGGATGTATGTGCTGCGCCCGGAGGAAAGAGCCTGCATATTGCGCAGATGATGCATGGAACCGGTCAGGTGGAAGCACGGGATCTTACAGAATATAAGGTGGATATGATCCGGGAAAATATCAGCCGCTGCCGGGCAGAGAATGTGCGGGCGGTGCAGTGGGACGCGCTCGTGTTTGATCCGGATATGCAGCAGAAAGCAGATATTGTGATTGCGGATCTTCCCTGTTCCGGGCTGGGGGTGATCGGGAGAAAGCCCGATATTAAATACCGGATGTCAGAAAAACAGATCCGGGAGCTGGCCGGACTTCAGCGCCGGATGCTGGACGTTGTCTGCAGATATGTGAAGCCGGGAGGAACACTGATGTACAGTACATGTACGGTGACGGAGGAGGAAAATCGACAGAATACGGAATGGTTTCTCGGGGAGCATCCGGAATTTTGCCTTGTATCGGAGTATCAGTATCTGCCGGATGAAGGATGCAACGGATTCTTCATAGCGAAATTTATTATGAAAGTGTCGTGAATAGACAGACAGATGGGCATGGCCCAGGCCACCTTCTCTTGCCGCTGTGCGGCAATTCACCTTGTGCTTGCTTGCACAGATGACTGGATATTCGACGACTTTCATGAATGGTGGCGCGTTGCATTAGAAGCGCATGAAAGAGTAGTGAATATGTCAAAAACAGATATCAAATCCCTTCCATATAATGATCTGGAACAATGGGTTGTCGAAAACGGCGAGAAAAAATACCGTGCCGCGCAGCTGTATCAGTGGATGCATCAGAAGATGGCAGATGATCCCGATGCGATGAGCAGCATTCCGGGCAGCCTGAAAACAAAAATCCGTGAGGACTGTACGTTTACGGTCTTACGACAGGCGGCCTGTCAGGTGTCTTCGCAGGACGGCACAAGAAAATATCTGTTTCAGCTTGCGGACGGTCATATGGTGGAGAGTGTTCTGATGCGGTATAAACACGGTAATTCCGTCTGTATTTCTTCTCAGGTCGGCTGCCGGATGGGCTGCAGCTTCTGCGCGTCCACGCTGGACGGACTGGTGCGGAATCTGACGCCGGCGGAGATGCTGGATCAGGTATACCGGATCAGTGTTGATATCGGGGAACGCGTTTCAAATGTTGTTGTGATGGGAACCGGTGAGTCTCTGGATAATTATGAGAATCTCCTTATTTTTATACATATGCTGACGGATGAAAACGGACTGAATATCAGTCAGCGGAATATCACGGTTTCTACTTGCGGTCTGGTTCCGAAAATGCGTGAACTGGCAAAAGAAAAGCTTCAGATTACGCTGGCTCTGTCTTTGCATGCTTCTACACAGGAAAAAAGGGAACGGCTGATGCCGGTGGCGAGAGCTTACGATATTCATGAACTGATTGATGCTTGCAGATTTTATTTCGAAGAGACCGGCAGAAGAATCACTTTTGAGTATAGTCTTATGGCGGGAATAAATGATACGGATGAGGATGCCACAGAATTGGCAGCGCTCATTGGAAATTTAAATTGTCATATCAATCTGATTCCCGTAAATCCGATTAAAGAGAGAAATTACAGACAGCCGGAGCGCAGAGCGGTGCTGGATTTTAAAAATCTTCTTGAAAAATATCAGAAAACTGTTACTATAAGAAAGGAGATGGGCCGTGATATTGATGGGGCGTGCGGCCAATTAAGGAGAAGTTATGCAGAAGAGGATGTATTGCTGCGGGCTTTTCCGGAAAGGCGGGACTCGCAGAGATGAAAATATGTTCTCTGACTGATATCGGTATCCGAAGGGAAATGAATCAGGATTATTTCTTTTTGTCGGAGGAACCGGTGGGCAGATTGCCGAACCTGTTTATTGTTGCGGACGGGATGGGCGGACACAAGGCCGGCGAGTTTGCTTCGCGCTGTGCTGTGGAAACCATGGCTGCTGCCGCGCGTACGGCGCAGGATGCAGACGCGGTGGGGGTTTTGACCGCGTGCGTGACTCAGGCAAACGCCGAACTGAACCGGTATGCGCAGCAGCATCCCGAGACAAAGGGGATGGGCACGACGATTGTTGCGGCTGTACTGAACGGGCGTCACCTGACGACCGTCAATGTCGGCGACAGCAGACTTTATCTGATCGGCGATGACATTCGCCAGATTACCAGAGATCATTCCCTGATTCAGGAGATGGTACGAATGGGCGAGATGGATGAGGAGAGTGCCAGGATCCATCCGGATAAGAATATTATCACGAGAGCTGTCGGTGTGTCTCCGTTTGTAGAGACAGACATTTTTGAGACGGATGTGGAACCGGGAGAACGAATCCTGCTGTGTTCGGACGGATTGACGAATATGGTTTCGGATGAGACAATCCTGCAGATTCTGAATGACGACAGAGACCTGGATGAAAAAACAGAGTATTTGATTGAACTGGCAAATAATAATGGTGGCAGGGATAATATCACCGTGATCATAATAGATCCTGAATGTGAGAGGTAAATGCAGATGATAGACAGTGGAACGATTATAGCGGGGCGCTATGAGGTGGAGGGAAAGATCGGCGCGGGCGGGATGTCTGACGTTTATAAGGCGAAAGACCTTACGCTGGGCAGATGTGTGGCCGTCAAGGTTTTAAAGTCCGAATACTGTGAGGATATGAACTTTGTGACGAAGTTCCGCGCGGAGGCTCAGTCCGCGGCGGGGCTGGAGTATCCGAATATTGTAAATGTTTATGATGTGGGCAGCCAGGACGGATTTTACTATATTATTATGGAGTATGTTCAGGGGATCACGTTAAAGACCTATATCGAGAAGAAGGGACAGCTGAACTACAAGGAGACGCTGAGCATTGCGATTCAGGTTGCCCGCGGTATTCAGGCGGCGCACGCGAAGAATATCATTCACCGGGATATTAAACCGCAGAATATTATGATCTCCACTGACGGGAAAGTCAAGGTGACGGATTTCGGTATTGCCCGTGCCGTATCGGAGAATACGATTCACTCGGATGTGATGGGATCCGTTCATTACGCTTCACCGGAACAGGCGAGAAACGGTTATGTCAGCAACCGCAGCGACATTTATTCTCTCGGCATTGTCATGTATGAGATGGTGACCGGCAGGGTTCCTTTTGACGGGGACAGTACCGTGGCGGTGGCGATCAAGCATCTTCAGGATGAGATGGTAAGTCCAGCCGAATATGCGGAGGATCTGCCCATCAGCCTTGAGAAGATTATTTTAAAGTGCACGCAGAAGAGTGCTGACAGGCGGTATGATTCCATGGAGGATCTGCTGGTTGACCTGAGAAAATCACTGCTGTCACCGAATGAGGATTTTGTCACCATGATTCCGTATAATCAGGACAAAACCAGAGTCCTGTCAGATGATGAGGTGAAGGAAATCAAGGAGAGCAATACCGTCACACCGGATGAAGAAGATGAAGAGGATAAGGACGGGAAATATGCTTATATTTATGAGGACGATGACGATGAGGATGATGAGGAGGACGACGGCGGTTTCCTGAATCCTAAAATGGAAAAGATCGTAAATGTCCTGCGTATTGTGATCATCATCATTATTGCGCTGATCGTGGTATATTTTATTCTGGACTTCACAGGTGTCGTTAACTTCGGCGGCAGCAGCTCCTCGCAGGATGAGGAGCAGTTGGTCGAAGATACAATCAATCAGGTGGAGATGATTGATTTGACCGGAATGACGCTTGATGAGGCGGAGGAGGCTCTGGATGAGCTGGGGCTTTCTGTTGTTCAGGACGATGAGGAAGAGTCTGACGAGTACGAGGCCGGACAGATCATCTCTCAGGATGTGGAAGAGGGAGAGATGGTGGATGAAGGTTCCACGGTTTATGTCGTGGTCGCGGCTGAGCCGGAGGCCGAGACGGTTACGGTGCCGAACGTGGTAGGAGACACATCGGATGCCGCCATGACGACGCTGCAGGATAAAGGTCTGGAGGTAGTCCGTGAGTTCCAGTATGACAGTACGGTGGCGGCAGGAAAGGTGATCAGCCAGAGTCCGAAGAGTGGCAGCACGGCGACGGTGGGTGATACCGTGACGATCTATGTCAGCCAGGGTACGGAGACGACGAAGGTACCGGATGTGACGGGACAGTCACAGAGCGACGCGACGGCCGCACTCGGGGATGCCGGACTGAATGTCGGTACCGTGACGGAAGAGTACAGCGACACTGTATCGGAGGGAAAGGTGATCAGCCAGAGCGTTTCTTCCGGCAGTTATGTGGATATGGGTACCTCCGTTGATCTGGTGATCAGCAAGGACGCGGAGGAAGTGACTTATTATGCGAATCTTAAGATCACGGCTCCTTCCAATGTGACGACAGATTATGCGGATATCTATGTTTATAAGGCGGAGAGCGATGAGCTGATTCAGTCGTGGACGAACCAGACGAGTTTCCCGTTTGAAGCAACCCTCAGCGGTATTACGGGGACGGATCAGGGAACGATCGTGATTGAGTGGCATTATACCGATGCAGACGGAAACGAGCAGACTTATACACAGGAGGATTCGCTCACGTTCCATGAAGAATCGTGACGGAGGTACAGAGCATTGATCAGGAAACAGTTCACGGTTTCAAATGGTTTTGTTTTTCGGGATACCGTGGAGAATAACCGCGAATGAGACAGGGGAAGATCATAAAGGGAATCGCCGGATTTTATTATGTCCGGGTGTCGGGAGCCGGCGTTTACGAGTGTAAGGCAAAGGGGGCGTTCCGAAACCAGAACCGCAGGCCGCTGGTCGGCGATGATGTCCGTATCGACGTGATCAGTGAGGGGGATATGACCGGGAATATCACGGATATCCTTCCGCGTAAGAATGCGTTGATCCGTCCGGCAGTCGCGAATGTTGACCAGGCGGCGGTTGTGTTTGCACTCGCTTCACCGAAACCGAACTTTAATCTGCTGGATCGCTTTTTGATTGTGATGGAACAGCAACAGGTCCCGGCTGTGATCTGCATGAATAAGTCTGATCTGGTATCCTCGGCGGACATCGCCGGCGTGCGGGAGATTTACAGCGCATCCGGTTATCCGATCTTCTTTTTCAGTGCCGCGACAGGAGATGGTGTCTCTTCCGTCAGTGAACAATTGCGGGGGAGGACGAGTACGGTGGCCGGACCGTCCGGCTCGGGCAAATCCACACTGATCAATCATCTGGCTCCGCATGCCTGTATGGAGACCGGAGAAGTCAGCAGGAAAATAGAACGGGGCCGTCATACGACGCGCCACTCAGAACTGATCGCTCTGGATGAAGATACCTTTATTTTTGATACGCCGGGCTTCAGTTCCCTTTCCGTGGACTGCTGCAATTCACCGGCACGGCAGACGGGTCTGAAGAATGTTCTGCCGGTGGAACCGGAAACGCTGGATCAGTTTTTCCCGGAGTTTCTTTGCTACGGTGAGGATTGCCGGTTCCGCGGCTGCAGTCATTTGAGTGAGCCGGGCTGTGCGGTCCGGGCGGCCGTGGAGGCCGGCAGGATCAGCCGCAGCAGATATGAAAATTACGGTCAGATTTACAGGGAACTGAACAGTAAGAGAAAATATTAATATAGTAGAGGAGGATATTATGAATTGCCTGTCTCCTTCCATTTTATCGGCTGATTTTTCCAGATTGGGTGAACAGATTTCCCTTTTGGATCAGGCCGGCGCACAGTATGTTCATATTGATGTAATGGACGGGATTTTTGTCCCGAGCATTTCTTACGGAATGCCGGTCATACAATCCATCCGCAAGTGCACGGAGCGTATTTTTGACGTACATCTTATGATCGATGAACCGATTCGTTATATTGACGAATTTGTGGATGCAGGGGCGGATCTGATCTCTGTTCACTCGGAGGCTTGCCGGCATCTGGACCGGACGATTCACGCAATCCGTGAAAAGGGTGTTCTGACGGCGGTTGCCCTGAATCCGGCTACGCCGCTGTCTGAGTTGGAGTATGTGCTTCCGGATCTGGATATGGTTCTGCTGATGGGCGTGAACCCCGGTTTCGGCGGGCAGAAATATATTCCTTACATCACGCAGAAGATACGTGATCTCCGGCAGATGATCGACCGGGCGGGATGCCAGACAGATATTGAGGTTGACGGCGGGGTGAATCTTACGAATATTTATGAGATTCTGGATGCGGGCGCCAATATCATTGTTGCGGGAAGCGCTGTGTTCAAAGGGAATATAGAGGAGAATGTGGAAGCGTTTCTCCGGATTCTGGATGAACGGTAGATCGGGGTTAACGAAAACAGGAAAACAACGAAATATGAATACATTAATTATCACGGGAGGCCATATCGACCTCCCGTTTGCAAAAAAACAGGTGGATACCGGATTGTGGGACTGTGTGATCTCGGCAGATTCCGGTTTGAATTTCTGTCGTGAGGCGGATATTGAGCCGGATGTGATACTGGGAGATTTTGATTCCGCAGATCCGGATTCCTTACGGTATTTCCGCGAGAAATGCCCGGAGAGGATCCGAACATTTCCGGCACAGAAGGATGAGACAGATACGGAGCTTGCCGTCTGGCAGGCGATTCGTATGGGTTCGGACCGGATTACGCTGCTCGGCGCTACGGGAAGCAGGCTGGATCATGTGCTGGGGAATCTGCATCTGCTGCTGCCTGCGATGGAGGCGGGCGTGGAATGTCTGATTCTGGATGAGCATAATCGGATTCGCATGATACGGGATACGCTTACCATGCGGAAAACGGAGCAGTTTGGCCTGTATGTGTCATTGATTCCGGTTACTCCGCGTGTAGAGGGACTGACACTGACCGGATTTGTCTATGAGACGAAGAATGATATATTGGCTGCGGGGAAGGCACGAGGCGTGAGTAATGAGATCCGGGATGATGTAGCGCGCATTGAGATGAAGAGCGGGATATTGCTTGTGATTGAGTCGGCGGATTGAGAAACAGGTTCCGGAAGAGGGACTTCTGATATATTTCAGTGACTGTAAACGTAGCTGTTGTTATTTGAGAGTATAAAGGAGTCGTTTATGCTGATATTGGTGATCGGCGGGAGCGGCAGCGGGAAATCGGAATACGCGGAGCAGCGCTGTGTACAGTTCGCGGAGCGGCGGTTTTCGCTGACGCAGCCGCGGGCCTGCGAAGTGACTCAAGAGGAGCTTCCTCCGGGGAAAAAACTTTATATTGCTGCCATGGAGCCTTACGATGAGGAGAGCAGGGCACGGGTGGCACGGCATCGGCGGATGAGGGATGGCAAACGATTTGATACGCTGGAGTGCTATACACATCTGGAACAGGCTGTCATACCTCCATGCGATACGGTGCTTCTGGAGTGCCTGTCCAATCTGCTGGCAAATGAGATGTTTTCTCCGAATGGAAGGCGGGATGCGGACCGGTCGGTTTCGGCGATTCTGAGCGGAATAAAGAGACTGACAGAATGTGCGGAACATGTGATTGTCGTTACGAATCAGGTGTTCTCGGACGGAATGGCGTATACACCGGAGACAGAGCTTTACAGGCAATGTCTGGCACAGATCAACCGGGAAATCGCGTCTGCGGCGGATGAAGTCGTTGAGGTGGTTCACGGTATACCGGTTGTAATGAAATCAGGTGATGTTGGGGTCAAAAGTATTTGATCCCTATGATAGCTGCGGGAAGCAAAAACAGATGAAAATATGGTTGGAGAGCCTGATTGTGGCATTTTCTTTGTATTCTAAGATCCCGATGCCGCAGATCAAATGGACAGAACAGAATATGCGCTATGCTCTTTGTTTTTTTCCTCTGGTGGGAGTTGTGATCGGAGTTGTGATGCGGCTCTGGTCTCTGGCAGCGGAGATGATAGGAGCCGGCAGTATCCTGCGGGCGGCGGTTTATGTTCTGATTCCGGTCATCATTTCCGGAGGTATCCATCTGGACGGTCTGTTGGATACGGCGGATGCTCTGGGCTCCTGGCAGACGAAGGAGCGGCGTCTGGAAATTTTAAAGGATTCCCGTGCGGGAGCTTTTGCTGTTATAGTATGCTGCGGATATTTTCTGGCGGCGGCCGGCATCTGGTCGGAGGCGGAACCGGAATCCGTTCTGATTCTTGCCGCAGGGTTTGCTCTCAGCCGGTCGTTCAGCGGATTTGGGATCTGTACATTTCCGTGTGCAAAAGACAGCGGACTGGCGGCTGCGTTTTCAAACGCGGCAGACCGAAAAAAAACACGGATCTGTCTGGCTGCTGAGGCAGCGGCATGTGTGTGCATTATGCTTGTGTTGGATTGGCGCAAAGGAATCCCGGCGGCAGCGGCGGCAATTGTCGTATGTTTGCTCTGCAGACGGATGGCACTGCTTAAATTCGGAGGAATCACCGGGGATATTCAGGGCTTTTTTCTGCAGCTGTGCGAACTGGCAATGGCATACGCAGTCATTTTGCTGCAGGGCGGGAGATGAGTTTATTCCCGGGTCGTGCAATCTGCGCAGCGGGTGAGCAGATTGCAAAAGTATCCGATAGCAATATGCGGCATACTGTATACAGGAAGAATTTGACAAAAATGAAATGATATGTTTTAATGTGCGGGAAGCTACCGACAAGACAAATTGAAGTTGCAGAAAGGGTGATTTTATTGATGAAACAGACAATGATTCAGTTAAAAGCAACGGATGAAGTGCAGGAGTTTGTGAAGGCTGCTTCCGCATGTGATTTCGACATCAATCTGCAGTGTGAAAGAGCGATGGTGGATGCGAAATCCTTTCTCGGGGTTCTGAGCCTCGGCCTGTGCAGGAGATTAACCGTTTCCTATGTGGGAATGGACGGCAGATTTGAACAGATTCTGAATAAATACGCAGTTGCTTAAAGAAGATGAAAAAGGAAAACCAGCTATGAAGAAACATGTCGAAGAAGATGATTCCGCCTATATCATGTATGAATTGCACCGGAAGGATGTGCGCAGGCAGATGATGCCGCCGATTATTTTTTTCGCGGCGATCGCGGTTATCGTTCTGATTTCGGTGGTACAGTACCGGCAGCAGCAAAACTCTGGTGAAGCGCAGATTACATCCGACGCCATGCTCGTGGATTATATGACATTGTCTCTCGGACAGACTATTTATGAGAATACGGATGAGCTGGATGACAGCTATGACGATTATTTTTATCTCGGCGCTGATTTTCTGGAGGTCGGTTCGGATGTGACGCTGGAGGTTTTCGGACATGTGGGTATCGTTGTATTCGAGGGAGAGAACATCGTAGAGACATATTGCTGGACCTGTGATGATGAGGTGACTCAGACAGATGTGGACGCCATGGCCGAGGAGCTTACGACCGCTTACGGAGATTACACGGAGGACGGTTCCGGTACCTATTACTGGTATGCTGATGAGGAAGGCATGCTGGGCGATAATGACGGGGCGGCATGGGTTTCCTGCGGATTGAATGAAGAGGGGACTCTGACGATTCAGGGTGAGGCGCTCGAATGAGCGCTGCGGCAGTCGCCGACTGCCGATCATAAGAGATAGAGGAGGATATAGAATGGTTTACAGAAAATTTCAGGATATGGAGCTTTCCGCTTTGGGCCTGGGTGCGATGCGTCTGCCTGTCATCGACGGAAAGGAAGGACAGATCGATGAACCTGCCACACAGGAAATGGTGGACTACGCGATGGCGCACGGCATCAACTATTATGATACGGCCTGGGGCTATCACGAAGGCCAGTCAGAGCTGGTGATGGGCAGAGCGCTGAAGAAACATCCCAGAGATCAGTTTTATCTGGCGTCGAAGTTTCCGGGATATGATCTTGCGAACATGACGAAGGTAGAGGAAATCTTTGAGAAACAGCTGGAGAAATGTCAGGTGGAATATTTTGATTTTTATCTGTTCCACAATGTCTGTTCCATGAATATTGACGCTTATCTGGACGATGAACAGTATGGCGTATATACGTATCTGGCGGAGCAGAAGAAAAACGGCCGGATCCGTCACCTCGGCTTTTCCGTACACGGTGATTATGAGGTGACAAAGCGTTTCCTCGAAGCATACGGAAAGGATATGGAGTTCGGGCAGATTCAGCTGAACTGGGTGGATTATAATTTCCAGGAAGCGAAGCGTAAGATTGAGCTGTTCCGGGAATATCAGATTCCGGTCTGGGTGATGGAACCGTTGCGCGGCGGCAAGCTCGTATCTCTTGCGGATGAATATGTTGAAAAACTGAAGGCCATGCGTCCCGATGAGAGCATTCCGGGCTGGTCATTCCGTTTCCTTCAGACGATTCCCGAAGTGGTTGTCACGCTTTCGGGTATGTCGAATTTTGAACAGTTAAAAGAAAATATAGAGATTTTCGGTACAAAGCAGCCTCTTGATAAAGAAGAATGGGATGGGCTGATGGCAATTTCCGGAGAAATGCTTCAGAAAAATGTACTTCCGTGTACCGCCTGCCGTTATTGTACGTCCTATTGTCCGCAGGAGCTGGATATACCGTCACTGCTCTCTCTGTATAACGAGCATGCCTTTACAGGCGGCGGATTTATCGCGCCGATGGCGTTGTCGAGTGTGCCGAAGGATAAATGGCCGTCTGCCTGCGTCGGATGCAGAAGTTGTGAAGCGGTCTGCCCGCAGGAGATTAAGATCTCCGAGGCGATGACGAGATTCACGGAGATGCTGAAATCCTGACGGTGGCTGCTGATGAATAGGATTTTGATTTTCGTAATCGAACCTATGCAAAGATGTTATCGACTTTCATGGATGTTGGTGCGCTGCATGAGCAGCACACAGAAGTTTCGTATGTAAGACACAGAAAGAGGAAGTTTCATGAGTGGGGTGACAGATGTCCGGGATCTGACAACGGGACCGGTGGCGCGAAAGCTGTATCGTTTTGCGCTGCCGATTATATGTACGAATCTGCTTCAGGCGGTCTACAATGTCGTGGATATGGTGATTGTCGGCAGATTCTTAGGATCTGCCGGAATCACGGCTGTCAATGTAGGCGGTCAGGTGGTGATGATTGTCTTTGTGATCATCAGTGCCTATTCGAATGCAGAGGCAGTGGTGGTGGGACAGCTGACCGGTGCCGGTCGGCAGAAGGAGATATCCAGGGCCGTCAACACGACACTGATTTTTTCACTTGTGATGGCTGCTGCCCTGATGATCGGCATTATCGGGTGTTCGACGCCGCTGCTCACAGCGCTGAATGTGCCGGAGGAGGCTTTTGACGGCGCAAAAAGTTATCTGATCGTTTATATGTGCGGTACATTCTTTGCCTATATTTATAATGCGCTGTACGGTCTGCTGCGGGGCATCGGGGAATCCACGGCGCCTATGGTATTTGCCATTGTATCGACAGCAGTTAATATCGTGCTGGACGTTTTGTTTGTTGCGGTGCTGTCTCTGGGAACCGGCGGAGCGGCTCTTGCTACCGTTTTGTCACAGGCTCTGAGTATGTGTCTGATGATTGTTTTTGTACTGAAAAAAGTAACGGTTTATCAGTTCCTGCTGAAAGAATTCCGGGTGGCCAGACACTGGCTGACAGAGACGCTGAAGGTGGGTTTTCCACAGATGTGTCAGTTTGTCCTGACCAATATTTCATTTTTGCTGCTCAGCGCTTTGATTAACAGCTATGGCGTACAGGCGGCCGCTGCGGCCGGAGCCACCAATAAGGTTTATACCTTTGCTGTACTGCCGGCTCAGGCTATGATGGCGGCAATTGTCACATTGACGGCGCAGAATCTGCCGGGTAAGGATTACAAACGGATCCTTCGCGGTCTTGGATACGGCATTTTGCTGGCGTCGGTAATCGCTGTAGCCGTGTGCATTATCTGCGAATTGTTTCCGGGACAGCTTCTCGGTATATTTACGACGGAAGCCGGGGTTATCGAGATCGGGATTCCGTTTATGCGGATCTTTATCCTCTGCATCCTGATTGAGAATGTCATGTTCTGCGTCAATGGTTTTCTGACCGGTGCCGGTTATACCCATATTACAATGATCGGCGCGCTGATTGCGGCATTTGTGGTTCGCTATGCGCTTGCCTGGATACTGAGTCAGAAAACGGCGATGGGATTCAACGGAATTGCACTCTCCTATGTATTTGCACCCTGTGCGACACTGGGCATCGGAGGAATTTTTGCGATGACAGGTCGATGGAAACGGCCGCGGGTAAAGATGTGATGTGTTTAGAAGGAGTGATTTATGTCAAAATTCAGTCAGTACCTGAGAAAATTATTTGATGAAAACGGAGAATCCATTGCTTCTGTAGCCCGCAGCATTGGTGCGGAACGCACATCTATACATAAAGCTCTGTCTGATGAAAGGCAGCTTCCGTATAAAGTTGTACGTGCTTTGGCCACACATTTTCAGCTCCCTCTGGAAGAGAGAAAAGAATTTTTTCAGTTGTATAATATTGATATCCAGGGAGAAGAAACCTGGCAGAATCGGCAGACAATCTGCGAATTGCTCAATCAACTTTCCGCCGTACAGTTTGTATCTGGTGAATCGGCATCTGAAAGGACAGATACCATATTGCCATGTCCGGTATTTGGCAGCGATCTGTTGGAAGGTGAATATAACATCCGGCATGCTATCCGTTCTGTGATGGATTATGAGCTCAGCAAAAATGAGGTTCCTGTCTTTCGCATGTATCTGCCGGAAGATTTTTGCCTGACCGCTGAGCTGACAGATTTATGGTTGCGCGGGGATTCTTTCCGCGTTGAGCAGCTGTTTAGTTTTCCCTCTGTGTCTGATCATAATGTCGCTCAGAATATCCGGCAGCTGCGGGATATTATTCCACTGTGTCTAGTCTCAAAGGGAGCCTATCGTCCCTATTATTTTTGTGAGCCGACAAATTGTGCATCTCTGAATCCGCTGAATTATTATATTGTCACACCGGGGTTTTTGATTCAGTTATCCTGGGATTTTTCGACTGCACTGATTCGGACATCTTCAAAGCTGATCACATATTTTGACAACTATATCCAATACCTTCTGGAACAGTGTGATCCGCTCGCAAATTGCAGTTCGGATATTATGGAAATATTAAACCGTTATATTTTGGAGACGGATCCGGAAAGCCTTCTGTTTATGACATCGCAGCCTTGTCTGGGACGCTATTTTACTGCATCGGTTATCAGCAAATATATGCGCCCGGTCGAGAGGATTCCTTATCAGGCCATGTTTGATGCTGTTGAAAAGCGTTACTCGTCTTTGGGAAAAATTCAGAAAAGATATTATACGATTTTTTCGGAAAAGGGTTTGCAGCATTTCATTGATACAGGCGTTCTCACAGAATTGCCGGCTCAATATGCTTTGCCGATTGTTCCGGAAGACCGCGTACGGTTTCTGACTAATCTGCGTGATGAGATTGCTTCCGGAAATGTTGTCGGCCTGATTGCACGTCCCTCCCGGCTGCACCTGCCGGATGATATTTTCCTGTATTCTGATGCGAAGGGATGCATTCACTTTGATACGACAGAATCATTCATATACGGAGCGTACAGCTGTGATATTCATATTTCGGAGAAAAATATCTGTGAAGCTTTTCGCGAATTCTTCCTGTCACTGCCGGACAGTTATCTTGTTTATACAAAAGAAGATACACTGCGCATACTGGAAAATGGTATACAGAAGCTGACAAATAAAATAGATTAAAAAGGAGGATCTCTGAGATCCTCCTTCCTGTGTTTCTGTGATTTATTTCAGCGGATATTTGGCTGTCAGACCGTCAACGACTGCACGAGCTTTTTTTACGCCGGATTCTCCTTCTTTAATTACCAGAGAGATTGCCTCCGCGATCTGATCCATATCTTCTGTGTTCATTCCGCGGGATGTCACGGACGGCGTGCCGAGACGGATGCCGCTTGTCACAAAAGGTGATTTCGGATCATTTGGAATCGTGTTTTTATTTGCCGTAATATGCGCCTCGTCCAGCAGCTTTTCCACAGCCTTTCCGGTCAGATCAAACGGCGTCAGATCAAGCAGCATCAGATGGTTGTCCGTACCGCCGGATACAATGCGGATACCGCGGGCCATCAGCCCTTTGGAAAGTGCCTGCGCGTTGTCCACTATGCCCTGCTGATATGTTTTGAATGAATCACTGAGAGCTTCTTTGAAGCACACGGCTTTTGCCGCAATCACATGCATCAGCGGACCTCCCTGGATGCCCGGAAATACTGCTTTGTTAAAGTTAAAATTGTTTTTCTCCATGGACTCTTTGGATACCAGGATCATACCGCCTCTGGGACCGCGCAGCGTTTTGTGTGTCGTGGTCGTCACTACGTCCGCATAGTGGATGGGGCTCGGATGAAGTCCGGCAGCTACAAGACCCGCGATGTGAGCCATGTCTACCATCAGATAAGTACCGACCATGTCCGCAATTTCGCGGAAACGCGGGAAATCAATGGTTCGCGCGTAAGCACTCGCACCTGCGATAATCATTCTGGGACGGCATTCCAGCGCGATTCGTTCTACCTCATCATAGTCAATAAATCCGGTATCATCTACGCCGTAAGGCACAATATTGAAATATACACCGGAGAAATTCACCGGAGAACCGTGCGTCAGATGCCCGCCGTGGTCCAGATTCATTCCCATCACCGTGTCGCCAGGCTGCAGCAGGGAAAACTGAACCGCCATATTTGCCTGAGCGCCCGAGTGAGGCTGTACATTGACATATTCAGCGTCAAAGAGCTGTTTTGCGCGTTCTCTGGCAAGATCCTCCACTACATCTACACACTGGCAGCCGCCGTAGTAGCGCTTTGCCGGATAACCTTCTGCATATTTGTTGGTCATCACGCTGCCCTGAGCTTCCATCACGGCCGGGCTCACCCAGTTTTCTGATGCAATCAGTTCAATGTGGTCATTCTGCCGATTCAGTTCCGCATCGATGGCGTCTGCCACCTCAGGGTCAACAACCCGAATCTCATCTGTTCCGTACATTCTTTTTCCTCCAAAATTTATTGTCTGTCTTTTTGTGCAGACTACTTTTGCAATACCGCAGTATTTACTGTTAAACCTATCATATTATAGACAACTTTTTAACAGATTTCAATCATTTATTTGCGAATCATGAGAGCCTTTTTCAAAGTATATCAATAAAGCGGGAAACAGGATGGATTTGTTTACTATATAAAACCCGTGTAAGGAAATTATGGTGTGACAAAATTTGAGAAAAATTTGTCACAATTTTTGTCACAGGTTGAACGGCAGATGACAATATGTTAAAATTTTATCGGAATAATGACATCTGCAGAGATGTCCGAGTATGGAAATTTTTCTTTATAGGGAGGAAAACAAATGCCAAGTCAGGTAATCAGCTTAAAGTGCCCGGGCTGCGGAGCACCGGTTTCTACGGATCAGTCTACCTGCAAATATTGTAAGGGACCGATTACGATCACATCATTTAACAGTGTTTATTCCATGCCGATGCCGGAGGTGAATAAATATGCAAGATCATATCAGCAGACATTAGCGGAGCATCCGGATGATACCGCGATTCATACATCGATTGCCATGTGTTATCTGAAGCTGAAGCTGTATGATAAAGCGCTTGCTTCGTTTGAAAAGGCTCTGGAGGATAATTTTGATAATTCCGAGACATTTTTCTATGCGGCTGTCTGCCTCCTGAAGGGGAAAAAGGCATTTCTGGCTACGCGGGGGATTATTGATCAGGCAGTTGAGTATATTCAGGCGGCCCAGATGATTGAGCCGAGAGGTATTTATTCATATTTCCTTGCGTATATCCGATATGATTATTTCAAGAGAAAACATCTGACAGTGAATCCGAACTGGGAGGCGACTCTGGCGGAAGCGAAGCAGTACGGTGTGTCGGAAGCCGATATTGATCAGCTTTACAGTATCCTCGGTGTGGAGAGACCGAAAGATCTGTAAGGGACAGCTTTTGTGTAAAGCGGATATGCTGCCCGTATTTTGAAACGGGTTTATGGATTAGTATACAAAACCGGAATCTTTTCCATTCAGAGTTATTTGATGGAATGATGGCGGTGATAAAATTTATATGGACATAGGGAGGTAATAAGATGCCAGGTTGTGCGAGCGGATACGCGTCGCTTTTCGGAAGAGGTGTCGGTGCGGCGGCAAGAAAAGGCGGAGAGTTTGCGGCAGAAAGAAGGAGAGTTACCAATTTAAAACGCGGTAAGACCGAGGAACAGAAATATGTGATTGATTTCTTTAATCCGATTATCGAAACGAACGGAAAAGCTTCTTCGGGAACAAAAATGAAGATGGCGGAGTATCAGAAGATTGTTTCAAACCGCCTCTATGAGATGAATCTTCGGGAAAAGGCGATAGAGAAAATCGGTTTGGATGAGAGTGAGATTCAGGAGATTCCGCCTATTATTTTGAGCGGTTATGTTTTTGATTCGAACAATGAAGAGATTATGGTGAGAGTTGTGGACGGCGAGGCGGTTTCTACCAGATTTTCCGTTTCCTGGATCTTTTTCAGCGCGATGCAGCTGTATGCGTATACTTTTACCTTTGATACGATCAGTGACTGCACCTGGGAGCAGACACAGGATTTCTTCTATCAGGATATCACCTGTTTTAAAACGACACAGAGAGTTGTGGAAGTGCTGGAGTTTTACAAGCCGGGGCGTTTTGCCAAAGAGGTTGTGGAGCGGAATAATTACATAACGGACGAACTGGAGATTACGGTTCCGGGAGAGTCAATCAGTTTTTCACTTCGTAATAATGATACGATTGAAGAAAGCCTGCAGGCGGCGAAAGCCATGATGCGGGAACGCAAATTTGTACACTGATTGTGTAGCTGAAATTGGGAGAAGTGTGATACATTTCTCCTTTTTTCAGTATATGTATTTTTGCCGGGCCGGAAACAATCCGGTGTTCAAAATACACAGATTGCAAAGAGGGGAACTTCCATGCGTGAGGAATATGATGTAAGAGGTGCGACGGTTACTTCTTCCAATGTACCGAAGCCTCCGCATAATCCTCTGCACCGTGAAAAAATCGGTTACAGGCATTTCTGGATGGCGCTGTCGGGATTTGCTGCATTGATTTTTCTGACTGCATGGGGCAGTTCAAAGCTGTGTGTATTCAGCAGGTATGATCTGCTTTTTCGTGTGCTGGCCTGTGTAGTAGCAGCGTGCATATATCTTCGTGTCATTGCGAAACGGTCGGTGATCTGGCTGGTGCATTTTTATCAGAATCATGCTTCTGATGAAGTGCGTCTGCTCTGTGTATATGAACCGAGCTGTTCAGAATATATGATTCTTGCAGTTGAGAAATATGGTGCGGTACGAGGTGTGATCAGGGGGATCCGGCGCATATACAGATGTCACCCCCCAAATGGAGGAATGGATTATCCGTGATAATATAAGGCGGATGCGGAAGAGAGGTATAGAATCATGGCACAAAATGAAATATCCGCAAAATATCTGACAAACAATGAGATGGTGGTGCTGGGAGCGTTGGAGATTACGGCAATCCCGGATGTGTCCGTTGTGGGAGGACAGACGCCGGAGGAGGCAATCCTTGCAAATTATAAGGATGAGATGGGACAGCTTCTTTCGGAAATATATCAGAATTATAAAGTAAAGAGTATAAATGAAGGATGTTATAAGGATGTTTCTCTGGAACTTCTCTGGCTGACGGAGCCGGTGGAGAATCAGCCGTATCAGGCGAAAATCCGATTGTTTCTGATTATTCGCACAATTGATACGGACCGGGCAAGGGGCATTGGCCTTGTGGAAAGTTTTCTGACTGTCTGCAAAGCGACGCTGGATTTGCAGAAATATGAATACAGGAGTATTTCTTATGATGATCTGTCTGTCGGGATTGCCGGAGTGAAGAATCAGTCAGTCAAAGCAATCGTAAAGGAAGAGTATGTGGAGGATCTGCAGAACGCGCTCTTGCCGGCTTGCTACGCTTTTGACCGTATTCCGGGAATGACGAGGGATTTGAGCCGGATCGTCAATGCATTGATTCATTATCCGGACTGCGCGGTTTCTTTTCAATTGATTCCGACTATGCTGAGCAATGAGGAACAGGCAGAACTGAGCCGTACGTCACAGATTCTGGATACGCTTCGCAGCGGCATTCACGATATGACCGTAGGTAATGTTGCATTTTCCATGGCGGATCGGCATGCCGAAACGTATCGGTATTACATGCAGCAGAAGAACTCTGCTTTGTTTTTATATAACATACTGGTTTATGGCGAGGCGGATGCGGTATCTGGTATTGCGTCCAGGGTCTATGGGCATATCAGTTCTTCCGATCAGCCGATCAGCGCGAAGTATGTCGATCTCTATCCGGCCAGAGTCAATAAGGACGGCAATTTTTATCCGCTTCCGTGGGCGGTTAATGAAATGCTTTTGAATACCGGGAGGAATGCGCAGCTCTGGAACAGCGGTAGTTTTTCAGATGCCTGTTATCGTCTGCCGTATCTGGTGACAGCGGAGGAAGCATCTCAGTTTTTCAGCCTTCCGCTGGGCAGTGATAAGGTGGGAGCCGGTTTGCCGGTGGATGAGACCGGGAAGGCAAGCCGTACCTATGCGGGTAATCTGATCAATGCCGGGGATATCGAAATCGGCACGCTGAAATCCTCTGCCGGAGGAGATAAGATCGGCATTTCTTTAAAAGATCTGGCAAAGCATATGCTTGTTGTCGGAACTCCCGGTTCCGGAAAAACCACGTTTTCCGTGGGACTTCTGGATCGTCTGTGGAAGGATCACGGGATTCCGTTTCTGGTAATTGAACCGGTGAAAAATGAGTACCGTGCTCTGGTACAGAGTATCCCGGATCTTCAGGTTTTCACACCCGGGAAAAATTTTATCTCGCCGTTTATTTATAATCCCTTTATTCCGCCGAAGAATGTAAAGCTGGAAACATATAAATCTACTTTAAAAACTGCCTTTGCGGCCGCGGTTTCGATGTCTACACCGCTGGATAAGATTTTTGAAGAATCGATCAATAACTGTTATTCAGATTTCCGATGGCTGGACACCTACACAAGTGACGATAAGGGAAGAGTGTTTAATATCACGGATTTTGTAAAATGTTTTCAGGAAACCTTTGATGCCATCGGCTATACCGGTGATGCCAGAAACATCGGACGTGCCGGTGTGGTCAGGTTGAATTCGCTGGTCAACCTTTTTGATAATTACGGTTCGATCCCGATTGAGGATATGTTGTCAAAACCGACGATCATTGAACTGGCAGCCATAGAAAATGCCGATCAGAAAGCGTTGATCATTTCACTGCTTCTGTTATCTGTTCTGGCTTATGTGAACAGTAATTATGTCGGTGAGGGAGGACTTCGAAATGTGATTTTGCTTGAGGAGGCACATGTGCTTCTCGATGCAGACACCAATGCCGGACAGGGGGATGCGAATCCAAGCGCCATTGCGCAGGGACTGGTAAAACGGATGCTTGCCGAGATACGTTCCTGCGGCGTAGGCCTGGTAATTGCGGATCAGTCCCCGCGGAAGGTATCTACGGATGTTGTGGGTCTGACTGATATAAAGGTTGCGTTTCGTCTGGTTGAGGCGACAGATAAACAGATTCTGGCAGATTCCGCCAATATGGATGAGGCGCAGATCAAGCGGTTGGCAAAACTGAAACCGGGAGAAGCATTTTTCTTCTTTAATAAACTGGATGAGCCGGAGGAGGTAAAAACCGAGGATTATCGTTTGCAGAATAAGATCAGTATTACTTTGTCTGATGAGGGAATCCGGGAATTATCCACTTATTGGGATGATAAACAGGAAATGCTGCGTCCCTATCCGGAATGCGCATGTGTGAAATACTGTTCAAAAACATGTGATTACGGGCGACGGGTGCTGGCTCGAGAGGTGGCTCGCCGGATCTTTAATCGTCATTTTCATGCGGATTCCAAAGATTTCGAACTGGTACGCACGGTGATACCCCGGCTGAGGCTTTTAATACGACAGGAATTAAATGATGAGGAGATGGATGACGCGCTTGTGGCCTGTGTGAAGGCACATTTGTTCCGTAAGATCAAATACAGCACAAAAATTGATCTTCATGACGCGACGATCCGGGATAATCTGCAGAAAGCATAGGTGTCTTCATGAGAGAATATACCGAGACAAATGATGTAAATGAACTTTCAGGTACATACCGAAGACCGGAATTTGATTACGAACAGCAGGAAAAGATACAGGACATCCCGCCGGATCTGTCGGAAGATTCCGGTGAAATGCAGGATCTTGCGTCAGAGCTGGAGGAAGAAGTGCAGGACATCCCGCCGGATATCAAGGAACCTGATTATGATGAGATGGCGAAAGCTGTTCGTGTGGATGAAATTGAAGAAGTCTCCACAAATGGGGATATGCCGGGTTCTATGCTGAAATCCAAAGGGAACTCGGATATGCCGGATCTGATGAATCATGATAAAAAACCGGATTCCCTGGATGCGTCCGGGGATCAGGATGAGGGCAATGATATCAGAGATCTAGATGAGATTATGAATGAGTTCAGTAAAGAGAACTGGGAAGGTCTGTCTGACGCGGAACGACAGGAAGCCGTTACAGAACTTGGGGAATATATCGGTAAAGAGTTAGATTTTGAGAATCCGCCGGAAGTTGAATTCTGTGATTTGAATGATCCGGAAGGCATTCAGACCTATGGATATTATAATAATGAGACGAATAAAATCACAATCAATACAGCCTATATGGATGATGTGGAAAATGTAGTCAATACGATTGCTCATGAAAGCAGGCATTGTTATCAGCACGAACGGGCAGAGAATCCGCAGACAGAAGAAGATTATCAGCATAAGTATGAGTTTGAAAATTATATTACGGCGGAAGTCGATTTTGAAGCTTATGAGAATCAGCTGATTGAATCTGATGCAAGAGACTATGGTGATTATTATGAAAACATGCTGAAGGAGAGACAATGAGATCAATCATATATCAGTATTTAAAAGATGAGGAGCATCTGACAGATATTATTGCAGATCAGATGTGCGATAAGATAGAAAAACATCCTGAGATTATGCAGGAACTGGTTTCGTATATCCGTACGGGGGCTTTTCCTGAGGAAAGCCCGGTTACTGTTCAGGGATATACGGCGCAGATGATTGAAGAGAGTACATTTTTGAAACCGATTGGCGCATATAATTACCTGATTTACCTGAAAAATAAGCCGGAGGAAGCGTTGGCAAAGCTGCAGAAGGGGTTGTCGAGGAGATAAGATGATGATGCCAGGGTCAATCTAATAACCTTGTATTATATTGACACAGCAAATCATGAATAACCAGTAAAAGAGTATCTGGTGTATCTGGGAGAGGAGTGTCGTTATGGATGAAGATTTCGAGATGGACGACAGCGGATTTGATGATATAGAGCCGGATGACTCAGGCTTTGAAGTGCCTGAGATGGACGATGTTCCTGTTGATATACCGGAAGATATACCAGAGGATATTCCTGAAGATATACCGGAAGATATACCGGAAGACATACCCGAGGATATTCCCGAAGACATACCGGAAGACATACCCGAGGATATTCCCGAAGATATACCGGAAGATATACCGGAAGACATATCTGAGGACATACCGGAAGATATTTCTGATGATATACCGGAAGAATCGGACGATGTGTCAGATGATGTAGATGAAGAATCTGGAGATATTCCGGAAGAGTTGCCGGAGGAAATCGGAGATGTTCCGGATGATGAAGTGACAGATGAGGCAGATGATCTTCCGGGAGATGAACTGCCGGAAGATATTTCCGGAGATGAATTGCCCGATGAGGGAGAAGAATTGCCGGAAGAACCAGAGGAAATTCCGGAAGATATACCGGAAGGAGAAGGGGAGGACATCCCCGGCGAGCCTGAGGATTTGCCAGAGGGAGAAGGGGAGGACATCCCCGACGCGCCTGTGGATGTGCCTGAAGGCGAAGGAGAGGATATCCCCGGAGAGCCTGTAGATATATCGGAAGGCGAAGGAGAGGACATCCCCGAAGAGCCCACAGACATGCTGGAAGGAGAAGGGGAGGACATCCCCGGAGAACCTGAGGATCTGCCAGAGGGCGAGGGGGAAGATATCCCCGGCGAGCCCACAGATCTGCCAGAGGGAGAAGGGGAGGACACCTCCGGAGAACCTGAGGATCTGCCAGAGGGCGAAGGGGAGGATATCCCCAACGCGCCTGTGGATGTGCCAGAAGGCGAAGGAGAGGATATCCCCGGCGAGTCCACAGACATGCCTGAAGGCGAAGGAGAGGACGTCCCTGGAGAACCCGAGGATCTGCCAGAGGGAGAAGGGGAGGGCATCCCCGGCGAACCCACAGACGTACCTGAAGGCGAAGGAGAGGACATCCCCGGCGAGCCTGTAGATATACCGGAAGGCGAAGGGGAGGATATTCCCGGCGAGCCCACAGATCTGCCAGAGGGAGAAGGGGAGGATATCCCCGGCGAGCCCACAGA